>JASJYH010000020.1 GCA_030123675.1 Anaerolineae bacterium | reverse complement strand
GAAGCATTGGATGTGACCCGGGTGTACTCCGTGGCAGATGCTCTCCCGCCAGACACTCCGATTATTCGTACCCGGCCCTTTCGGGCACCCCATCATACGATCAGCAATGCCGGACTGGTCGGTGGCGGTAATTGGCCACATCCGGGTGAAATTTCCCTTGCCCATAGGGGTGTTTTGTTTTTGGATGAGTTGCCGGAATTTGGCACCCGAGTATTAGAAGTAATGCGCCAGCCGATCGAGGACAAGCAAGTGACGATTTCCCGCGCACAAGGCTCGCTTACTTTTCCAGCAAATTTCATGTTGGTGGCGGCTATGAATCCCTGTCCGTGTGGGTATTTTCAAGATGCCTTAAAGCAGTGTACTTGTTCAAACTCCACAGTGACGAAATATCAAAAACGGATTTCCGGCCCATTGCTTGATCGGATTGACATCCACATTGAAGTGCCGCGCGTGGATTACGAGAAGTTGAGCAGCGATCGCCTGGGAGAATCATCTAAAGATATCCGTAAACGGGTGCAGTCCGCGCGCGACAGGCAGCATATACGCTTCTCGAACTCCGATACTCAGATCAGCTCGAATGCCGATATGCGAATCGCCGAAGTTCGTCAGTTCTGTGTCCTAGATGAAGAAGGGCAGGGCCTGATACGTACCGCCATGAGCCAATTGCAGCTCTCGGCGAGAGGCTATCATCGTGTACTTAAATTGGCACGCACTATCGCCGATTTGGCTGATCATGAATCCATCCAGCCTCCACATTTGGCAGAAGCGCTCCAATATCGTCCGAAGTCGATGTTAATGTGACATGTTTTTCAAGAGTTTTCTGTTATTTTCACATCCAGGTGAATTGACGTAATCTTTAATCTTTGGCAATAACCTTTGGAATAAATAAACTGGGTATATATGCACTTTATGAATAATTCCTTCCATTTTCTTGACACTGCGCGTCTCAAATTGTGTCACTAGTGGTTTAAACGTAGACGCAGGAACGTTTCTAATAACGTGCATCGCTATGACAGCCTTGCTATTCGATATAAAAAATGCCTTGGTAGCATTACTAATCTCAACTGCCACAATATTTTTTTCCGGGATTATTGTGGTGGGAGAATTGGTTGAGCTTAAAATAGGCCTGCCCCAAACGAACCCTCCTGCTGTGGGTTTATTGCACGGTTTTGTGCTTGCGTCTTAGACCCTCCTGGAGTGTCTATTTCCCTTGTTAGCAATGCAGGCATCACCCAATACCTGCTGCTATTTGGGCTGGGTCCAGCAATCATTGGATTGGGTTTGGGAGCGGTCGGTGCCATGCTGTTTGGCCCCTTTGTACGAAAATCAGACTCTGTGCACGTAAATGTAAACCCCCGACAGCAAATGGACCCGGTACAAACGTGCTCAGGTGCGTCGCTCTAAGAATAAGTTGAAGGGTTTGGTAATTGAAGTTGTAATAGTGGCTATGTGCGGATTATGCCAGGGGCTGATCCAATCAATCTGAATCGGTGTAAAAAATACATCAAAGCCTCAATTGTATTAAAGCCGGGGGATTGCCGAATTCGGTATTAGAGAATTCTTCTAGAATTTCGAATTGTGTAATAAAGCGGATTGTCGTGTGATCAGAGAGTTATGAAACCATCAGACATTCTAATGAAAATATTTTTCAAATTTGTATCCCGGGGAATGAAGATAATCCCTTGGTTGACAGTCTGGACCGCCGAACGAGCATTTTATATCTTCCCGAAGTTCTTGCGCTACCTGGTAAACAATTACACTTCCGGACGAATTCAAGCCTGTGTGGTCGGTGGCGAATTGCCCTTTATTCCAAATTTGAAGGGGGGCGATGCAATCTTGTTTTATCCATTACCGCAATGTGTACGATACGAAATCCAGGATTATCCTGAGATTACCCCTATCCCATTGTTCGACGGAAAAATCTTGGCGATGATTATTCCGAAGGAACAGCGCAGCCACGAATATCATGCCTACGGATATGACGAAGAAGGCAAGCGTTTCGGGTCAGGAACGATGAGCTCCCACTCCATGGAGGGCGTTACAAAGATTCGTAAGGGAGTCCGCATCGATCAAAATCGGATTTTATGGGATGTGAAATCTCGTCCTTATCTGACAAGCTTCTTGATGATCCACACAAAGGGCAAACCTCACGCAGCCGGTTACTCACAAACCCAACACTGGAATTATCCAGACACCACCTACCTTCCACATCTTGTTATCCCACCGGATGGCACACCCCTAAATCAAGCAGATGTTTCTGTGATGGCATTGGTGATCAACACAGATGCGTGGGTGTCGGAAATTTTGGTGCAATAGATTTATGAATGATTATGATGGTGGTTGCCTAATTGGGTTTGGTATCATTTCCTGCGATTTGCTTATTATCCTTTAGGCGGGGGAGCGAGTATTTGTATAGGGAATGGCTTTGCGATTTTGGAAGCAAGTTTGGTTTTAGCTACAATAGCCGAGAGATATTGCTTAATATTCTCCCCAATTTATCCAGTGCATTAATGAAGGCGAGAGCCACTTTAGGCTTTGAGACCAAATTAAAAATGCATTTGGTGGCCAGGTAAACGGTAGCAGGTTCAAATCCGGAGATTGAAGCGGACCTTGGATTTATGTCGCTTCCGGGTTGTTTACTAATTCATGTATCCATTTTCGGGAGATGTAACGGCGGGTGATGATGAAGACCTTAACCAACTCCTCGATGAAAACCATAAGGTACACGCCATAAACTGGCAGATGTAAAACAAAGCCCCCAATCAAGGCAGCTGGGACACCGATAACCCAGACCGAAAATAACTCCATGAACATGGCAAAGCGCGTATCGCCGCCTGCACGTAATACGCCTACAAATAAAATAAAATTGATAGCGCGTACCCAGGCTGTTAGAGAAAATATCAAAATGAGAATGCGGGCACTGTTGGCTGCCTTGATTGAAATATCAAAAAACCCAATCACCGGTTCACCGATGAACAGGATGAGTCCCCCGGAGATAAAAGCTACGAAAACAACCAAAATCAGGAAGCGACGCGCATACTCAAAGGCATCTTCCTTTTTCCCCTCTCCGATCCTGTTTCCTACCATCACAGCACAGGCATTTCCGAGGCCCAAAAACAGGACATACGCCAATTCTTCAATGGTTGCATTAATCTGAATTGCTGCGATAGCATCTGTGCCGATTCGGGCATAAACGGCATGATAAATTGTGAAACCGACCGACCAGAAAACTTCATTGGCTGTAGCCGGCATGGCTGTTTTAAGCACTTTTCCAAGGAAAGTTCGATTAAACCTAAAGTAGGTGAAGGGATTGGCAGCCAAGGGTGTTTTGAGGGCATAAACGAGCATAATGATTAATCCACATTGGAATATCCATCCAATGGTTGTGCCGATCGCGGCGCCACGCACGCCCAATGCCGGAAATGGGCCGATTCCAAAGATAAGCAAATAGCCGATTCCGGTTTTAAGTGCCAAGGCAATCGCGCTGACAACCACTGTCACTTTCACCATAGTAATACTACGTAAAATGGCAAAATACGCTGTTGTAATCGCCATGAATATATACGAAATGCTAACAATCCGGAGATATTGGCTGCCCAGTTCAATAACTTCAACATCTTCTGTGTAGAAGCGCATAATACTCTCAGGAACGAGCATAGCCGCAAGGGTAAATAAGAGGCCCACTCCTAAGGATACGATCAGGCTAATACCTAGAACCTTGCGAATATTTCCTACTTCTTTCTTGCCCCAATACTGCGCAGTGAATATCGCCATTCCACTTGTTACACCAAATAAAAACAAAATTAGCAAGAAGAAAACCTGATTGGCGAGTCCGATTGCCGCAATGGAAGTTTCTCCCAACTGACCAACCATAACCACATCCAGCATGTTCAGGCTGGCTGCAAGGAGTTGTTGGATCGAGATAGGAATCGCAAGACCCAACATAGTTCGCATAAAGGATTTGTCTCGCAGGAAGGAAAGGTCCATAGAAAAGATTCTGAACTAACTAGGTTAGTTCAACCAAAGACCCCAAAGGTCCAAAAAACATCGTTTTAAGAACACCTTTAGGGTCGCTATAGGGATTATCTGAGGTTATTCTTTATCTGGGGCTTCGCGTAAAATGTATAAGGGACGGCCTTTGGCCTCATCGTATAAGCGCCCAATATATTCGCCTAAAACACCTAACGAAATCAACTGCACCCCGCCAAGAAGGAGCACCGAAATTAATGTGGTTGCCTGGCCGATAAATGCTTGCGAGCCTGTTAAACGCATGATGATAACCACTGGAATTGCAATAATGGCAATTCCAGCGGCCAAGAAGCCGAAATATGTTGCCATTTGTAATGGGAAATATGAGAAACTGGTAACAGCATTTAGTGCCAGGAGAATCATTTTCTTAAAAGGATACTTAGTCTCGCCTGCCTGTCTGGCCACACGTTTGTACTCTACCCCAATTTGTTTAAAGCCAACCCATGCGGCCATACCGCGTAAAAAACGGTGGCGTTCGCGCATGGTATTCATCACATCGACTACTTTGCGATCCAGCAGACGGAAATCTCCGGTATCCAGGGGAATCTTAACATCGGTGATGCGGTAGATCAAACGATAGAACAGTGAAGCAGTCCATAACTTGAGCCAGGATTCACCTTCCCGCTCTGTGCGTACTGCGTACACCACTTCAAACCCTGCGTGCCATTTCTCCGCCAACTCAAGAATCACTTCAGGAGGATCTTGCAAGTCGGCATCAATAATCACCATGGCCTCTCCCCGTGAGTAATCCAAGCCGGCCGTGACTGCGATCTGATGACCAAAGTTTCGGGCAAATATCACGGGCCGAACGCGATTATCTTGCGCCGCTAGCTCACGAATCTTATCAGTAGAGCCATCCGTGCTGCCATCATCTATTAGCAGGAGTTCCCAATTTTTTCCTGTGGATTCCATAACTTCTTTCACGCGGCGATAGAATTCAGGAATATTGTCAATTTCGTTGTAAATCGGTGCAATGATCGAATACGTGACAGCCATGGTTTACCGTTTTTTAAAACGTCTGCGATCCTTTTTATTTTTCTTCGATTTCTCTTTGAGGATATCAGTAGATTTTTTTTCTTCAGATACATTCCAATGGGATTCATTAGACGGGAAAGGCGGTTCTCCATAAATGCGATGGCGCAAATATCTTCCGATCACGATTAGGGAGGCCAATACGGGCACGATAATCAGCGCACCAAGGATGCCTTGAAATAATATAGCCGCGATGATGGCCACAAAGACCACGCCCTCATGCAGGTGGACACTGCGGCCCATAATTCGAGGCCGTAACCACACATTCTTGACATTGATAAGAATTACATATATACCAAACACCAACATCGCAAACCAAAAGTTCGATAAGGGTAAATAGAGTGAGCCTTCCAACGCAGCTACAGTGACTGCCAGTGCCGCGCCTATATTTGGTCCGAGTTCCGGGATAATACTCAGCAGCCCCATTACAATACCAATTACCAAGGCTCCAGGCAAACCAATCAGCAACCACATTATCGAAAAAACAACCGCAACAATGAACATGAGTGCCAATGTGCCACGAAGATAGGCAGCCCAAACCCGGTTGATTGCCAGATATATTTTCTCCCCATCTGGGCGATAGGAGTTGGGAACCTGGCGTAATATCCAATCGACCACCTTATTCCAATCAAGTAAAAGATAAAAGATTGTAACAACGATCACAAGAAACCAGAGAATATTACGCGAGGTTGCTTCGATAAGATGCAACGCATTCTCCGGAAGCGAGGCGAGTACTGCCTTAATAGAATTTAGTACATCTGGAAGGTAGAGCGCAGGGTTAATTTCGAAGGTCCCTATTAGGAAGGGTTCTGAAAGAAAAACCTGTATCTGAGGGACAATTGCGAGCATGTCCGTCGCCAGGGAATTTATGTCACTAAGTAAAATAGGAACCAATGTAGTAGGGATTGCGATGAACAACGCCAAACTGACCATGTACACTAGAATGACTGAAAAAATATGTCTCATGCGCAGCCGAGTTTTCAATAAATTGACGGTCGGGGTCAGAATATAAGCGATCAAGCCTGCGATTATTAATGGCTGGTATAACTCTTGGATATACCAGCCTACAATCGCAACTAACAAGAACATGATACCAAAGGTAATGTAACGTGCCGGTTGGCTCCAATTTTGGTTGTTCATAATAATTTTTTCACAGCCTCCAAGGTTGGTTCAATTACTGGCGCTTGATCAACAGCTTGCATAGCAGCATTGATATCTTTTAAACCGCTGCCTGTGTTAATAACTATTACAGGCTCATCCCTACTTACCACGCTCGAGCCCACGGCCTTGACCAAGCCAGCATAAGATGTAGCTCCGGCAGGTTCTGCAAATATACCAACCCGTCCAAGCTCTCCAATTGCGTGAATAATCTCTTCATCGCTTACAGTGATATACGTACCACCGGTCTCTTTGGATGCACGAATCGCCCGTAAGCCGTCTCGCGGTAGGTTAACCGATATGCTGTCAGCCAGAGTCTTTGCCAAAACCGGTGTAATATCCTCGGTTCCAGCGTGAAATGCGTTTGCTACCGCTGCTGACCCTTCGGCCTGTACGCCGATGATCCGAGGGATTTGTTCGATCCAACCCAGTTCCAGCAAGTCTTTGTATCCTTTATGGATTCCGGAGATAATGTTTCCATCTCCAACCGATACAAGAAGTGTGTATGGCGTTGTACCGATTGCAGCCTGCATAGTTTCCCAAATCTCATATGCGGCAGTTTTCTTGCCCTCCGCAGTGAAGGGATTGTAGCCCGTGTTGCGACAGTACCAACCAAACTCCTGTGAAGCCTGGATGGAAAGATCAAAGGCATCGTCGTAGGTGCCATCCACCAGCATGACTTTGGCGCCAAAGACCAGCAATTGAGCTATTTTTGCAGGCGGCGCTGCTTTGGGTGCAAATATGACAGCCTTTTGCCCCACTGCAGCCGACATGCCCGCTAAGGCCGCCCCAGCGTTACCAGATGAGGCTGTCACGATCACATCCACCTTGATCTCTTGCGCGCGTGAGACCACAACAGCGCTGGCACGGTCTTTGAAGGAAGCCGTTGGGTTGCGGGATTCATCCTTGAGCCAAAGTTCTTGTAGACCCAATTTGTCTGCCAGCACTGGCATTTTGAAAACTGGCGTCCAACCAGCAGCATGCAAGGGAGTGCCGTTGCCCTCTACTCCAGATACAGGCAGCAAGGGCGCATAACGCCACAATGAAGCATTTGTGCGGCTGGTAATATCTTCCGCCTGATATTTTTCCCGAATGCTTGCATAATCTAAAACGATATCCAAGTTGCCCCCATCCTGCGGACAGGTGTAGTTAACCTGATCGGGTGCGTATTCGGTCTTACACAATGAACAACGATAGCCAATAAATTTACTCATATTGCCTCATTTGATTCGCTCTATTTTACCCTGATGTTACACAAGCAATAAATCTAATTTCTGGGATTGCGTGGCGCAAAGGTAAACATTCCCTCGCACTATATCCCCGCATAAAGAAAAGACCTCAACTTATTCGAGCCGCTAACTCCATAGCAATCTGCTCTTGATCTACTGGTAGCGAGTCTATTCTCACACCGACTGCGTTGTATATCGCGTTTGTTATCGCGGGCGTAGTCGGGATGCTGACGAACTCCCCGACACCTTTGGCGCCATACGGACCTTCGGAGGTGGGATGTTCGACCACAATGGAAGTGATCTCCGGTGTATGCACAATCGATGACATATTGTAGCGTGCCAGACTGTCGGTAATGACATAACCTTGATTCACAAGGATGTTTTCAGTGAAGCCGAAGGAATCTCCCAGGCACACACCAGTTGATAGGCGTCGGAAACAGATCAAGGTTGAAAGATTTTGAGGTGAATCCAAGCATATTTTTATCCATATCTTCTATACAATAACAGCTTATCGCTGTCCTGCTATTTCTATCCGATATTGGTGAACCTACCAGCGTACAAGGCATTCATTTTCCGGAACTCTTCGGGAATTTAACCTGAGCGTTTTGGCCATCTTGTCCAGCATGCTTTTAATTGGAATTGGAAAGGGTTAAATTATAAGTAATGGATTCTAAGAATCCTATATCCGCCATCTTGCCAATTACTTATGTAACACTATCAAATCAAGGCGATCTGACAGGGCGATTAGCCCTGTCAGATCTGTTTCTCCAAGAGAGATTACTCGCTTGGTCCTTCCATACCTTCAAGCAGTTGCGGCAGGTACCAAATCTCATTGTCGGTAGCCACTTCACCGTCGGCAACGTATTCGCTGCCATCCTGCAGGTTGATGGGGCCAGTCCAGAGGTTGAGTTCACCTGAGGCCAACTTCGAGATGAAGTCATCTAGGTTGGCTTGCATGTCAGCTGTCAGGCCAGGGCCGTTGTTCCATCCAACTGCGGTTGTTGAGAGATCGGTTAAATCATCCCAATTGGGTAGATTCCAATCCCAAGCCTGAGTCCAGGAGCTATCCGAGACGCTCTGAGCAGTCCCCAAGTAGGCCGGGCCCCAGTTAAAGAACGCTGAACCCAGACATACATTTGGAGAATTATCACACCCATCGATATGTCCATAAGGCGATGCCCAAACAGTGTCCCCGCGGGAGGCGCGCTGACCAGTTCCATCAATGGCTTCAGGGGTGTCAATACCGCTCATAACCACATCAGCGCCGCTATCAAAGAAGCTTGTCACAACTTCGGTCGGGTCTAGGGTCACGCCGGGGATGTTGAACCAGAAGCCAATCCATGTGACTGTGAAATCCAGTTCAGCAGGATCATTGCCCTGGTAATTCTCATAGCAATAACGCGCCCCTAAGTAAGCAGCAGACGCTTCACGACGAGTCTCAGTATTGATTAGTGGACCAAGATACCCAATTTGACCTGACTCGGTTGCCAGGGCGGCGGCACAGCCGGCAATATACTTCATTTTTACCATTTGGCCCATGATGTTACCCAGATTTGTGGGTGCCCCGCCAACCAGGACATCATCACCCGATGAGTTGATGAAGATCACATCAGGATATTTCTCGGCCACGCCAACAGTATCTTCTTCGAATGCATCGGAGGTAGTGATGACCAGGGAGGCGCCTTGGGAAACCATATCATCCACCACACCCTCAAGGGTGGCTTCGGGCTTGTCGCCGGGGTTGAGGCTCTCGAATACGACCATTGTTGCCCCTTCCAAATTATTTTCAACGAAAAGGCCACCTTCATAGTGAGCCTGACTCCAGCCACGGTCGTTCTTGGGGCCGACCAAAACCATACCGAAGGTAAGCGGTTCCATCTCCGCACCGGGATCTTCCGTTGCAGATTCGGCTGGCGCAGCGGGTTGACAAGCTACTAGAAGTAACGCCAATGCCAAAAATATTACTAACAAATTGTTTTTCATCTTTCTTCTCCTTATGGTAAGGGTAAATAAAATTTCTCAATCTAAGGTATTAAATTCGAACTTATTCTTTAAGTAGGCAACCTCCTTTTTTCGTGATTTTATTCAGCACCAACCTGCCAATCGGTATCAAAAAAACTGGATATACGAGGATATTTTCCTGGAAGAAAAAATCATCACTCAGATGAATATCCTCAGTAGGGGGATATTCATCTTGACCAAAGTAGACAGATTAATTACCTCTTAGTAAAAGCATATAAAAAGGATCTCATAATCGATGACCCTATTATATCGCTTATATAACAATGCTCATTTGCCTCCGAAGATTTTCCCTAGTGCCATCGGGGGGGCAGCGCGTAACAAATGACGCAACGGGCGTTGCAGAGGCCGAGGCAAAAAGGCTATGATACGCTCGGTACTTTCACTACTAACAATCAATAATACCAGAATCATCAATAACCAAGGGATCGAATTGAACGCCACAACCGAAACTTCTGGAAATATACGCTGGAGCACTGTTGCTAGTGCCTTGGTGGCGCCAAACAGTATCGCACCAAACGCGCCCCGAATGGGAGACCAACCTCCAAAGATAACAATTGCCAGAGCAATCCAACCCAGACCGCGGGTATGCCCTTCGGCCCAGCCAATTTTGACATTTAGAGAGTAGGCTGCTCCGGCAATGCCCACCAGCGCGCCGCCAATCAGTGTATAAAGATAGCGAACCCGATTAACGTTTACTCCGCGCGCAAAAGCTGCTTCGGGGCGCTCTCCGGTTCCCCGCAGGTGAAGACCCGGCTGGGTTCGAAAGAGCCACCACCAGGTCAGGCCGACAAGCGCAAAGGCAAAATAAACCACCATATCATGATTGAAGAAAAGCGGACCTAGGATAGGAATATCCTTCAAAACAGGAATAGGCATAAACTTGACGACCGGGCCGGGTATGTGGGTGAAATTCTGCCCTAAGAAGGCACTTAAGTCATCACCTAGTAGGGTCAACACGAAGCCCACTGCTACCTGGCTCTGGCGTAGGCGAATAGTGCCAAAGGCAATTATCAACGCAAAGAGTGCACCGACTGCCGCGCCCGCCAGAAAACCCAGCCAGACGCTATCGGTTTTCAGACTGACTACAAAGCCTGTCATGGCGGACATAAGCATAGTGCCATCCAAAGATAAGTTAACGACGCCCACCCGTTCAGTGATGGTTTCGCCACAGACAGCAATCATCAGTGGAGCAGCTTGCAAGATAATAGAGGCCAATATTAGAATCAGTTCGCTATCATTCATGATTCAATCTCACTAGTATCCGGCTCTAGTGCCTCGTCCTCAGATGACTTGCCAATGCCCAAGGCCTTACTCGATCCGAATAAGAGTACAAAAAGAACCATAACGCCTGTAAGAATACCCCCTAGTGAGGAATGTAATTGGGTTCGCAATTGCAAGGTGATAGCTCCATTGAGTACGGCTGAGAAAAAAAAGGCGATCAGAGGCACCCACAAAGTTCTATAAGCCGCCAACATCACTACCAATAAAGCCAAATATCCAATACCGCCCGAGATATTTTGTTTAAGATTATCGTACCAGCTTAAGACTCGCACGGCACCAGCCAATCCGGCCAAGGCCCCGCAAAACATCATCGCCAAAATGGTTTCGCGCTCACTAGAAACGCCTAATAAAAAAGCCGAACGCGGATTCTGGCCCAGCGCTTTAAGTTTCAATCCCCAAGTGGTGCCCCGTAGAGCCACAAAAACCATCACCAAGGCAACCATGGCAACCAATAGTGAAAATGGTGCGAACCGCGAATCTGCAAAACGGGAGAGTTGAGAGATTTCTCTAAAAGGAACAGTCCCGAAAAAACTGCCGCCTTCCGGCGGCTGCCAAGGACCGGAAATCAAGTAATTCGTAAAAATGATTGCCAGGCTATTTAGGGCCAATCCCCCAAAAATCTCATGAACACCGCCTCGGGTTTTCAGAATACCTGCCACCCCTGCCCAAAGTGCGCCAGCTAGCATTGCCAAAATAACCTCAACTGCTATCAATACCGGGCTAGTGGCGTCCATAAATAAGGCCACCCAGCTGGCCGCAACTGCGCCCATCACAATTTGGCCTTCGATACCAATATTCCACAATCCGGCGGTAAAGGTCAACAGTAGGCCAAGCGAACTGAGCAGCAAAGGAATCGTAAATGCAACCACACTCAGGGTTTTATCCTGGGTGCCAAAGGCTCCCTGCCACATTGCTTGAAACACTTCAACTGGATCAGCCCCAAACAAGACGAGCAAACCAATTGTAAACAACAAAGCTGCTAGAATAGGCACAAGCGGCCAAATCCGAACAATCCAGGTACGAATTCTCATAGTTGGCCTCCAATCATATGTCCAATTTCCTTAACGGAGGTTGTCTTTGCATCCACAATACGCGACATGACACCGCCGGAGAACACTGCAATGCGGTCGCTACGCTCGATGATTTCATCCAAATCAGGTGAGATGAATATTATCGCTGTGCCATCCTGGCGACGCTGATAGAGCAGATTCCAAATATAATTGGTAGAGCGGACATCCAGACCACGCGTGGGGTGTTCCAGTAAAATGAGCTTTAGCTTATTCCAGAGCAAACCAAAGAGTAGGCGTTGTTGGTTCCCGCCAGAAAGTTCCTCGGCGGTTGAATCCGGCCGGCCAACAATCTGGTAGTGCTCGATGCGGCTTTGCGCATCCTGGCCGGAGGCAGCCCAATCCACAAAGAAATCAGTTTCCCTTTGGGCCAAGACGACATGCTCTGTCAGGGATAAGCTGGCCACCAAGCCTTCTTCGAGCCGCCCGGCGGCAACATAAGCGACATTGACTGCCCGGGTTTTGTGATAAGACCAGCTGGTAATGTCCTGACCATCGAGGATGATCTGCCCGCTTTCCGGGCGCACCAAACCGGCGCAGGCCTGGATCAACAGGCGCTGGCCGCTACCCTCCAAACCTGCCAACCCAAAGATTTCGCCAGCCCGTACGGACAAATTGAGATTTTTTACAGATAGACGGTAAGTGGAAATGTTGACGTCTCGTAATTCAAGCATAGGATCACCGAGCTCGAAGGTGGGACGCTCTGAGCGCGGGGGTACCTGACCAAACATCATTTCGACCAATTTCTCATTGGGGCAGGGAATTTCCATCTCGCCAACGTATTTGCCACGGCGCAAAATAAATGCATGATCGCATAGTTCCTGCACTTCCTCCAATTTGTGCGATACCAAGAGCAGGATTTTACCCTCTTCACGCGCCAGTTTACGCATTGAATTGAACAAAACATCCTTTTGCTCGGCGCTTATGCCGGTTGTGGGCTCGTCGAGGATCAACACTTCAGCTCCACCCGCAAGCAGACGTACCAATTCAAGCTGTTGGCGCTCACCGAGAGAGAGTGAATCGACATGGGCTTGAATATCTAGCGCAAACCCGTACTTTGATGATAATTCTTTCAGTTCTGACTCAGCAGCCCGATAATTCAAGCGCAGGCGTTTATCGCGCCCTAGCAGGAAATTATCAACTATGCTGAAGGGCGGAATATCATGAGGATCCTGATACAACATTCCAACACCGTTTTTCAGAGCAGAGAGGGGCGAATCAAAGGTGTGTGGCTGCCCATTTAAGAGAATCTCTCCTGAGTCGGGGGGTTGGTAGCCAGAAAGGATTTTCATTAGCGTGCTCTTACCAGCGCCATTTTCGCCTAGCACCCCATAGATATGCCCCTCCTCCAACGTCAGGGTAATGCCATCATTTGCTTTTACAGAACCAAAATATTTGCGGATATCTCGTATTTCAACGCGCATAAGGCATGGCCTCTCTCTCTAATTATTACGACCGCTATTACCTTTATACATGGAATGGGTAATCATAATCTTTCAAAGGTCACTTTTTTAGTTTTGACTCTAAAACACAACAATATAGGTCACATGGCTCACGGATGGCATAAGAACATTGACTTTGCCTGCAGGACAAAATCATCTTTTTCAGGGGAAGCGATCACATCCCGGTCAATGCGATCCCATAATCTACAAAGCAACGAACCAATAAAATTCTTCGAAACCATGTAGGAGACTTGCGAATACTCAATTGCCTTTTCCCAGGCGCCAACATGAGCATAGCCTTCAATAAACACAAATCGTTCTAAGGGGTCATTTGGGTGATCATCAAGATCAAAGGCAGTATCACCTAGATCTGCAACATGGTCCCAATCACCTAACTGCCGCGCCAAATCAGCCTGTTCAAAATAATAGCACCAACCATGCGTAGGCTCAGGGCCATAAATTGTTGGCATTTGGGCATCCTTATAAGTTAATATCGGTGTTGTTGTAGATAAATAAGCAGCATCACGCATAAGACTTTTATCAGGAATTAAGCGATTGAATGGATCGATTTCTGGATCAAGCAATCGCAAACACCCTGGCGGTGCATAATAAAAAGCCAAAACTTGTGAAGTATTGCCAATAAATTGGCCAGCCAGATAATCGTATTTCACTGGCTTATCCGGCTCTAAATCAGTCAACGCACCCCCCAGGCGGTTGGTCGGGTAAAAGAGTACATAGTCCACTCGGTTGGTATGATTATCAGGCGCATAAATCCAATTTAGGGTTGCCCCGATTGAATTATCTGCATAATAAGAAAGCTCTTCGTTCATCATCACAACAGTGCCTGGTTTTATCCCAGGAGCCCGCCAAGTCATCTGCCAAAACAAATTATTGTGTGCATTCCAATCGCGCCGAAACTCGTTAGACCATTGAAACTGACGTCCGGCTGCAAGGGATACAAAAACTCCGAGAAGGATCCAATTTAAACGATTAGGTAATAATGCCAAAATTCCGGCTAACAGCAAACTGACTCCCAACATAAACGAGAGCGTGGCACGATTTGCAGGATAGGCCAAGGAGACCGGCACACCTGTTATCCAAAAGGGCCAGCCAGCCACCAGCAGGATGAAAAGGCCTAACCCCAATATCGAATAGACCGTTTTTTTTTCGCCTCCCCCCTTGTTTTGGGCCTGCTTACCGATTAAAGAAAGTATCACCAACACATACGTTATGAGCGTTATCGTGCCATATAAAAGTGTGGTTCGAGCCCCATCTTTTGCTATGTCGGGAATACGAAAAACCTGGCTCCAGGCTTCTACACCAACTGTCCATAAGCTAGTTGGTATGCTTGTGAGCAAGTTATATGGAAACACTCCAGCTTGATTACCACCAATTTCGTAGATTTGGTTGTTGAAGATGAATATACGTGATAAGGTTGCAGTCAAAAATACGGCCAAATATGGTGCCCACAGGCTCAGGGTCCGGTGCAGACGCGTTCTGACTGCCAGGCCTTCGTCCCGAAGGGAGATCCAAATAACGGCCGGTCGCATCAATTCCAGAGCGAAAAAATATTCGTGCATCCACAAGTTTAGGGCCGAAAATAGCATGCCAAAACTTGTATTTAACCAATACCTGTTTTTCAAAGCGCGCAGCATTAAATATAAGGAAAATAGAAAAAAACTTAGAACAATAAAGAAATGGCTGAAGAGGAAGGCGCCCCATTGTTGATTGAAACCTGGATAGATTAGGAAAAGTAATGCAATTGCGAGCGCGAGCCCAGATTGTTTAGGAATTAATTCTCGCATGACGGCCCAAACTAACAATCCTGTTACCCAACGCCAAAAGAGGGCAAAGACTTGCCAATAGATCGGGACTTGTGGAATGAACCGAGTGGTCAGTTGATACAACAATCCCCAAACTGGACGATTTGTAGAAAAGTATTCCGTCAGTGCCTCCGTACCTAACTGATAACGGATCCAAGACATCGGAAGATCATCCCAATAAAAGCCAAGTTGGGTCAGTATTAATCCGTATGAAAGTACAGCTACGATTGCTAATACCAGCGGTGGGCTTGGACGATAGGTTAAGATACGTTTCATAATTTAGTTGGGTGGCTCTGTAGTTCCTGCGGCAAAGCCTTCGGCGATTTTGTGGATGGCGGAGCTAAGCATAAGTTAAATTTCCCTTCGTAATTCATGTATCTTTCGAGAACTTTTCCTTTTCTGTCAGGTTATAAATCGCATTTGCTATCTCGTTCGTTTTTACCAAATCTTCAAAATTCTCGATTTTTCTCATGCAATTCCATCAGATTAAATTGCAATCAAACTACAAATTTAACGAACTATGGAACTATCCAGGTTCCAGTTTCACCGCGTAAAGCAGGTTGAATATTAGGCGGATCAGTGATGAGGGCTTTCTTGCCACCTTCTTTTAGGAATTTAATAATTGCCTGAACCTTGGGCAACATGCTACCCGGGGCGAAGTGACCTTCTTCAATATATTTCTCAGCCTCAGCAACGGTCATTTTATCAAGCAATTCTTCATTAGGCTTATTAAAATTTAAAGCAACTTTCTCAATCGCAGTTGAGATAATTAGCAAGTCTGCCTTGATGAGATTTGCAAGCAGGCCAGAGGCGAAATCTTTGTCTATGACCGCTTCTACCCCATGCAGATCGCCATTTTCTTTCTCAACCACTGGGATACCACCACCGCCAACTGCAATGACCGAAAAACCATTATCAATCAGTTTTTTAATCGCATCCACTTCGATGATTCTCATTGGCAATGGGGAAGGTACAACCCGACGCCAGCCTCGACCAGCATCTTCGACGAATTCCTGCCCGTCTGCCATACGCCCTTTGGCGGTCTCCTCATCGAGAAAAGATCCAACAGGTTTGGCGGGATTATTAAAGGCTGGATCGTCAGCGCTCACTTCAACCTGAGTCACAACCGTGACGGCCGTTTTGTCAATTCCACGTTTTTTAAATTCATTGCGTAATGCTTTCTGGATCATATAGCCAATTGCCCCTTGTGTATCTGCACCACAATAATCCAATGGGACAGGGTGCAGTTCGTGGATGGATAATTCTGACCGGCGTAGGATGAAACCAACTTGCGGACCATTGCCATGTGTGATCACTACATCCCAGCCATCTTGGATCATGCCACCGATATGTCGCATTGTTTCTTCGACAGCATCAAATTGATCAGGGATCGTTTTTTTATCCTTTCCAACTATTAGAGCGTTACCGCCGATTGCAACAATTGCTACCTGTCTATTATTATTGGTCATAAGTGGTTGATACTCCTTTCAGAAATTAGGGAGCAATATCACGATTAGGAACTGAAATAAATGTTGTTTTAAGAACTTTCAAAGGCAACTTATACGCATCTAAACCTTCAAAATCACGCTTGCCTTTTTCCATTAACTTTCCGATTCCTGTTCTGCTTTTTCATGACCTACTGGGATCTACCTCATTGTCAACGCCAAGACTGCTTTTTGAGCATGTAAGCGATTCTCAGCCTCATCAAATACAACTGATGAGGGGCCGTCCATGACCTCACTGGTTACTTCAATATCACGGTCTGCCGGCAATGGGTGCATATAGATGGCATCTTCTTTGGCTTTGCTCATCAACTTTGAGTCCGTGATCCAGTGTTTGTACTTGTCCTGAATTTTCTTGCCTTCTTCCGGATCATCAGTAACCAGTAAGGGGCCCCAGGATTTGGCGTAGACAACATCGGCGTCTTTGACCGCTTTCTCCATACCGTCTTTGTCACTGATGACCTCGAAACTGGTTTTGGCTATGCGGGCCTGCTCTTGGGCTTGATCTATAATTTCAGGCATCAAATTAAATTCAGGTGGATGAACCAGGACCACATCCATGCCAAAGCGCGGCATTTGTAAAATTAGGGATTGAGGGACTGATACTGGTTTTAAATAGGAAGAGGCATACGCCCAAGAGATAACCATCTTGCGCTTGCGTAAGTCGCGGCCCTTGATTTCCATAATAGTCATCAGATCGGCCAAGCATTGGAAGGGATGATAAATCTCGCATTGCATATTTAAGACAGGCACGCGCGAAGCTTCTGCCACCAAATTAAGATATCGATTCCCTGTTCCCCAAGTTACATGGCGAATGGCAATGGCATCATAATATCGACCAAAAATTTCACCCATTTCGCGTTCGGTATCTCCGTGAGAAATCTGCGTGGTTTCGCTATCGATAAATGCGCCATGGCCGCCTAGTTGTGCCATACCTGCTTCAAACGAGCCGCGTGTGCGTGTACTGCTGTAGAAAAACAACATTGCCAGCACCTTATCACGAAGATAGGCATGTGGTTCTCCCAGAGCACGTTTGCGTTTCAGATCCCAGGCGACATCCAGAACAGTCTCAACTTCTTCTTTTGAGAAATCAAGGTCGCCTATCAAATCACGATTGCGTAAGTCGGTTCGCATTGTCAATCTCCAATTAAAGTTAGCTTGGTTGATTACGTTTTTTATTTTATTCCATCTTGCCTAGAATAAGCGCTAACAGCGCCATGCGCATAAAAACACCATTAAAACCTTCTTGCCAGTACCTGGTACCATTTAGTAATATCTACATCGATTGGGATCTCGTCCATGCGTGGGAGGGAACGAAGCAAAATGGCGTCTGATTTGGCTTTATTTTTCGAGCAATTGACCCGAGATCTTATAGCTGGTGGGATTTAATTCTAACTTGCCAGCGCGTTCAATGCGGGCTTTAGTATAATCAGGTTGTACGATCGGCTCGACCAGAATTACGTCTGCATCAGCCGTCGTCCGCATTAATGATCGGAATTAAGGCCCATTTTGTGGTCTCATGTAACGCGCCTTGTTGAAAGTGGCGCATCACAATCACGTCGCCGTAGAATTCTAGCATCTTGACCGTATCTTTGATCGATTCTTGATAAAAATTACCTGCACGGGTCATTTTGGCATCTGCAAGTCCGGCCACATGACCACTGAGGCGATGTGTCCCGGCTTCATGTGCCTAACGGGTTCTTGTCGGGGATTGATAGAAGGCCGTAATTATGGTTTTCTCGGCAAGCAGGTCACCATTGCGGCGGCTGCGGGCGATCAGAGCCATTTTATCAGCTACCTCGAACACATTAAAGAATTCGTGTCTATCAAAATCCTTGAGTGACAAAATGTTGCGACCAGCAAAGCTACGTATGTTGAACCTCCAAATTTAATAATTGTGAATGCTAACTAGAAATGTACAGAATTATTTCCTTATTCTTTTAAAATTTTTTCAGATAAAACCTTAGGAAACAATGTGTAAAATTTGACAGCATCAACAACTTCATTCAATGACACGCGATCCTCAACAGTGTGCGCATATCTTTCATCACCTGGTCCAAAGCCAATTGAGGGGATGCCTGCCACCCCAGCCCAATACGTACCATTCGTTGAAAAACTCCACTTCCCAGTTGGGTGCACATTACTCCATAACCGGCGAATAGTTTCTTGTCCAGATTGCACAATGAGGTGTGTCGAATCTATAGCCCAGGCTGGAAAATACTTTTCGACAGGGAGGACAAACCCAGTATAGGAAGGAGCGTCATATAACATCTCCTCGACCTTAATCGCACCGCGTAAATAACCAGGGATCAAATCCTTGATCTGCTGGATAGCTTCTTCCTTCGTTTCTCCAAAGGTTAGGCGGCGGTCAATAAAAATTGTAAAACCATCAGGAACAGCGTTAATAGAAGCCGTGCTAACCTTCGCATCCGTTACCATGATGGTGCCTTTTCCTAAGAAGGAGTCAGTATGTAAATGTGCATCCAGATCGCGGATTCCGGAAATGACCGGGATTAATTTATATAAGGCGCTATCACCTAGATGGTGGGAAGCTGCATGGGCTGACTTACCTTTGCTAGTAACCTTGAGTTCCACACGTCCCTTGTGCCCGCGATAAATTTGCATTA
Source organism: Anaerolineae bacterium (assembly GCA_030123675.1). GTDB lineage: Bacteria > Chloroflexota > Anaerolineae > Anaerolineales > Villigracilaceae > JAABUE01. The sequence continues at coordinate 14,754 of JASJYH010000020.1, read as the reverse complement.
TGGTAGGTTCACCAATGACAACAAAATCAGGCCGCAGGCCTGGGTCTATCTCAACAAATGTCCGCGGAGCGATTCCATCGCACGATTCTTCCATATTTCCAAAATAATAAACGGTTGTGTCTTCAAGAAAGCCCAAGTCCTTCGCTAACGCTAGGCCATACACCATCCCAGGCGTAGATCCTTTCTCATCACAGGCTCCGCGGGCAAATAGTTCGCCATCTTCTATTTTGCCTATGAATGGATCCCAATCCCATGTGGTCGGGTCACCTATCCCAACCGTATCGATATGTGAGTCGTAAACAATGATACGCTTCCCATTTCCTATTCGGCCAAGGATGTTACCCATCTCATCAAAACGGACTTCATCAAATCCTAGTTTGGTCATCTCATCGCCAATTCGGTCACCAACCTCCTTGATTTGGCCCTCCATGCTTGGGATGGCGCATATATCCTGCAAGAATTGAATTATGTCATCGCGGGATTGTTCTACTTGACGTTTGATGGCCTCTATAGGGTAAACAGAGGAAGTGTCAGAATGCATATCTTATTGTACTTATTTTTACAAAAATTCTACCTAGATTTTGATTTGTATATTTTTCACTCTGGTTTATCGGTGGTTTGTTCGCCACCCACTCTCCGGATTACATGGAAGTTGAAATACCCAGGAATAAAACTGCCTACCGCGTAATCAACGACGCTGCCATCCGCAACAAATAGTTGTGAAGTCATCTTTAGCAATACGTCTTGTCGCTGGATTTCAAGCGCGCGAGCTACACTCGATGTCGCGCCAGTGGCACTTATGGCTGCACGTGAGAAAGTTAATGGGGATCCACGATCAATTAGGAAGTCTAGAATTGAGCCGTTAAAATCGCTGGGTAGGTCTTCAGGATTGAGAAAATCTTCGGGTAGTGTATCCACCAAATAAGCCGACGGCCTTCCTTCCGACTGAATAATACGGCTGATACTGACTAGTTTGGTCGCTTTTGGAACCTTTAAGCCCTCAGCCAATTCTTCATCGGCATATACCTGCTCAATTCGCAGACTGCTGACTGATACGGCTATATTCAACCGCTTGGCCATAGTCTCAAGGCTTTCCAATACTTCCAAGCCACTATCCAACACCGAAACTTGGCCCACCACGAAAGTTCCCGCTCCTTGCCGGCGTCGAAGCAATCCTTGCGCTTCAAACATTCGCATGGCTTCACGCAAAGTCGCGCGTGAGACCCCCAACTGCTTCGATAATTTTGGTTCAGACGGCAATTGCGCTCCCGCAGGTGTGTTTGAAATCAGAACCGCCAAATCGGACTGTAAACGTTTAAAAGGAAATCTTGTCATTTTTACTCCAATACAGAAATTATTTCGAATTTATTTACATCAACCAACCCAAGATCTGAAATACGTAACTCTGGAATTACAACCAACGCCAGTAAACTTAATTGCATGTTGGGGTTATTCAGCATGCAGCCACAAGCACGAAATCCGTCCAACACAGTGGCGGTTTCTTGAGCTACAACTTCGGCACGTTTATTTGACATAAGACCGGCAATTTGTAGATCAACCTGCCCGATCACCTTTCCCCCCTTGACCGCAACTTGACCACCACCGCTGTGAGCAAGGTGATTCGTCGCTTTGGCCATGTCTGCTTCATCGGTACCAACTACGATCATGTGATGGCAGTCATGTGCTACCGTGGATGCAAAGGCACAATTTTCAGTAAATCCAAAACCACTAACCAGACCCACTGTTACTCCACCTGTACCTTTATGTCGTTCTACTAAGGCAACTTTAGCTATATCCTGGTTATTGTTTATTTGCAACTCACCATTGTGAGAGGTGACAGACATATGTAAATGTTTAGTCGGTGCCTGGTTTTCTATCACACCTATTACATTGGCTAGAATTTCATTGCTATCCTCGTCTTCTGATAACAATACAAAATCATCTGCTTTTAGGGGCTTTTGCAAATTCACTGAGTTTGTGGCCCAGTCTGGGTAGTTCACTTCAGGTAAATCAATTTTCCATTCGCCTCCTTCGACAATAACTTCCCCCTTGACGATAACAATATCGGCGTGAAATTCACGCAAATCTTTTACAAGCACAATGTCTGCCCAACGGCCAGGTGCGATCATCCCCAATTTTCGAGCCAGGCCAAAATGTTCGGCGGTGTTTAATGTCATCATTTGGATAGCTGTAATTGGCTCGAGTCCTTGCACAATTGCATGGCGCAACACACGGTCCATATGCCCTTCTGTAGTTAAAGTTTCGGCGTGGGAGTCATCTGTACACAGAATGAAATGGCGTGGATCGAGGCCTTTTTCAGTGATCGCTTTGACTTGCCTTTCAACATCAAACCAAGCTGAGCCAAAACGAAGCATCGCTTTCATTCCCTGACGGACACGTGCTACAGCGTCCTCGAGATTTGTGCCTTCATGGTCATCTTCCGCTCCGCCTGCAACATAACCATGAAATGGCAACCCTAAATCTTCTGAAGCATAATGCCCGCCAATTACCTTTCCGGCCATATGAGTGGCAGTCATCTCTGCTAACATTTTCTCGTCACTGTTGAAGACCCCAGGGAAATTCATCATCTCACCAAGGCCAATGATTCCTTCCCAGGTCATTGCTTCAGTTACTTCGTCGGGGCCAATTTCTGCCCCTGTGGTCTCTAAGCCCGGCGCAGATGGAACGCAAGAGGGCATCTGCACCCATACGTGGATGGGTTGGCGCAAAGCTTCGTCTAACATGAGTTTGACGCCCTCCAAGCCAAAAATATTTGCAATCTCGTGAGGGTCGACAAAAAGTCCCGTTGATCCCAGCGGGGCAACCGCACGCACAAACTCGGTCACTGTTAGCATTCCTGATTCAATATGCATATGCCCATCTAGTAGGCCGGGAACAAGAAAACGACCATCTGCATTAATGATCTGGGTATCCTTGCCTATGCAATGAGTGACATCTTCGCCAACATAGGCGATATGCCCATCAACAACAGCTATATCTGTATTTGGAATGATTTCTGCAGATTGGACACTGACCCATTGGCCATTGCGAATAACTATATCTGCAGGCTTACGTCCCATTGCAACATCGATCAAGGTTGTCCGGTAAGAAATGTCTATTTTAGCTGACATAAACCTTCCACATGGCTACTCTGCTAACAACCTCTTTGCGGCCTTGTTATGTTTACGGATTTGTTTCTCCTCGTCAACAGTTACCATATTGCCTTCATGCACCACAAACTTGCCAGCTACTACGGTATAGTCCACCCGAGTGTTCTGACAGAACACTGTTGCTGAAACTGGGTCATGAACTGCAGCCCCGGAATAATTAATTTTATTGAGGTTGATAGCAAAAAAATCAGCACATTTGCCGACTTCCAGTGAGCCGATATCGGTTCGGCCCAGAACTTGAGCGCCGCCTCGTGTGGCAAGATGCAAAGCTGTGCGGGCGGCCATCAATTTGCGATCGGGATCCTTAGAAAGTGAGAAGCCTGTAATCCCATCTTTAATTCTTGCCAGGAGCATCGCCTGACGGACTTCAGCCAGCAGGTTAGAGCCATCGTTGCTGGCAGATCCATCCACTCCGATGCCAACGTTGACACCTGCGTCGAGATATTCTTTTATTGGTGCAATGCCCGATGCAAGGCGCATATTTGAGGTAGGACAGTGGGCGACGCCACAGTTATGTTTTGCAAATATTTTGATCTCTTCCTCGTTAACCCAGACAGCATGTGCAAACCAGACATCCTCACCCACCCAATCTAGCTCTTGCATGTAGCCAACTGGGCGACGGCCAACTGTGTCGAGGCAAAATTGTTCTTCGTCTTCCGTTTCGGCTAGGTGGGTATGTAGATGAACGCCATAGTGCCGAGCTAATTTTGCAGATTCGCGCATTAAGTCGGAAGTGACAGAAAAGGGCGAACAGGGCGCTAGCACCACTTGTGTCATCGCGCCGGGTTTGGAATCATGAAAGGCCTCAATAACACGCTGGGAGTCTTCCAGGATGTGCTCTTCGGAGTCGACAATACTATCGGGAGGAAGACCTCCATCGGATTCGCCCAGCGACATGGAGCCCCGAGAAGCTTGGAGACGAACCCCAATATCTTTAGCGGCAGCAATTTCATCATCCAGTTTTGAACCATTGGGGAATAAGTAGAGATGGTCTGATGCGGTTGTGCATCCAGATAGGGCCAGCTCTGTGAGCGCGGTCTGAGTTGAAATGAAGATATCATCGGGTGTCATGCGAGCCCAAATTGGATATAGGGTTTTGAGCCAATTGAATAGGTTGGCATCTTGCGCCTGTGGTATGACTCGTGTTAGGGTCTGGTAAAAGTGGTGATGGGTATTGACCAATCCAGGATACAAAACGTGATCGCTCAGATCGAGGGATTCATCGGCCTGTGTGGGAAGCTGTTCAGTGGGGCCAATTTGCTCGATAAATCCATCTTTGATGAAAATACCAGCATCAGGAATCTCCCGCTGATTGTCATCCATTGTAACAATGTAGGCATTTTTGATTAGGAGTGTAGGCATAATCGTTTGATAGTCAAGAGGGATTTTCGTTAGCAGGTTCAGATGTCAGACCAGTGACACTAAAACTACAAAACGATGATGATTTAACCTGCGAAATTTGTCTGACAACTTATAAGTATAGTTTAGCAAATTATTGGAGGGATGTCAACGATTTTCTTAATTATGAATAATTTTGACACTTCTTCCACTACTAATAAAACCAAATTATTTTGATAGTTTGCCTAAACACGTATGAACCTTAAGGGGTTGAAGGTAATGTAAATTATTTGGTTTCATAGTGATTTGTGCTCACGTTTGCCTACTTGGTCCCTGAGTTGCCTCATACTTTAGGCGGAAAATTAGAAAGAATATCTTCATATTTGAGCTTGATATCCTATAAAGGGACAGATTAGCTTTGGGTATTGCTTGGTTTTTGGCCTGTAAATATATTTCCTCCATGTTTTTAAGTTGATTTTTAGGTGATACCATACAATATTTTATCCACATTGTATATACAATACTTGCTAGAATTTCTTTCTGGAAAGTAAAATCTATTCCCCCTCCGGGCAACCTGCGGTTCTCCAGCGATCACCCTACCTCCAGAATATTATAGGTTCATTCATGATATCTGGAGCCAATAACAAATTTAAAGGGCATGATTCTTAGTCCAAATATGGTCAAACAGGAGGTAACGAATGAAGGCGCTTTCGATCCTACTATCCATGGTCAATTTTATGGCCTCTAGTCTAATATTGCTCTCTTGCGTCTCTCTCATAAACCTGGGATGGGGGATTTTAGAACATGCTTCCGGTCGGATTATGACTGCAACCCTTGTGATCATAATTGGTATTCTGACATTTGGAGATGGTGTTCAGCCAATACGTCCAGGGTTTGTTGTTAATCCTGCTAGGAGCGAGCAGAAGTATGTGGGGAATTCACCTTTCGATCACAACCGGGGATATTAAGAAAGTGTTTATTCTGTATGTGGGTAGGTTAACCTTGCAAGGATTTGCATCAATTGGTGGAATTTATGAATAACAAGACCCCACAATCATTGGAAATTAAAATTGGACTGAAATCAGCGCTCATTAGTTGGGTACTGAAAATTCTGAACATAAAAATAGCTACCTAACAATATTAATTGGGACGTGATTCACGCAGAAATGGAAGATTTTTTCGTTTTCTTTACCAATGAAACTTAAATACCATCAACCCACATCAATATTCGTGAGCTACCCTACCCTTTTTAAGCAAATCCCCAATTTCATGGGAGGCCTCAGCCAAAGGCAGTTCATCTACAATAGACCACTCTTGGCAGAGCACGTCGAATATTATTCGCTGGAAATCTGCGATAGGACCAAATAATGGCTTGTTCCAACCATAAGCGCTTAAGTCGCGCACGACTTCACATTGCGCTATGATTGAACCTTGCTTGATGTGATCTACAAGGCTAGATTGCAGATCGCGATCCGGTTTGAGCATACCAGGAGCGGACTGTAATACCTTGCGACATTTTTTGAGATCGCTCCTTACGCTTAGTTTACGTAACCCAGATGAAGTCAAATCGACTGGTACCCAGATGGTGGTGTCAGGTATTGATATCACATAATAAGTGCGCGAGTCGCTCTCCTCGAATTGCTTCTCCTCCCGGTTTGCGACATAACCAACTCCATGTTGTGGGTGAACTACCTTATCTCCAATGTTGAATTTCATATCACCTCTTTACGAATGCCCCCATCAATATCTGCGACTTTGTTGGCTCTTGGGCTGAGCTTTTATAACGGGTTATTCTATAGGATGGAACTCAGAATTGACTACAACTTGAAACCTAAGTTTTTCATTCTAGATTACAAATCTGTGGGAAAACATTGAGTCCAATCCAATGATTTAACTACTGTGATGAGATTGGTTTCCCTTTTCGATTAGCGATTCGATCTCAATAACAGCCTCTTCACGAGTAATTTCCTCCACTGCAGCCCATTCTTGGCTGAGTACATCTTGCGTGGTATGCAAAAAAGTAGCTATAGCGCCAGTGAGCGGTTTGGGCCACCCATGAGAGGCCAAATCACGCACCACTTCACAGTGGGCTGAGAGAGTTCCTTCTTTTAAATGATTGACTAGCTCTGTTTGGCGCATTCGTGGGTCCTCATTCAGAGGAGTTGCGCGGGCCTTAAGCAATCGACGGCAGCGAGAGACTTCGCTTTTCACGGTCAGTTTTCTTATCCCCGAGCTGAGATGATTTAATGGAATCCACAAGGTGCTACCGGGAAAGGATATTTCAAAGTATGGACGTTTCTCCCCTTCGACAAATTGTTTGACCGCCAAATTGGTCACTTTGCCTAATCCATGCTGTGGGTGGATTACACGGTCTCCTACATTAATTGGCATACCACCCTCTATTACAGGGGATGCCGATTGATTTTTCTTTGTTTTAGATTGCTTGTCTGAGACCGTCACGGATTCTGTATTCCTTAATAAAGTTAGAATTAAGCCCGATAAAAAATTCCGCCAACCCGATAGTGAGGGTTGACGGCAGGGTAAGCACGCTTGACCTGAAACAGGTATACTCAAGTATATCATAGCCAAAATCCTTGACAGCCTTGATATCATCGGTTATCTTTTCGATCTTGTTTATTTATTAGTTAAGTAGTCGTTGCCATTGTTTAGCCCCTGGACCCAATCTCGCTTCCCCCTTTGACATCCGCCTGACTTCTGAAAATAAGGAAAAATATATGAACTTCAATCAGTTCAATCTGGATTCTCGCCTGCGTGCGGGAATTGAGCGCGCTGGGTATAAAACACCAACGCCGATCCAATTAAAAGCTATCCCTGCAGCAATGGAAGGCCGAGACCTGATCGGTACTGCGCAGACAGGCACAGGCAAAACAGCCGCATTTGTGCTCCCTATCCTACACAAATTGATGCAGGGTGCGCGCAACCAATCCCGCGCTCTGATAGTAACTCCTACGCGTGAGCTTGCTGAACAAATTCACCAGACTATTCGCTCACTGGCCGTAGGAACCAATCTGCGGAGTGTATCCATTTATGGTGGTGTCGGTGCAAATCCCCAAATCAATGCTTTGAAACAGGGTGTTGAAATAATCGTGGCTTGTCCTGGCCGGCTTTTGGATCTGCATGCCCAAGGACATGCCCGCCTCAATAAAATAGAAATCTTAGTGCTCGACGAAGCCGATCGCATGTTTGATATGGGATTCCTACCAGACGTACGGCGGATTATCAAAGCTGTCCCAATTAATCGTCAGACGATGCTGTTTTCGGCTACCTTCCCACCTGAAGTAGAGCAACTTGCAAATCAATCGCTCAAACAACCCAAGCGCATCGCGGTTGGGTTTAGTCGCCCGGCCTATACGGTAACGCAGGCGCTATATCCAGTACCGCAACATCTCAAGCGCAATCTCTTGCTGGGATTACTTAAACAAACCGATACGAATTCGGTACTAATTTTCACCCGGACAAAACATCGTGCTAGCAGGCTAGAAAGACAGCTAAAAAATGCCGGCTATCGAGTCACTAGTCTTCACAGCAATCGCACACAAGGGCAACGCCAAAAGGCACTGAAGGGTATCAAGAACGGCCAATACCATATTATGGTCGCAACGGATATAGCAGCGCGTGGCTTGGATATAGACAGTATCTCGCATGTCATCAATTTTGACATGCCCGATACGGCCGATGCTTACATCCACCGCATTGGACGTACGGGACGTGCTGAACGCCTGGGCGATGCGATCACCTTCGTCACACCTGAGGACAAAGATATAATCCGTAAGCTGGAAAAAATCATAGGACATAAATTGGAGCGGAAAACCTTGGAAGGCCTTGACTACACGGCTCCAACTCCGCCACGACCTGCAACCGTGCAAAGAAGATCAAAACGTCCTATGAATTCAACTCAACGACAAACACAACCCCGTAAGATGCACAAGCGACATGTAAAAGCGGGAAACAAACCATAGCACTAGCTCTGATCCCGAACCATCCTTTCTAACCTGCAAGGATAATTTTTTATAGCAATCGAGAGTGGAACAATACAACCTGAGACCATACCTCCATTTAAGCTGTGAGTTTCAATCAAAGCAGGTATCTTGTGAAAGTTGTATCCTTGCTTTTGGCCTTGATTAATTCAGTGGTAGCATGATTGATATTGCTCTCATGTCTTTCAATTAGCGCTCTGCATTTGGATGAGTTGGGCTGGCTGATAGCTCGCGTGGCGACCGGTTTGTTGGTAATACTTGCTGGCCTGCTGATCTTCCGCGATGGGGCTAATTCTCTGGCTCCAGGGTTAATGATGGTGACTCGGATTAACACTCATCATTTTGGGGGTTGGCAGTATTATGTGGGGAGTGCATTTGACAATTGTAAGCGGTGACATAAAAAATGTGATGATCTTGTATGGTAACAGCCTTAGGGTGCAAGGCATTGCTTCCGTTGTAGGGATGGGAGAAGGTCAACCAGCATAAACTTTTAACATTTTGATTTCCGATCATAGTACCCATGAGAATTTGAAGCATAATTTAAATACAGTACAATTTTAAAATTACAAAGTACTGCGTAAATTTAAAATCCAACATTCATTTGTATTTAAGTCTACCCGTACAAGTAAATTTTGAGATTTATGCTAGGAGCAATTAAATCATACTAAAAGACCTTTTGATTCAGACATGCCTTACTACGCAATATCCATATTCATCTCAGCATTTTTACTTTTTCAAATTCAACCCATGATCAGCAAATACATCCTGCCTTGGTTTGGTGGGACACCCTCAGTCTGGTCTACGACTTTACTTTTCTTTCAAGTATTACTAACAGGTGGTTATGCGTACGCGTATTGGCTGATTGGGCGCCTCAAAAGCCAAAAACAAGGCATTGTCCATATGGGTCTTCTGGCGATGTCATTAGTTTTGTTGATTGTTACTGGGCTCATTTGGAATTCACCCATTACACCCGATTCAGCCTGGAAACCTGAAGGAGGCGGTTTTCCGATTTTCCAGGTCTTGAAGATATTAGCCGTAGCGGTTGGGGTACCATATTTTTTGTTGGCGACCAATAGTGTATTGATGCAAGCTTGGTTTAATCGTGACCATCCTGGACGCAGCCCCTATCGTTTGTATTCGCTCTCAAATATTGGCTCACTCTTGGCTTTGATCAGTTATCCATTTCTGGTGGAGCCCAACCTGACACTACGGACACAAGCAAATACCTGGTCTCTGGGGTACGCGCTCTTCGCACTTCTCGCGATTTACGGGGCTTTCAAGACCTACAATCGGAAACAGGCCAAAAGTCCAAAAGAAGAAGCGCCGCCTGCCGAATCAGTACCTGAGACTGGGCGACTGACAAAAGTCCTGTGGCTGTTGCTGCCGGCAAGTGCATCGGTGATACTTTTGGCTATAACCAATCAAATTACACAAGAGGTGGCAGTCATCCCATTCTTATGGGTGCTACCACTAACTATTTACTTGCTCTCATTTATTTTGGCATTTGATAACGAGCGTTGGTATTCGCGATTTTGGTTCACAGTAGCACTTATCATCATGAGCGGATTTTATATCTGGTTAATTATTTGGGATCCAGATGTATATTTTCAAACTGAATTGGTCATTTATTCGCTGTTGTTATTCGTGTGCTGTATGATCTGCCACGGAGAATTAGTGAAGTTGCGCCCAGACCCTCAACGCTTAACCTCTTTTTATCTGATGGTATCCGTAGGGGGCGCATTAGGTGGTATTTTTGTAAATTTGATCGCGCCATTCATTTTCACAGGCTACTTCGAATTGCAGTGGGGCATATTTGCATGTTGGCTGTTATTAACGTTTCTTATAATCAAATTCAAACCGCCCACACAAAGGAAGAGAACGTACCAGGCTATTGCGCTCGTGATGATCCTTTTGTCCGGCACTGTTGGTTATTATTCGTCAGAGTCTATAAAAGAGTATTCTTCTTATACTCTTTATGAAACAAGAAATTATTATGGCATACTCTATGTGACAGAATCGAATATTGGACGTGAAGATTACCACGCTTACAAATTGACCAATGGTCAGATCGATCATGGAAACCAATTAATAAACCCCGACCTACGGGATATACCTACTTCTTACTACAACCGGGAAAGTGGTGTAGGTCTGGCATTTCTTGTCCATCCCAATCGTCCAAATTCCTTGAAAGTGGGTGGGATCGGTTTAGGGGTGGGAACTATAGCCGCCTACATTGAGCCTGGAGATAGCTTGCGATTTTATGAAATCAACCCGTCGGTAGTTGCCCTGGCTGAAGGTCAAGATGATTATTTCAGTTATTTGACCGATGCAGAGGGCGAGCTCACAGTTATTCTTGGGGATGCACGCCTCTCTCTTGAAAAAGAATTAAATGTGGGCCAAAACCAGGAATTTGACTTGCTCGTCGTGGATGCCTTTACAAGCGATGCGATCCCAGTGCATCTTCTGACGAGGGAGGCGTTCGAAATTTATTTACAACATCTAAAAACCAATGGAATTCTAGCTATCCACATTTCTAACCGTCATCTGGATCTCCGTCCGGTCGTTGTAACAGCTGCCCAAGAATTTGGTCTTTCTTATGCTGTAATTGAACATGAAAGCGTTGATGACCAAAGCAATAATTCTACCTGGATGATCCTGACCCGAGACCAAGAATTTTTTGACAATCCACACATTTCTTTAGCCAGTGTGGAAATCGAGAATGTCCCTGATAATTTCCGGATGTGGACAGACGATTACAGCAACTTATTCAAAAGCCTGTATTAAATCAAGCCTTAGTCAACAAGCGATTAATATGAGCATAAATAATTTTCTTGTATATAGCACATTACCTTTTCTAATTAGTGCTTGCTTTGCAGAATCGGCTCATCCGACTCTTGAGCCTGCTACCGTTACTCAAACGATGCATGTCACTCCTACCAATACTTTTACACCATTACAGACCGCAACCCAGACCCCAACAGATACCCCGACTCCTGTGCCTGCTACCGTTACTCAAACGATGCCTGTCACTCCTACCGATACTGCTACACCATTACAGACCGCAACCCAGACTCCAACAGATACCCTGACTCCTGTGCCTACTGACTCTGTTCTACGCGGTGAAGTGACAGCTGACAGGTTGGCCTGTCGCTATGGACCAGGCTGGCCTTATCTTTATTTTTTCGGTCTGGTTAAGGGCAATCGGATGGAGATAATCGGGCGGCTCGATGACGCAAATTGGATCTATGTCCAAGCTATTGGTGGGGATAAGCCTTGTTGGGTCAAAACTGAATTTATGGATGTGGGTGGGGATCTGTTGAGTGTAGAACCGATATATCCTGAAAAAATGAAATTACCTGTTTCTCCTTACTATCCTGCCTCGACGGTGACGAATGTAATCAGATACAAGCACATCGTGACTGTAAGATGGCTGGATATTCCGCTCCGTGCGGGGGACGAGGAAAATGAACACATGAATCATTACATCATTGAAGTCTGGCGCTGTGAATCAGGGACTATAATTTTTGAGCCCTTGGCCACCAATTATCTTGAAATATCCTTTGTTGATGAACCTGGATGTTACGAGAATTCCAGGGGTCGTGTTTTCGTGCAGGAAAAACATGGATTCGCCGGCCCGGCCGAAATTCCATGGCCGCCATATGAAACACCCTAAAACAAAAAGTGCTACAGGATATATAGCGAATAAATTTTTACTTATAAGGTCAGACTAATCTATATGATGAAATTGAAATCCAAGATTTGAACGGGTCTGCTATGATTCGAATTTTCTGCTCGCTTTTGGAAGATTGTAGGTGTAATGTTTATCAACCGAATCGGCGGCTCAATGCTGTACCCATTCTTTATGCACTAGATCACATAAGAATTTTAGGTAAGTACAGCTCAGGCGGGTTTTAATTTGGGAATACCCCCTTTTTTTTGACCTTTTATCTATTCTGAAACCAACAACGCCTTTGCATAGCGACCATGGTTGTCACCAATCTTTTTGGCTAGGTGCATTGTAAACGTCCATAGCAATATGCCAACTGTTATAACCAAAGGATATCCCCAATTAGGTATTAAATAAAAACAGCCCTGTTGTTTTGACAGAGCTGTGGAGAGCAACAGGGGCTTATTATTCTTGAATTTCGGCGGCGTGTAAGGTATTTGCCATCAACATAGCGATAGTCATAGGTCCGACACCCCCTGGGACGGGAGTAATATGACCAGCGACCTTTTTTGCTTCCTCAAAATTGACATCCCCGACCAGGCGGTAGCCACGCTTCTTGGACGAGTCGGGCATTTCGTTGATCCCCACGTCGATCACTGCTGCGCCGGGTTTGATCCAATCGCCGCGTACAAATTCCCGTTTTCCGATAGCTGCGATGATAATATCTGCCTGGCGAACAATATCAGGGGTATTCTTGGTGCGCGAATGGACTACCGTGACTGTGGCATTCTCCTTGATCAACAATAAAGCGGCAGGCATGCCTACGATATTAGATCGGCCCAACACCACAGCATTGGCTCCAGAAATTTCGACTCCAACTTCCTTGAGCAAATAAATACATCCATAGGGGGTGCAAGGCACAAATAACGGCTCACGGCCTTTCTGCGCCAAACGACCAAGATTGATCGGGGAGAAACCATCAACGTCCTTCTCAATATTTACGAGTTGCAAAGCACGTTCTTCATCCAGGTGGTCTGGTAAAGGCAACTGGATTAATATGCCATTAACTTTCTTATCGGCGTTCAATTCTTTGATGAGTTTATCGAGTTCTTCCTGGCTGACATCTTCTGGCAAAGGACGGTGGAAGGAGTTCATGCCTAAGTTGTCACAAGCCTTCTGTTTCATCCTGATGTACGTGGCTGAATCAACGCGTTCACCAACCAACACAGTCGCCAAGCCGGGCTGTGATTTGCCGGCAGCAACCCGGGCGGTCACTTTTTCTTTGACTTCATTTTGAACCTTTTGGGCGATCGCTTTTCCATCAATTAATTGGGCGGTCATATTTTCTCCTGGAATAAATTCAATAAAAATTCAGCGCGTATTATACAATTTATTAATCTTTTGCAGTAGTGGTAAGCAGGCCATGTTTGTGATCAGAGTGCTTGCTTACCAGGGCGCCTCGCAGTCCTTTTTCATCGGTGCTTTGAATTTCTACCAATGAAATTTCATTCCACAATGGTGTCGGAGTTACAGCTTTTACCCGCAGATAATTTCCTGTTAAGCCCTGCATGAGCCAGCCTTGATCATTTAGTTCGGTGTTAGATTCCCATAAAACGGATAATTGTTTGTTGACATATTTCTGACGATAATCCTTTGCCCCCTCTTCGAACACTTCTCGTATGACGGCATTGCGTTCTTTCCTGACCTCCGGCTTGTTTTGGCCTCCCAGACGGGCAGCCGCGGTCCCAGGCCGAGGAGAGTAAGTAAAGGCATGACCACCCGAAAAGTTCATTTCTCGAATAAATTCTAATGACACCGTGAATTCATTTTCTGTTTCGCCTGGAAACCCTGCAATGACGTCTGTGGTGATGGCCACTTCCGGCATGATTTGACGGGCAGCAGAGACCAAGTCGCGGAATGAGGCCCGGGTTGTCTTGCGCAACATGCGTTTTAGCGTGGCGTCACAGCCTGATTGCAGAGGCAAATGCAAATGTTGGCATAAGCGTTGGTCCTGCCACAATTGGAAGAAATCCGCATCCAAATCCCAGGGTTCCAAAGACGAAAGCCTCAGGCGGGGAATATCTGTATGTTTCAAAATGGCTTTGATTAATTCACTAAGGTGGCTCCCAAGTTCATATCCCCAAGAGCCAAGGTGTACGCCTGTCAGTACGACTTCTTTTGCACCCCCATCTATTGCGGATTGGATGTCAGCAATTACGTCCGCTAAGGGAAGCGAACGTCCCTCACCACGCGCTATGGTAGTGATGCAAAATGTACAGCGATTATCACAGCCATCTTGCACTTTTATAAAAGCGCGGGTGCGCTGCCGCAAACCAGGCAGGGGCTCCCGTGCGATAGGTTCAAGGTCAAAAGATTCTGCTGGCAAATTCAAGGCTTGGGATACCAGCGTATCTTTTTGAGAGTTATCAAATACGCGCAGCACATTGGGGAGTTCGAGGGCCTTATCGGGTTCCAGGGTTGCCCAACAGCCGGTTGTTAGAATCTGATCCACACCGGCTCGGGCTATCTGGCGAACTTTTCCACGAGAATCTGCGGCCGCTTGTGAAGTAACTGCACAAGT
>JASJYH010000205.1 GCA_030123675.1 Anaerolineae bacterium | reverse complement strand
GAAATAATTCAGGATCTTGTTAAATCATTGCCATTTAAATTAACTGACGCGCAGAAAAAATCCGCCTGGCAGATTCTAAAAGATTTGGAAAGATCGAGACCAATGAACCGTCTTCTGGAAGGAGATGTCGGCTCTGGAAAAACCATCGTCGCTGCAATGGCTGTTTTAAATACTGTTAAGCAGGGATATCAAGCTGCTTTTATGGTTCCCACTGAAATTTTAGCTAAACAGCATTTTCAGGAAATAGCCAGACTGCTCCAAGATTTTAAAGTTATTGAAAAAACTTCAGATGGAGAAATTGATATTTTAATTGGAACCCATGCTTTAATCCAAGACAAAGTAAAATTTGGAAAACTTGGCCTAGTCGTCTTAGACGAACAGCATCGTTTTGGCGTAGAACAGCGCGCCAAACTTTGCCGCAACCAGAATATTGTCCCTCATCTTCTATCCATGACTGCTACTCCTATCCCCCGCACCTTAGCTTTAACTATTTACGGCGA
>JASJYH010000204.1 GCA_030123675.1 Anaerolineae bacterium | reverse complement strand
CAGGCGTTTCAAGGGCAGGGCCGCCGAGAATTATTTCAGATTTTTGAGCGTCCCGGAAGTTGAGCCGACTAACAATGGCACTGAGCGACAGATTCGCCCTGTGGTGATTGACCGCAGGATAACACAGGGCACTCGCGGAGATGCCGGCATGCGCTGGTGTGAGCGCATCTGGACTACCATTGCCACCTGTAAAAAACAGCAGCGAAATGTCCTTGATTTTATTCATGAAACTGTTATTGCTCACTGGAGTAATAAAAAATATCCATCATTAATTTGTTAAATACTGTGAACGGTTACCAAAGATTCATATCACGCATAACGCGCCAAACCGTCTTCTTATTGACAAACCAGCCGCAGCGACGCAACATTGCCCATATACGGCGATACCCGAACATCAAATGCCTCGGCTCATGAGATAACTGCCAAACCTTATTTCGTAACTCAGCATTGCCGGGAACAGGACAATGCCGCTTTTTCGGTTCGGTTTGAGGCCTCGGTCCGACCCATCTG
>JASJYH010000203.1 GCA_030123675.1 Anaerolineae bacterium | reverse complement strand
AGCCGACAATATCAGTAATCTTAGCTCGCTATCAAAATAATATCGTTTTTTTATTTCAGTGAGGATAGTTCCCTCAATAAAACCTTCGGAATCGGCAGATTCTTTGAAAGGATATAAGTACCCACTAACTCGATAATAATTAACTTGTCTCAAGAACTCGATTAAATTAGGCTTTTCTGCTTCCACTCCCCTTTCAATTAGCAGTTCCGCTTGTTGATCAAAAGAAAGCGCTGGCTTGTTATATCTCATAAAAAAATCCGCCACGTTTGAGCATTTCCCGAAAGAAAGAGGCTTGGCGGATATATTAAATACATTCTACATCCATTCGTTTTATTTGTAAAGTTTAAATTGGGAGTGTCAAAACTCGAATACAAATTGTCATTCTCCCGAAGGCCGTCCGCCCCGCGGCACTGGCGCGGGCACAGTGACATAAATATTATGCCTGCCAATTTTAATTGTCTGAACTTGGCCAGATCACTTGCCATTTGGTCAAGCCGTTGGTTTACGCTCTCG
>JASJYH010000202.1 GCA_030123675.1 Anaerolineae bacterium | reverse complement strand
GAATGCCGGGCCGGAGTGTGTCTAGCCAAATTGGCAACCGGGCTGTGGGCCTGATCCAGGTTTGATCAGAATTGAACCTGATCACAGGGGATCGGAAACACAGCCGGGCGGCCAACCACCGGAAAAATCACGGTGCAGCGGCTGTTCGGGGAGGCGGGTTCCGAAGACCCGCCGCCCTCAATCGGACCTTAACAACTGAATAGCATCGAGAGTACTCAGCAATCGCGTAGTTCCGAGAGATCCAGGAATCGATCGGAACGCCTGCAAAGCGCGAGCGTTGATGCTCTCACCGCGAAGAACGTCAATTTCTCCGTATCACAACAAAGTTAAGCTACTAAGGGCGTACGGTGGATGCCTTGGCGTCAAATGCCGATGAAGGACGTGGAACACTGCGATAAGCCTCGGGGAGCCGTGTGCAGGCTTCGATCCGGGGATGTCCGAATGGGGAAACCCGGCGTCGGGACGCAAGTCTCCGACGTCATCCTCTGGCTGAACACATAGGCCAGGGGAGGGGAACC
>JASJYH010000201.1 GCA_030123675.1 Anaerolineae bacterium | reverse complement strand
TCACCCCGACAGAAAGCGGATACTACGCCAGCGTCGGCAATGGCGAAGAAGTGCTCATCATCAGCAAAACCGGATTGGATGCTTTGCTGTTACTGCTCGAATCACCGCCATATGAGAGCACTCCCGCGCCTTAATTATTGAGCTGTTTCCACTGCGCTGAAATGCACCCTAATCATTGCAACTTTGTAAAGGGTCTTGAATTTTGAAGAAAAAAAGTGTATTCTGGAATTAACTACTTAAGAAGGTAGGTCGAAAATTTAATGGATATGGAAAAATTGTTGATCGTGGAAGATGAAGAATTTCCAGCAATTGCGCGCATGGTGGAATTGGGCCGTCAGAAGTCGTACGTAACGCTGGATGATATTCTGCGTTTCTTTCCTGAGGCTGAACAAGATGTTCAGAAATTGGAAGAGGCTTTCTCGGCGCTTTTAAGCGCTGGTATTCCTTTTGTGGAAGACGCTGCCGCCAACGAACCCAGTGAGGAAGAACTTGCAGCCGAGGAAGCAGAAGCGGAACCGGA
>JASJYH010000200.1 GCA_030123675.1 Anaerolineae bacterium | reverse complement strand
GTGTGCCGGTGCAGCGACTTCCGGGGCTTACGCATGCGAACCTATTTCATACGACAATCTTCAGCGGAGAGCAAGAGGGGCTTTCTAGGCTTGGCCAGCGGGGATGGCGACGAAAAGACCCCACCAATCGAGCGCGTCCTGCGCATACTCTTCTTCGTGGGAAGCCCTGACCGCAGCGGCCAGGATGGCCAGGTGCTCATCCAAAAGCGGTCTGTTCTGGTGCTTCGTCAAGACGACAAAGGATCCATCATCCTTGAATATGAGGCCAAACTCGTCCACGGGCAGGCTGTGCGGTGTCAACGTGTGGACTTGGCTGTCATCCACCGCTGCCCCCTGGGCTTTTCATGGTCCACCTCCTCAAGCGGCGAATGGTGGCTTCCCGGTCAAAGTTACCTCGGTGAAAGTTTCAAAAAACAGCCCCTCAAACCGGAAGGGGCACAATCACCTCACCACTCATCCCCTGTTCAAGAACTGTGCGGCGAGGCCAACGCGCTCCTTGGTCTACGGTGGGGGACTGGTTG
>JASJYH010000001.1 GCA_030123675.1 Anaerolineae bacterium | reverse complement strand
TATATCATTAATGTGTATGGGGATTCCTCCCCAATCAATTCTAATTTTCTGAGAGGAGAAGAAATGAAAAATGTACAGTTTATAACCCTGTTGTTAGCTTTAGTAACCGCACTGGTACTTGTTGCTTGTGGGCCGCAAGCTACTGAAGCGCCAGCGGCAACTGAAGTTGCTACTGAAGCAATGCCGGAACCAACTGAGGATCTCATGCCGGCCATTGGTTCGGAGGAACACCCTATTAAGGTGCTGTTTGTTCCGTCTGTTGACACTGGCGTAATCGTCACCGGTGGCGAAATTATGGCCGATGCGCTGAATGAGGCCACCGGTTTGACCTTTGAAGTGGTCGTGCCGACTTCATACGCGGCCACCATCGAAGCGATGTGCGCCTCCCCGACTGACACCATAACTTTTATTCCACCGGTTGGATACATTTTGGCCAACCAACTCTGTGGCGTGGACGTATCCTATAAAGCTATTCGCTTTGGCTTCCCGATCTATTGGTCCCAAGTCCTTGTGCTTCGCGATGGCCCCATTCAAACCGTTGCCGATCTAGATGGCAAAAAGTGGGGCTACACAGATGCTACTTCCACTTCTGGCCGCCTGTTGCCGCTGGCCTTCTTCGAATCCATTGGCATCACACCCGGTGAAGCGGTTGAGACCGGTGGACACACTGCTGCCGTCAAAGCTCTTTACAACGGTGAAGTGGACTTTGCGACCACCTACTATAGCGTTCCCTTATCTCCCGATTCTGGCGGCGGTCCGTGGTGGACCTATGAAGATTGGCTGGCCGATCCAACGCTAGCTGATACCAAAGTTGACCTCCCTGATGATGTCGTTGTTACCTGTGCTATCAACACAGAAAAGAAGGACAGGCTGTACTGCGGTGAGTGGCGTCCGCTGGATGCCCGCCCCAATATCCGCACAGAAGCCCCAGACGTTATTCAAAAAATTAGGATTCTGACCTTGACAAATTTATACGCTCCAAATGATGCACTGGCCTTTGGCCCAGAATTCCCCGAAGACTTACGCGCTCAGGTTGTAGATGCATTATTTGCCTTCTCACAAACTGAGGCATGGATGGAATCAATTGGCAACAATGATTTCTACGGTTGGTCCGCCATTGAAGCAGCAACTGATGCTGAATACGATGACCTTCGGATCCAGGTTACCTCTGTTGGCCTAAGCCTAGAAAGCCTGGGCGAGTAATTCTGCCCATGAAAAAAAATCCCGGACAAGTAAACTTGTCCGGGATTTTTAAAACTATGAAATAATTCCTTTCCATTGATGGTGATCACACATGCTAAAAATCCAAAACCTGACTAAGATCTACGATGGCGGGGTTTTGGCGCTGGATAAAGTCAGCTTTGAAGTCCCTCAGGGTCAATTCACCGCCATTATCGGGTTAAGCGGTTCAGGCAAATCGACATTGCTGCGCTGTATCAACCGCCTGGTAGAACCAACATCCGGTGATATTTTCTGGAATGGAACAAACATTACCAAGGCCAACGATGATGAATTGCGCCTCATTCGGCGTAAGATCGGTATGGTTTTCCAACATTTCAATTTGGTACACCGATCCAGCGTATTGACAAATGTACTGGCCGGGCGTCTAGGTTATGTCAACCCGATCATGAGCCTCTTCAACCGCTTTCCCAAGAGCGACATAGAAAATGCCTTCAAACAACTGGAACGGGTTGGAATTGCCGACAAAGCCCACAGCCGCGCTGACGAACTGAGCGGTGGTCAGCAGCAGCGGGTAGGGATTGCCCGCGCCATGATTCAGGAACCAGATATCATCCTGGCCGATGAACCGGTTGCCAGCCTTGATCCGGTGCTGGCACACAGCATCATGCAGTATCTCGAAAAGATCAACAAAGAAGAAGGCGTTACTATTCTTTGCAGCTTGCACTTCCTGGATCTGGTCCATCGGTATGCCGACCGGGTTGTTGCCCTGAATGAGGGCAAACTCATGTTCGACGGC
Organism: Anaerolineae bacterium; assembly: GCA_030123675.1. Taxonomy (GTDB): domain Bacteria; phylum Chloroflexota; class Anaerolineae; order Anaerolineales; family Villigracilaceae; genus JAABUE01. Next base: position 119,740 of record JASJYH010000001.1, on the reverse strand, counting down.
AAACCTACGGACATCGATGACAAAAAATTCAAAGATATTTATGGACGCGAAGCAGAGCGGGTAGGGTAGGAGAAATCATGGATAAAAAGAAACCTAACCTGCTGCGCTCGCTTGGGATTGGCTTGGTAGTTCTGGCTGTTTTATTCATTTATGCTTATGGGTTTCAGGTCACGAAAGTTAATCTGGCTGAAACCAAATCTGAACACCGCCGGGAGCAATTGACCCGTATCTTGCGCGCCCTGGCCCACCCGGAGTTATTCTCGTATGAAACCGAAGACACCATGGTCTCCTTGCCGGTCATGGTTCCCTGCCCCGAAGGCGGCTTTCAGCCGGAAACCCCAGACACCAGTGAACCTTACCTTGTCATGACCCCGGCTTGCGGCAAGGGTCTTAAAATAGCAATAGTCGAAGGGTTTAACTTCGAACCATTTAGCTCCGGACCTTTGAATTTCAGGCCTGCAGATAGTGAGGTTAACCTGCAGCTTGGCTCAATTAAAGTGGATCGGGACGGGCATTTTGAGATAGAAGTCCGGCTCTCGAACCGTCCCAACGACAAAGTTCAAGAGCTTCAGGCCATCACCCGCCGCAATGTTGGTGCTCCCTCACTGACCCGCACAGCTTTTGAAACCTGGGATAAGATCGTCGAAACGGTTTTCATAGCACTTTTGGCAACTACCTTGGGCACTTTGTTGGCTTTACCGCTTAGTTTCTTGGCTGCCCGCAACCTGATGAAAGATGTGAAAAGTTCTTTGATCAGCATGTCCTTATCGATCCTATTTATTCCTGTCGGCTTTTATATTGGTATTAAGGTTGCGAGTTGGTCCTTACCTGTCAGCGTCATGTTGACGGGGAACCCGTTCGTTGCAATCGCGGGTCTTCTAATTTTGCCCATCATCATTTGGTCAGGAGCCCGGTTTGCCCTGTCCCAGAGCGAAGATGAAAAACCACTACTAAATACTCGACTCATCCGCTGGCTGGTGGTTGCAATAATCGCATTGGTTTTAATCGTCGTCCTTCACCTCCTATCGAATCAGGCCATGTTGGGTGGAAATAACGCAGCCAAGCTATTAGGGTCATTTGATTTCCTAGGACTCTTCGTGCGTGACCTGGGCGATATTCTTGGAATCGTTATCGGCACTGTAACAGCCATAGTAAGCGCTGGAATCCTTAACAGCCTGGCTGGTCGGTTGGGACTGATCTTAAACCGTAAATCGGGCACCCTGATCCACATTCTCCAAGTCACCCTGGCAACCACTGCCGGTGCGTTATTGTTCTTCTTGCTAGCTGCCATGATCAACTGGTTCTACCAGTTCAACAACACTATGGGGTTCTTCACAGCTGCTGCCAGTATCGGCGGAATCCTGGGCTTCATTCTCGGGTTGATCAATAACCCAGAACGAAGCATGCCCACAGGCATGATTGTTTACTTCGTCTCACGCACCATCTTGAACGCCACGCGTTCGGTTGAGCCGCTCGTGATGGTCATCATTTTTGTGGTCTGGGTTGGTATTGGGCCTTTCGCCGGTTCGATGGCATTGGCCCTACACACTATCGCAGCACTTGGCAAACTCTACTCAGAGCAGGTCGAGAATATCATGGCCGGGCCACTTGAAGCCGTTCGGGCTACTGGAGCCAATCGCTTACAAACTATCATTTATGCTGTTATTCCGCAGATCATCCCGCCCTACATTTCCTTCACCATGTATCGCTGGGATATTAACGTACGCATGTCCACCATCATCGGTTTTGCGGGCGGCGGCGGTATTGGTTTTCTCTTGATTCAAAATATCAACGTACTCAATTACCGCGCGGCCAGTGCCCAGATGCTGGCAATCGCTATCGTCGTGGCCTCCATGGACTATATAAGCTCAGTTGTCCGCGAACGGTTTGTTTAGACACTGAAACTAGGAGATTTTAATAGTGCGGATTGACTTCCGCACATTTTGTTTTAAGGTAGAATTCCCGCCTATGTGGAAAACCATTTTCAAATGGACCTGGCGCCTCACGCGCACTTTGACTCTGCTCGGCCTGCTGATCTTTTTTCTGCCCCGAATCATGACCTCGTTTTACGCCCTGTTCCGCACATATTCCATAGAAGAAGTACCCGCTAACCGGGCAGCTATTGTCTTCGGCGCAGGTTTGCGGCGCGATGGGTCCCCCACAGCCATATTGCGTGATCGGGTCGAGACGGGTGCCCGTTTGTACTTCGCAGGCAAGGTAGAGAAACTGCTGCTTAGTGGTGATAATCGCTTCGAGAACTACAATGAACCATTGGCAATGCAGCAATACGCCCTCAGCTTGGGTGTCCCAGAAAATGTCATTGTGCTTGATTACGCTGGTCGCCGCACCTACGATTCCTGTTTCCGCGCCAAGGCCATCTTCGGCCTTGATTCTGCGATTTTAGTAACCCAAAAATTCCATCTGCCGCGCACCCTTTTTGTCTGTAATGCACTTGGGGTCCGGGCGGTGGGCGTGGAAGCCGATAACCATTATTTCCTCAAAAGATCGCGCCTTTACTGGAACCTGCGTGAACAAATTGCAACCATAACCGCCATTTGGGATGTATACTTCAAAAAAACGCTACCCGTGCTGGGCGAACCTGAACCGATATTTCTGGAGACATCATGACCCGTGACGAAGCGCTTGCCATTGTTCGTGAATACGTCAAAAATGAAAATCTGATCAAACACATGCTGTCTGTCGAAGCGGCAATGCGTTTCTATGCTGAGAGGTATGATGAAGATAAGGAAGCCTGGGGGATATTGGGCTTGCTACATGATTTTGACTGGGAAATCCACCCGACCCTAGAAGAGCACCCAACAGCCGGCGCGTCCATTCTGCGCAAGCGCGGACTGGACGAGGACCTCATTCAAGATATATTGAGCCACGCAGATCACACCGACGTGACTCCTTGCGCCGCAAAGCACTCTACGCCTGTGACGAGATCACCGGCTTGGTGACCGCCGTTGCACTGGTGCGACCCTCACATTCGGTATTGGACCTAAAGGTCAAATCAATCAAGAAAAAATGGAAGGATAAGGCCTTCGCTGCCGGAGTCAACCGTCCAGAAATCGAAGAAGCGGTTGTGAAGTTTGGTGTAGAACTTTGGGAGCATGTAGAAAATGTGATCCAGGCAATGAGAAAAATCGCCCCCGAATTGGGGCTGGTAGGAAACGTGGAATAAGTCAGTTTGATATTATCCGTTAACCTTCCAATGAATTTATATACAGCTTTAAATCTTCCGGCAGCTCTCTTGCGCGAAGATAATCCAGCACATAAGCACGATACTCTTCAGCATCGGTAAATTGATCCTGTACAAAAGCCCGGTCGATCAAATTGCCATCGCGCTCCCCGATTCATTCCAGGTAGTTGGAATACGGCCAGTCTGCCGGGTCAGTGGCCAGTTCATCTTTGACCGGGTTGGCGTGGATATAACGACAAAGGTGTAGCAAATGCTTGGAATTTGTAATTGGTTTTGCCCGAAATGCGCCCTGGAATAGTGACCCCACGCGCTCAAAGCGATTGTTGATGGCTTTGGTGTATGAAATTAATAATTATTGCATTGCAGCTAAGACTTCCGAAGTCTTGGAGACTTCGGAAGTCTGTTTATTCGAGTTTTGCTCTAAATCCTTCACTCGCACCATCAAATGATAATGCGTAGGCATCAAACAGTAAGCGATCACATCAACAACAGGCAGCAAATATCTCTTGACCCCAAGTAGAAAATACAGGTAATTCTCATCTTCAAAGAAAACAGTTTTCCGATTATTGCCGCGATTGTATATGTGATAATAACAACCCGATACAAAAGGTGTGTTTCTTCGAGGCATTGTCGTCATCCAGATCTCCAAAATTTTTGAAATCTCGGAAATCCTTATTTGCAAATCACTTCATTTACGGGCCTGTTTTTTTGTAACCGGGTTCTTCTTTGCCACACCCTTATTTTCTATCGCAGCTTTTTTCTTGGTCTTTTTCACATCAATTAGCTTCACAAAATTCCCAATTTTCCAGCCCGTCACAACATCCAACACGGCATCACCCGCTTTCAGATCCACAGCGCTATCGCCACGCAGCGCTGCGCGCTTGCGGATCATGACAGCGTCTAAGCGGGTCGATTTCGGGGCAGCCTTGCGCAGGTGCACGGTAACAACACTAGTCGGTTTGCCGGTTGCCAAGCCCGCCAGCGTAACCCCATCTGGAAGCGACCAGGCGATGACACCGCGGCCATAGCGGCCTTGTGTAGGGAAATCACTGATAGGAACACGCTTGGCATTGCCATCTGAAGCAATAATAAAGATTTCGCCTTCATTGGGCACCACGCATGCTCCGGTAACTTCATCTCCCGGGTCCAACTTGACGCCGTTCACACCCGCTGCCAGCAAACCCATAGGTCGCACGTCATCTTCCTTGAAACGGATTCCGTATCCGCTCGAAATCGTCAGAAATATTTCTTTCGTACCTTCGGTCAGCAATACCCAACCCAATCTATCGCCTTTATTTACTTTGACCAGCCTAAACGGTTGCGCTGAGGGTCCGGGCAACTCCGCTATCGTCGATTTCTTGACCATGCCGCCGCTCGTTACGGTCAAGGCGTAAGTTTCTTCCGGCAGTTTTGATCTTTTTGCGGGTAAGGTAAAAACAGCCGCAAGTTTGTCGCTTATACGCAAAGGTGAGACTGCATGCCAGGGCTTACCATCTCCAAGTTTATCGGCTTCAGGCAAGGTATGCACTGCTACGGCCGCGGCTCTGCCGTTATCAGATACTAAAAAGAGGGTGTCTGTTGTAGCGGCCTTTACAAGCCAGCGAGGGGCTTCCTTGCCGCTTGGGCGCGGAGCCTTTTTTGTATCCTGCGTACGAGAAACCAACCCATCCGCTGTCACACCTACCCACACATCTTGCTCAGGCAGCAAGTCACGTGCAGTCAAGGGTGTTTTGGCAGATTTGTCCTGCGTGACACTCACGATTTGTGTACGGCGGGGATCGGCATAAGCGGCCTTCATCTTGAGTAATTCCTCAGCGGCCACATCCCGCATCTTGATTGGTGATTTCAACAAGCTTTCTAAAGCTTTGATGCTTATCTTTACTTCTCTATATTCGGTCTCGATCTTCTTGCGTTCCAGTGCTGCCAGGCGACGCAACTGCATCTCCAAAATCGCGTTGGCTTGGATCTCCGTCAGTGTATACTTGCGCATCAATTTTTCCCGAGCAGTTTCAACGTCCGCTGCGGCCCGGATTAGTTTGATGACTTCGTCCATGTTCTTGAGCGCAACCAGGTATCCTTCCAAAATATGCGCACGCTGTAAGGCCTTGTCCAGATCGTATTCACCCCGACGCCTAATGACCGTTAGTCTGTGCTCAATATAGACCCGTAAGGCCTGTTTGAGCGTCAGCATGCGTGGCTCATTATCAACCAGCGCTAATAAAATGATGCTGAAGGTGGACTGCATCGCCGTGCGCCGATACAGATCAGCCAGCACTTTTTGGGGCTCCACATTCTTAGTCAGTTCGATGACGATCCGCATACCCTGACGGTCGGATTCGTCACGCAGGTCTGTCAGACCATCGATAATCCCATCCCGAGCCAATGTTGCAATCCGCTCAATCAAGCTGGATTTGTTGGTCATATATGGCAATTCGGTTACGATCAAACGCGATTTGCCTCGCTCCATCTCCTCAATGTGAACTTTGGCCTGGATTCGTACGCGTCCACGCCCGGATCCGTAAGCTGCTTCCAGACCCTCTTCGCCGGTCTGCTGGATAAGCAATCCGCCGGTCGGAAAATCTGGACCCTTTATGAATTTCATTATTTGCCCAACAGATACATTATCTAATTTTTCCCAATGCGCTAGCATGTATACCAGCGCATCCACCACTTCACCCAGATTATGGGGCGGGATAGAGGTGGACATGCCCACAGCGATACCCGTTGAACCGTTAACCAGCAAATTGGGGATAGCGGCGGGCAGTACGGTTGGCTCGGTTAAAGTGTCATCGAAATTAGACACAAAATCAACCGTGTTTTTGCCAATATCAGTCAGGATATCTAGCGCAGGCGCAGCCAAGCGCGCTTCCGTATAGCGCATAGCAGCCGGAGGGTCGCCATCGACCGAGCCGAAATTTCCTTGCCCATCAATCAAGGGTGTCCGCATGGAAAAATTCTGTGCCATGCGCGCCATGGATTCGTACACAGCCGAGTCGCCATGGGGATGATATTTACCCAGTACCTCGCCGACGATACGCGCCGATTTCTTATACCGTGAACCGGCTCGCAGACCCATGTCGTGCATCGCGTACAGAATGCGGCGATGCACAGGCTTGAGCCCATCACGGGCATCAGGCAATGCGCGCGCGACTATTGTGCTCATAGCGTAATCTAGGTACGATTGCTTCATCTCCTGATCGATATCTATTTTCTTTACCAGTCCAAGTTCCATAAATTCTTCCTTATTAGGGTGCGCCCTTCGTTCTTTTCAGCCCCTCTTGTGAATTAATGTTCTATGTTTAGATAATATTACGAGCAAAAGTGGAATGCGTCAAGTCAGATACAAATAAGATCTTAAATGAAAAAGTTTATTAAGGGCTTGTGGGAATTCGATTGGTTTATTAAGAACTTGAGGCAATTGTGCCCATTATTCATGAAGCTTATTAAATATAAAAGGACGGTCATTTTCTGACCGTCCTTTTGGTATTTAATCTGCTGCGGTGGGCTCTACGGTTTCTTCAACCACCGGGGGTGCGACTTCTTCACTTTCTTCAGGCTCAGGTTCGGGTTCAACCGGATTAAATCGGCCTTCCTTAAATCCTGTCCCAGCAGGGATCAACTTGCCAATGATCACATTCTCTTTAAGACCAAAGAGCGGATCGGTACTGGACGAGATGGCCGCCTGGGCCAATACTTTGATCGTGTGTTGGAAAGAAGAGGCGGAGAGGAATGAATCTGTTGATAGGGAGGCTTTGGTCACGCCAAGTAATATTTCAACGAATTTTGCTGGAACTTTGCCTTCATCTAGCAACTGTTCATTCACCCTTTTGATCTCAAGCTTGTCTACCGAGTCGCCAGGCAGATACTTGCTATCGCCCGGTTGGGTAATTTGTACCTTACTCAGCATCTTGCGGATAATTACCTCAAAGTGTTTGTCATGAATGTTTTGACCTTGTGAACGGTACACCTGCTGTACTTCAGACATAAGATATATTTGACAGGCATCTCGTCCTTGAATGCGCAACACGATGTGCGGGTTGAGAGAGCCTTCTGTCAAAGGCTGACCTGCCTCAACCTTATCGCCATCCTTAATCAGTAGGCGGGCTGTTGTAGGAATATCATAGGAGATTTCCTCTTTTTGATCATATGAAACAACCACTTGACCTGCCTTCTTTTCGACACGCACTCGTCCTTCATGCTGAGCGGTAATCGTGGCATCGTCCTTGGTTGCTAACACATCTCCCATTTTGATTTCGTCTTCGCTCTTGACCGCAAACTCCCAATCTTCCGGAATGTCATAAGCATCGCTGATTAATTCGCTATGTTCAATGGTGACCTCGCGCAAATCAGAGTAGCGTTCAGATTGCGCAATCCTGGCCTTACCATTGATCTCTGCAATTACAGCTTCACCTTTGGGTTGTTTACGGGCTTCAAATAACTCTTCCACACGAGGCAAACCAGTCGTAATGTCTGCTCCACCCGTAGCAACGCCACCAGTATGGAAAGTACGTAAGGTGAGTTGCGTGCCAGGCTCACCGATGGATTGGGCAGCAATGATACCAACCGCCGAACCAAGTGAGACCAAATCACCACGGCCTAAGTCGTTTCCATAACAACTTGAGCAAATGCCATGAGTTAGTTCGCAGGTCAAAGCTGAACGAACTTTGACTTCCTCAATGCTGGATTCGCCTATCTTGTGCGCCATATCTTTGTCGATGATATCGTTTACATCTCCTATTACCTCACCGGTCTTAGGATCAACAAGACGTTCCCCCAATAAACGACTAAATATTCGGTGGGATAGAGACTGCCCAGCTACATCATCTTTTTTACGAACGTAGATACCTTCTTTGGTACCGCAATCATGTTCATTTATAATGATATCCTGTGCGATGTCTACCAGGCGGCGGGTTAGATATCCTGCATCGGCTGTCCGTAGGGCAGTATCCGCCAAACCCTTACGGGCGCCGTGTGTAGACATGAAATATTCCATGGCTGTCAATCCTTCCCGGAAGTTTGAACGAATTGGGAAAGGGATAATACGCCCAGAGGGGTCAGCCATCAGACCACGCATTCCAGCAAGCTGATTGATGGTGGAATAGCCACCCTTTGTGGCGCCTGAGTTAGCCATGATTGCCAGATTACCATCCGGATCCATATGCTTTCTTACCGCCTTTGCAACAGTATCGGTAGTTTCCTGCCAAATATTGATCTCGCGTTCGCTCTTTTCCTGTTCGGTTAACAAACCGCGGCGGAAATCACGACCCACCACTTCAACTTTTTCTAGGGCTCCCTTTATTATGTCGTTTCGTTCTGGTGGGATTGTAATGTCGGACACAGCTATAGTAGTGCCAGAGCGTGTGCTAAACTCAAAGCCCATAGTTTTTATACGATCCGCGACATCAGTGGTGATTTCCTGGCCGCACATTTCATACACATCAGCGATCAGGTCCTTCACATCACCCTTGTCTAACTTGTGGTTCACAAATTGGACGACTTCGGGAAGAATACGGTTGAAGAGAGCCCGGCCCACAGTGGTATCAATTAAACGGGTTTCAGTTTTAGGCAACCGGTTGCCCTCGTCATCGTACCAAGTGGTTACAATTAATTTAATTTCAGAGTGGGTTTCCACCTGGCCGAGTTGAAATGCCATTTCCACTTCGTCCATGTCATAGAAGGCACGGCCATCACCTTTGTGTTTGGCCTTGAGTTTAATAGTAAGGTAGAACACTCCCAAAACCATATCTTTCGACGGGGAAATGATTGGTTCGCCATCAGCAGGCTTGAGCAGGTTTTTAGATGAGAGCATCAATTCGCGGGCTTCCTGCACAGACTTTTGCGATAACGGCACGTGCACAGCCATCTGGTCACCGTCGAAGTCAGCGTTGAAGGCAGTACAAACCAAGGGGTGCAACTGTATCGCAGAGCCCTCGATCAGGATCGATTCAAAAGCCTGAATACCCAAACGGTGCAGGGTGGGCGCCCGGTTTAATAACACGGGTCGATCTTTGATAACTTCTTCCAGCACTTCCCATACTTCGGGTCTGTTTCGTTCAATCAGGCGCCGTGCTCCCTTTACGTTTGCTGCGTAGTGATGGTGGACGAGGCGTGAGATCACAAACGGACGAAATAGCTCCAAGGCCATAATCTTGGGTAACCCACATTGATGAAGTTTTAATTGTGGCCCTACGACAATTACTGAGCGCCCAGAATAATCTACGCGCTTACCGAGCAAGTTGCGACGAAAGCGTCCTTTTTTACCCTTGAGCATGTCGCTGAGCGACTTGAGTTCGCGTCGGCCACGGCGGGAAAGTGCCTTTCCGCGTTGGGAATTATCGATTAGGCTATCTACCGCCTCTTGTAACATGCGTTTCTCATTGCGAATAATGACGTCTGGCGCACCCAATTCCAACAGGCGTTTGAGGCGGTTGTTTCGGTTAATTACACGGCGATACAGGTCATTCAAGTCAGATGTGGCGAATCGGCCACCATCCAATTGAACCATCGGGCGTAAATCTGGCGGGATTACAGGTAATACTGTTAGGATCATCCATTCTGGGCGATTACCTGAGCGCCTAAAGGCTTCTACAACCTTTAGGCGTGTCGTTGCTTTTTTACGTTTTTGCTTTGATTTGGTCGTTCGCACTTCATGCCAAAGATCTTCGGAGAGCCGATCCAGGTCGAGGCGACGCAAAATATCAAAGTAAGCTTCGGCGCCCATATCAGCCCGAAAAACCTGCCCCCAACGTTGTTTGAGTTCACGGTAACGAGTTTCGCTTAAAAAGGTGAAAGGACGCAAATCTATCAGCTCATCCCGCACCCGGGTATTCTGGTTTTGGGTGACAACAGATTGATCTTCGAGTTGGCCTTTTAAAGTTTCCATTTCTTGGTCAGATTCAACTTTAATTTTAGCTGCCTCTGCCTCTAGTTTTTCAATTTCACGGGCTTTTTGGTCTTTTTTCTCGTTTTCGATATCTTCAAGTTTCTTCTGAACGATCTTTTGAACCTGGCTAATATGCTTGGCGCCAATTTCAACACCTGCTTCAATGATCTGATCACCGGTTACTTCAAAGACCATCGTTTTCTTGGCAGCTTTGCCTTTCTTATCCTGAAGTTGCTTCTCAAGTTTCTGACCTTCTTTAATTATTGGTTCTAGCTCGGCAGCAATTTGCTCATCGTAAGACCGTTCGAGTTCGGCCTGAGTCTTCTTGAGCTCGCTTAATATATAATCATGTCGTGTTTTGGCTTCAGCGATTTTGGCATTAATTTGCATTGTCTGCTCACGCTCAGATCCGGAAATTTCTTCCTCCAGGCGTGTGAGGGCTTTCTGGCGCGCATCTTCGTCTACATGTGTGACAATATATTGTGCAAAGTACAATACACGATCAAGGTTTCGACGTGAGATATCAAGCAGTAATCCCAAATAAGAGGGGATCCGGCGTGAATACCATATATGCGCAACCGGGGTTGCCAAAATAATATGTCCCATGCGCTCTCTGCGTACGGCAGCGCGGGTGACTTCAACACCGCACTTATCACAAATAATTCCTTTAAAACGGGGGTTTTTATATTTGCCACAATAACATTGCCAATCACGGGTTGGTCCAAAAATGGCTTCGCAGAAGAGACCATCCTTTTCAGGCCGTAACCGGCGATAGTTAATTGTCTCTGGCTTGAGCACCTCACCATACGACCATGACATGATCGTATCGGGTGATGCCAGGCTGATGCGTAATGCGGTCAGTCCTTTAGTTTCCACAGATCCTCTCCTAGTCCAATCGAATCAAGATTAATTTAGAGCAATAAATTTATAGCGTGTAGTCGGCACCTATAAATGCCAAACAAAGACCAGCGCTTTGAGGCGTTTTGTCTCAAGCGCTTGCTTTATTCTTCGCTCAGTTTTTACGAACAACTTTAAAATTATATACGGATTGCAATTAATGTCAAGGGAAACACTGTGTTTCACGGCTAATTGCTCGTAGCGCTCGGGAATGGTGTAACAGTAGCTGTAGCAGTTGGTGTGTCCGTCGATACAAAAATTGTAGTTGGAGAGGCCGTTGTAGTTATTATATCTGTGGGAAAAGGCGATAAGGTAACCGTAGGTGTTAAAGTTGGAAGCGGAGTAGCGGTCGGCAGTTGCAGGTTTAGACTAATTTTGTGCTCTGCATAGCCTTTTTTACCAGTCACATATAATCGTAATGTAAGTGTGTTTCCACCAACATCACTTAGATCCCAATTGAGCAGCGTCTTGGGATTTCCAATAGGATTTTTTCCATCGGCTATTTGCTTCCACTGACTCGGGTCATTACCCAATCCATATTCCAAGCTCCAAGATTTAATCCCATCTGTAGCATCGATAACGGCTTTGATGTCAATATTAGTCTCTGTAATCTTATCGCCATCATTCAATCCAATAAATTCAATTGTGGGATATGGATCGTTCTCGTCACACTTACGATCTGGAGCAATAAAAACATCTTTTGGAAAACCATGTGCATTTAACCAGTTTTTACCAGCTCCGGTCTGCAGCCATTTTTCAGCCCAGGGATCGCCACCAGAATTTATGACTGTTTGTTCATCGGTAAAAATATCACATTTATTCGAAGCTTCAAGGCCAGTCCAGGTATTTAGTGTTATCTTACGATATAAGTCTTTCCCGGAAGGTAAAGGGGGTTGATCGGCAGCAAAGATTTCGTTCCGTTGTTCCTTGCACCAGTTGGATGGTTCTGTGCCCGATACGGCACAGATAATCTTATCTATAATCCCAGCCGGCCGGGCAAAGGCCAACGGGGTGTCGCCCCTGACAAATGGGACCGCCGCTTCCATGAACTGAGACCAAATTGGAGCAGCGCCACTCAAGCCAGTGGTATTGATCATCGGGGTATAGTCAGCATTGCCAACCCAAACCCCTGTTACTAGTGAGGGAGTGTAGCCAAGGGTCCAGTTATCACGGAAGTCATTTGTGGTGCCTGTTTTGGCAGCGGCAGGGAAGGATAAATTTAAGGCCGAATTTGGACCAAACATCCAGGAACGGGTTACGTTATCTGACAAGATTGAAGAAATGAGATAGGCATGTTCAGGACGGATGACTTGTTCACCTGAGATAGGCTCGTGTTCGAAGACTACATTACCCTCATGGTCCACAATTTTGAGTATCGAAACAGGTTGGATGCGCCGGCCGCCATTGGCGAAAACGGAAAAAGCGCCTGTCATCTCGATCAGGCTGACATCGCCGCCTCCCAGGGTCAACGACAACCCATAATCGGGTTGCACCAAAGAGGTGATGCCTAATCGCTCTGCCATACTTATCATGCCTTCTTTTTCAGGTGTATCCGGATTGTCATAGATCCCGACGAAATCCAGCGTCTTGACCGCTGGGACGTTGAACGAGTTCGATAAAGCCGTTCGAACTGTTACCGGGCCATGGAATTTCTGATCATAATTATTCGGTTTATATGGTTCCCGCGTATCGTTCGGATCGCCCGAAGGAGGAAACTCGGATGGTACATCCCAGATAAGGGTCGCCGGTGTCCAGCCCTTTTCAAAAGCAGCAACATAAGTAATTGGCTTAATTGACGAACCAGGCTGGCGAGTCGGGCTGGTCGCCATATTTACCTGTCCATCAATAGACTCGTCATAAAAATCGGCCGAACCGACCATAGCCAGGATTTCCCCTGTGGAAGGTTTGATCGCTAGCAGTGCACCGTTGTGAGCATTTTTATTTACCAATAAAGCCACTTGCTCAGCTACGATCCGTTCGGCAATATCTTGCAAGTTGGGGTCGAGTGTGGTGAAAATTGTAAATCCGGAGCGGTAGATGGTTTGAGAATCAAAAGTTTCTTCTAGTTGAGCACGGACGTAATTGACCCAGTGCGGGTACTCCATTTCGATATACTGCGGACGGAATTGGTATCCCTTAATCTCGTTGGCTGCATTGGTAGCATCTGTTGCACTCACACAGATCGGGTCGTCGCTATTGCTGACCGGAATACAGGTGCGCTCCAAACTTAACTGAAACAAAAGCACCAGCACCTGTTGGTGGCGAGTCAGTGTCCCATCCGGATTGGTATAAATATCATAGATAGACGGGGATTGTGGCAAACCGGCCAGGAAGGCAGATTCTGCCAGAGTTAACTGACCGGCTGTTTTGTCGAAATATGTTTCAGCCGAGGCTTGGATACCGTAAGCCAGATTGCCATAGTAGTTTTCGTTCAGGTAGAGTTCCAGGGTTTCGTCTTTTGTATATCGCCGAGTGATCTCAGCCGCCAAAATGATCTCACGCGCCTTACGGGTATATGTCCGTTGGATGCGTTCTTCCGGTGAGAGCAGCAGGTTACGCGCCAGTTGTTGGGTAATGGTTGAAGCGCCGCCGCCTTTTCCATCGGTGCGAAAATTCTCCCACAAGGCACGGAGGATCGCCCCAAGATCAAATCCGGGGTGATTGTAGAAATCCTTATCTTCAGTCGCAATTGTGGCCGCAACAACATATGGTGAAATCTTATCCAGTGGCACATATGTGCGCCGGCCCGCATTCGGATCAAGAATCTCGTAAAGGACATTGCCATTTCTATCTAGGATTCGGGTGGTCTCAAACTGGGAAGCGCGCGCTCGTAAGTCCGTCACGCTGGGTAATGTACGTGCGATGGAATAATATTGATACAATGCGATCGAGCCACCCAATAAGGCCAAACCTACCAAGCCAAACAGGACGATGACGAGCCCCCTCAGTAAACATCCTGAACGACCCTTCCAGAACGACCCATTGGATGATTTACCCACAAAACGCTGTGCTGCCGGACGAGAATCTGCTGGTTGTGAAGGGGCGTTGTATGCCGCAGACGTAACGCGTGTGGCGCCCGTATCGATCTCGTCTACCCGGCGTGGAAGGGGCATATTATCCTTGTCCACGGCCGGCATGGGAGTATCAGGTGTGATTTCCTGGGGTGGCGAAGGTGCCTTTTCTCCACCCGACGATGACATAATGGAAGCAGTCGCCTCGTCTGAGGGCGAGTCGGAATCATCGTCTTGCGCGGGTAGGTCCGGCATGGTTTCCTCTTCCGATGCCAAGATCCGACGCAAGCGATCTTTTGGATCTTCTTCGGGGGCGGTCGGCATAAACGTTACGGTTTGGATATAACCAAGACCGTCCAGTTCCCTTTCATTACAGTTTCGCCGTTTTGTTTCTTTACATCCAAAGTGATTACCACCGAGCCGCCACCAATGCGCGGTAAAGCTTTGGTTTCGGCAATGTCCATTTCGACATGAATGGTATCGCCAATATAAATCGGGGCGATAAATTTCCAGTTTTTGATTTCACGAAAAGCGATGACAGTACCTTCCAATATTCCGGTCCGAAATGCCAAGCCCGAGGCAATTGACAACCCCAGCAAACCATGCGCCACTCGCTGACCAAAGGGGGTATCCTTGCTAAACTCAGCATTGGTGTGTATCTGGTTAAAATCGCCTGATAGTCCGGCGAAAGTAAAAATGTCGCTTTCAGAAACAGTACGACCGACAGAGGTGGTCTTTTGGCCGATTTTAAATTCTTCGAAGTACAGCCCGCGATTGACGGGAGTTGTGTCTGTCATAGGTGCTCCTTTCTCATTTGTTCAGTGATAGTTGTCTTTTAACGATAATCGTAACGATCTTAGTCGTTTTGTGGCGCTGAAGGGATTAACCTTGGTTGTTCCGGTCAATGTGGACATAGTGGGTTTCATGAGGTTATCTCAACATCTATAGCCAATTTACACTTGACAATTTTCTAGCACAATTAAAAACACATTCTGGCGTAGAAGGCCGCTTAGCTGCTCAGAAACGGATAGGCTAACACATACAAAACGCTGCCCACAAAACAGGTCAAGATCATGACGGGCAAGCCGCGTTTGGCCCACAATTGAGAAGTAATCGGATGCTTTGTCCGCTCCGAGAAGGAGACTACGAAAACATTCGCGGCAGAACCGATGATGGTGCCATTGCCGCCAAAGCCTGCCCCAAAGGCCAGCGCCCACCACAACGGTTGAATGTTGATACCCGTTCGTTCCAGTTCAGCAAAGACAGGGATCAAGGCAATTGTGACGGGGATATTATTTACAAGGGAAGATAGTATCGCCACTACCCAGATGGTAATAACACCGAATACCACCGGCGAAATATTGCCTGCCCTACTGATCAGTTCACCCAGCTGCTGTAAAACCCCGGCCGATTCCAACCCGCCGACCATAACAAACAAGCCGCCAAAGAAAATGAGCACATTCCATTCAACCCGCTTCAAGGTTTCGTGCAGATCTGGCTGCACCCACACCAGGGCGGCTGCCGCCCCACTCAAAGCAATAAAGGACGGTTGAATGTGCAAGTTGTGATGGATGAAGAAGAAAAATATCGTAACGCCCAGTATAATCAGCACACGGTTGGCCGTTTTGCGATCGTTAAAAGCTTCATTGGGGTCAAGCTTCAAGATTGCCTCGGCGTTGGTCGGCATCTTGCTCAGCTCCTCCCGAAAGAGATAGCGCAGCAAAAGCAGCGCCGCCAGCCAGGCAACAAAAACGATCGGCAGCGAATGCGTCAGGAAATCGTTGAAAGAAAAGCCTGCTGCTGAAGCGATCAATATATTGGGCGGGTCACCGACCAGGGTGGCCACCCCTCCCGTATTGGACAGTACAGCTTCTGCGATCAAATAAGGGATCGGGTTCAGACCTAAAATTTCGGCGATTAAAACAGTGACCGGCGCTATCAAAATAACTGTGGTTACATTATCCAGGAACATGGATAGGACTGTTGTCACAGTTCCCAGTAATACCATCAAACGCACGGGGCGTCCCTTGGAAAAGCGGGCCGTCCACACCGCCAGGTATTGGAAGAAGCCGGTCGGCTCCAGCAGAGCTACCAGCACCATCATGCCAAAGAGCAATCCCAATGTGTTAAAGTCAACTGCTGCAATAGCATCTTCCTCCGAATAAAAACCAAGGGCCATCCCCGCTCCCACCATCATCACAGCGCCAGCGATCCCAATGATGCTGCGGTTCATTTTCTCGGTAAAAATTAAAGTAAGCGCGAGAATAAAAATCACGCTTGATACGATTATGGCTGTCATATTAGTCTCCAGAGACAATCTCCCATTTTTTTAGTAGGGCACTTCCAATATCCACCCGCGAAGCAACTCCGACCAGCCGGTTTTCTGCATCCACTACAGGTAGGTCAGATAAGTGATGGTGAAGCAACAAGGCAAACGCATGTGGTAGCCCCCAACTCTCCTCCACAAAAACAGGCTCTTCCATCACTTCAGTAACATTTTTCGAGATCTCTTCTTTGGATGGTTGGGCTGAATTTGCCGCTCCAAAAGTACCTACAAAGTCAAAATCTTCTATCAGGCGTGTAAATACCGGTAATACCAAAGTCAATAAATCACGTATTTGCAGCACACCCACCAATTCCCATTTCCCATTTACAACTGGTAACATGCCCACGTGATGTTTCACAAATTGTCGGGCCGCAATTGCCAGATCATCGGTATCTTTAACAGATATGGCGTTTTTCTTCATGCACGATTCTACTTTCATTACTAGGCCTCCGAAAATCACAATACAGAATGTTGGAAATTTTAGCACAGTCTTGATCAACCCTTTGACCTCTTGATAAACTGCCCGTACAATAAGGGCATGCGAGAGTGGTCATTACATGCGGGGGATCCCCTGAGCTTAATTTTGGCAGCAGACACACGGCTTTCCAAACCCAACTATATTAACGACCATATTTGGGAAATGGAAATAGGCTCTGGTGAACCTCGCGCGCTTTCATTACACACAACCTTTGGGCTGCGTGCTCGCTCAATTCGCATCTACCCACGGTTCACACAAGGTGGCGACACATTATCAGAGGTTTCTGAGTTTGCAACGCCCCCTATTGTGCGCCATTTCTACCCAAATTTTTTAGAATTGACCTTCGCCCCCTTTGAGGGGCTTGAAGTGATATACGAAGTCCACGTGCCGGATTCAATCACAATCACTGGACGTGTAACGCTTATAAACCGAACCAACGAGAAGCGCAACCCGCGATTGGAAATGTGTGCAGCGTTAGTTCCATTAGATGGACACCCATTTAGCCACACCCAAATTCAGATGGTTAATGTGCTGGTTGGGCAAACCACTGACCTGGTTCCGCTTCTATTCCTGACCGGTGGGGCGCTACCGGGTCCTGGGCCGCAACCATCACTGATGATTGATCTTGACCTTAACCCCGGCGATTCTCGTCAGCTGACCTGGGCACAAGTAGCCAGTCCCAAGCACCAGACATCATTCGATACAGCTCGCCTGATCGCTGCACAGCCCTGGGATGCCGAACGCGCGCGAATAGAACTTGTTAATGTTGGCGACCAGATTGAAATTCAAACGACCGACCCAGATTGGGACGCAGCCTTGGCCTTCAGCCAGAACGCTGCGCATAGCCTGTTTTTTCCGGGCAATGACAATCTTTCGCATGCCTCTTACGTCCAAATGCGTGGCCCAGACCAGGGGCATTCTCGCGCAGGAGACGGGAGTGATTTTCCTGTTACCTGGATTGGACAATCCCCGTTGGAAACATATTATTTATCCACTTTGTTACCCCCAACTTCGAAACTAAAAATAGGATTATTGAATAATTTCCTTGAATCACAATCAGACGATGGCACAATTGACGACCGGCCGGGTTTGAACGGCCAGAGAGGCGGCCGTCAGGCTATGCCTATTTTAGCGAGCCTGGCTTGGGAAATTTACAAAGTTACAAGTGACGATGATTTTCTAGAAGCTGTTTTCCCCAAATTACTAAAATTTTTTTGGGCTTGGTTTTCTCCACAAAACGACCGAGACTCCGATGGCATCCCGGAATGGTCGCACCTTGGACAAACTGGGTATGACGAAAATCCCATGTTTGAGACATGGAATCCCTGGTCACAGGGCGTAGATATTACCAGCGTGCGCCATCCGGCGCTATTAGCTATGCTTTATCGGGAAGCGGATGCCCTGCGTCAGATTGCAAAAAAGCTTGAACAAGAGAAAGAAGTCGCTTTGGTAAAAAAGCAGGTGGGAATTCTAAAAACGGCATTGGATGAAGCCTGGAATCCACGCTCTTCGCTTTACTGTTACCTCGACCGCGAGTCTGCCAAAAGAGTTTCTGGAAAGGTGCTAGCGCGTGAACGAGGCTCTGGCACGTTTAAGTTGAAGCTATCGTTCGAGCATCCGATCCGTCTTTTAATTGAGATACAATCAAAAAATCCGGGTGCGCAGCAACCAATAATTTCGATCAGCGAATTTACCACCAAAGGTGAAAATGAAGTCATCACTGGAGAACAATTCCAATGGCGCAGCGGCGGAATGGTTGCTACCAGCCAAAAACTACATGAGAAAATTGGACGGATCCGGGTTAAGGGGACAAATCCAAACGACAAGATAATCGTGTATCGTCTTGATAATACCTTCGAAGACCATACTCTTCTGTTACCCTTATGGGCGGGCATTCCAAATAAGCAACAGGCGCGGGTTCTCATCGCTGGTTCTATAAAGGATGCCGGACGGTTTGATCGCCCCTTTGGTATTCCGGCTTCCTTACGCAAACCTACATTGGATTCTGATTCAGCCATATTGAGTGTACATTTGCCTTGGAACCAGCTGATTGGTGAAGGCCTCCTCACATATGGGTTCCGTAAGGAAGCTGCGCATTTGGTAGCACACTTGATGAATGCCGTAATCCAAAATCTTAAACAAAAACGAGCATTTTACCAACGCTATCATGCAGAAACAGGCCAGGGAATTGGAGAACGAAATGCTCTCAGTGGACTGGCGCCAGTAGGATTGTTCTTGCAAGTCTTAGGAGTACAGATATTATCACCCTCGCGTGTTAGGCTCGAAGGAAAAAATCCCTTCCCATGGCCGGTTACGATAAAATATCGAGGCTTGACGATCTTACGTAAATTGGATGACACCGATGTGATTTTCCCGAATGGCAAACGTGTACATGTAATAGAAAGCAATCCTTTAATCGTTTCTATGTCATAAACCAGAGGCATATCATGGAAGAATTCCTGGCTGTTGAAGAAAGTATCATATTATTATTATTAATCGCCTCCTTTGTGGCGATAGTAGCCAACCGTTTACGGCTTCCGTATACGGTTGGCTTGGTTTTAATCGGGGTCGGGCTGACATTTGTTCCAGCGTTTGAGATTGAAATATCCCCGGCATTGATCCTGGGTTTATTAGTTCCACCTTTATTATTTGAAGCGGCTTTTCATCTCAAATTAGATGATCTAAGGCGTGATATCGGCCTAATATTAATGTTGGCCATACCCGGTGTAATTATTACTACCCTACTGGTCGGATATATGGTTTCGATAAGTACCGGTTTGGCGCTCCCGGCCGCATTAGTATTTGGCGCGCTCATTGCAGCCTCCGACCCGGTGGCCGTGGTAGCCCTCTTCCGCCGCTTGGGCGCACCAAAACGTTTACAGGTCATGCTGGAAGGCGAAAGCCTGTTCAACGATGGCACCGCTATCGTCGTGTTTGGGCTGATGTTGGAGATCGCCATCAAAGGAGGGGAATTCAGTTTGGCACCCAGCGTGACAGAATTTATTCGCGTAGCCGGCGGTGGGGTAGTCGTAGGGATCATATTGGGCTTAGTTGTTTCAAAAATTATTAATAATGTAAATGATCCGCTCATCGTTACAACCCTGACAACCATACTGGCCTTTGGTTCTTTCTTGGTAGCTGAGCATGGATTACATGTCAGCGGTGTGCTGGCGGTAGTTGCAGCCGGTATCGTAAATGGCAATATTGGCCCGCGCGGAATGTCACCAACCACAAGGATGGTGGTCTTTAATTTTTGGGAATATACTGCTTTTCTGGCAAACTCCTTCATATTCTTATTGATTGGCCTGACTATCAATGTTCAATTGCTCATAGAAAATTGGCAGGCCATCTTGTGGGCTATTCTGGCTGTATTGGTAGCGCGAGCGGTCAGTGTTTATATTTTTTCGCTATTCACGAAAGACTTGCCTTGGAAATGGCGTCACATTTTGTTCTGGGGCGGCCTGCGTGGCGCCATCTCTCTGGCACTGGTATTGAGTATCCCGAACATTCCTGTGCTGGAGTCTGATCGTTTAAAGGCCATGGCTTTTGGTGTGGTCCTATTTACATTGTTAGTGCAAGGCACTACTATGGGTAGTTTGTCAAAGGTTCTCAAGCTTGTTACGCGCTCACATGCTAAAGAAGAATACGAACGGAGACATGCTCGATTTATTGCAGCCCGCTCAGCATACGATTATTTACGCCGGATGAGCCAGCAGGGATTAATCTCTGACCACACTTGGCAGCGCCTGTCACAAATTTTAGAAAAGCAGAATGAAGTCCTGATCGAGAGTGTCAAAGACATCCTCACCTCAGATCCAACGGTGGAAGCGGAAGAATTGGATACCACCCGGCGTGAAGCCTTGCGGGCCCAACGCAGCGCTCTTACCGACCTGATGCGCGATGGGGTCATCTCTGAGGAAATCTATTCCCAATTGGTAGGCGAGGTAGATATTGGCTTAAACCAGCCCAGCCTCACCTGGCCTGCTTTACTTCGTTCAGATGGTGATCCAAAGTCAAATATAAAAATATTAATGGCCGTAGTCATCCAGAAACAAGACCTGGAAAACGCGATAGCATCACTAACAAATTTGAGCTTTACAGTGACACGCCTATCCGGTACAGGCGGTTTCTTAAGACGTAAAAATATCACTTTGCTGATCGGAATGCAAGCAGGCCGAGAAGATATTGCTGTTAAAGCCTTAAAGAATAGTTGTAAACGACGGCTGGAATTTATTTCGTCGCCTGTTCCGGGCGTACAAGCTTCAATGCCAACGCCAAGCCAGGTCACAGTCGGCGGAGCGACAATCTTTACATTCGAGGTAGAATTCTACGATGAGTTCTGATATGCGGCTGATCATCGCAATTGTTCACGATAAAGATGGAGAAGAAATTCTGACAGCTTTACTGGAAGTTGATTTTCAGGTCACGCGCATTGCTGCCACAGGCGGCTTTCTCAGGCGTGGAATCGTTACGCTGTTGATTGGCGTTGAAAAAGAACGAGTAGAAACCGCAGTACAACTTATTCGTGAGCACAGCTCTTCGTACCTCAGTCCCGGCTTCAAGCGGGCCACTGTATTTGTGTTGAAGGTAGATCAATTCGAGCAGCTGTAGTTATGAATGACCATCCACCTATCCGCTTATTAATCATAGCTGTTGTGCAAGAAAGTGATATCAACCAAGCCATTCGCTCGGCAATTACTATCGGTGCGCCGGTTGTTACCATGGCCAGCAAAGGTGGATTTCTTGGACGGCGCAATGCCACCCTATTGATTGGGTTACCAAAGGGACTAGAAACCCAGCTGATTGAATCTTTACAAGAAGCCTGCCATCAACATGTGGAATACCTGACAATGCCCATAGAAGGTGCACCAATGCCCATCCCAACTTCCGTGCCTGTCACCGTAGGCGGTGCTACCATCTTTGCAATACCTGTAGAACATTTCGAGGAAATCTAGCTATGAAAATGATTATTGTGATAGTTAAAGATTCTGATGCTGATTCTGTAAATCAGGAGTTGATCTCCAAGGAATTTCGTGTAACGCGTATTGCATCTACAGGTGGATTTCTGCGCAGCGGCGTGGTCACTCTATTAATCGGCGTAGATGATGACAGGGTACAGGATGGCATAAAAGTCATTCGGGAGCATTTGGGGAAAAATAAATCACAGGAAAGCAGCGCCACTCTCTTTGTGATCCCTGTGCAGCGTTTTGAACAAATATAAATACAGATATTAAAAAAATATTTATTTTGGGGGTAAGAATCTATCCAAAGAACTTAATATGCCAGACTCTTACTCTTTTAATAAATGTATGTTAAAAAAGTTGATTACTCGCTTGGTATATTTGGCAGGGTAATAAAAATACATGTTCATATGCGGGACGTCTGCTTCCGTCCAGAGTTGGCGCGGTTCACCAGCCGCATGGTAGAGCCGCTCGGCGGAATCTACCGGTATCATCGTATCGCCTGTACCCTGGATTAGAAACACGGGGCGCGGACTGAGCAGTCCAATGTCATCGATCGGACGAACTTTATCGAGACGAAGGCCAGTTTCACGTTCAACAAAGAATCGGATTAGGGGATTTAACAACGGGTTCTGGACGCGTAAGTCCAGTTCATCTTCTAATGTGGCAAAAGGGCTGTCGGCCACCAACGCTTCAATCTCTGGTCGTTTTGCTGCCGTTCGAATAACTGCCACGGCGCCCATTGAGCCGCCCCAGGCGCCAATATGTTCCACCTCAGGTTGAGAAAGTGCATATTCAAGCGCAGCTTCTACATCCTTGGTTTCGTAAAACCCCAGAGAAACCAAGTCGCCCTCGCTCGCGCCATGGCCTCGAAAATCCCAGGCCAGTACACCAAAGTCATGTTCTGCAAAGAGACTATAGAAATCTTCTGAGCGCCGGTCAGCATAGCCGTGGGCCAAAAGAATTAAAGCACCATTTTTTGGTGGTGTGTACCAGGCTACGAGCCGAATCCCGTCAGATGTGAATAACTCGATTTCTTGATAAACAATCCCATTTTGCCGCAAAAGTTCCCCGCTCGGAGGTTCTAAACGACGTGGATGTACGTAATTGTTTGCTTGCCAATGAGATAGCAGCAGCAATCCGACCAATCCAAAAACAAACAGCCCAGAAAAACCTATAACGAATAAATTCATCCAGTATCGACCTCGAGATTTCATACCAGCACAATATTATCGATCAAACGAGTTTTTCCAAAAAATACGGCGATGGAGAGCAGAGTTTTTCCCGTTAATGTATCCAGTTCTTGCAAAGTGCCGAAATCCGCACAGGAGACATATTGAATCTCAGCCAGCGATTCAGCAACGATCATTTCTCGCACAAGTACGCGCAGATTTTCTCCATTGCGCTCGCCTTTACCGTAGGCATCTTTGGCGTTGGTTAATGCTAGAAAAAGCACAGCAGCAGCTTTCCTTTGGTCGGGGTCCAGATAGGCATTGCGACTGGACATGGCAAGACCATCGGGTTCACGTATGATAGGGCAAACAACGATTTCTGTCGGGATGTTTAAATCACGCGTCATTTGGCGGATAACAGCCACCTGCTGTGCATCCTTTTGACCAAAATATGCTTTTCCAGGCAAAACCCCATTGAACAATTTTACAACAACCGTCGTGACACCCCTAAAATGACCCGGTCGCAGTTTTCCTTCGAGCGGCAGCGTCAGTGTTTCTACATCGACCCAGGTCTGATAACCGCCTGGATACATGACTTCTGAAGTCGGTATCCAAACTAGGTTGACCCCCATCGACTCGAGTTTACGTAAGTCACCCTCTATATCACGTGGATATGTGGCCAGATCTTCCTTGGGGCCAAACTGGGTCGGGTTAACGAAAATGCTGACCACTACGCTAACACACTCTTCAACCGCCCGACGTATCAGGGAAAGGTGGCCATCGTGTAGGTATCCCATTGTCGGAACGAAGCCAACCGGCTCGCTTAATAAAGAGCGCTCGGACCTCAATTCTTCTAAAATTGTTGCGACTACCATTGGTTTTTTCATGATATTTATCCTAAAGTCGGCTTAATATACAACATTTCTATAGAATTAATATTCTATTTCATACCCTATTATCGGTTGACAACCAGATAGTATATGCTAAACTAAGTACATCATCAGCCTCTGTAATGAGAAAAGGAGATACATATGGCTTTTTCACACGTCAATTCAAAAGGGCAGACTTATTACTTACATGTTAACAGGATTAAACGCTCAAGCGGGAAAGAAACCAAACTTTACTATTTTTCTCGCGAAGTGAAAGCCGAAAAGGCGATTGATGCCGTTCCGGACGGATACAAAGTTATTGAGATGAAAACTGGTCTGCCTGCCTTAAAAAAAGCATAATTCAATTCACGTACGAATACTATAAAGCCCGGTCAATTGACCGGGCTTTATCTTTTTAACCACAGCGTGGTTGGATATGCTGCTCATCTCGTAAGCCAAAAGCTTCAAGCACAGGGCGGCCATCCCAATCTGACTGGATTGCTAAACCAAGCGCCCAAGCCACCGTAGCAGCTGTGTCGGTAGTGTTGACATTAGTAGATAGCACTTTTTGTTCAACGCCCGGCCCGCTGATGATCCATGGGATGGTCATATCTTCGGGTCGTCTCGTGCCATGCCCGAAACCATGTCCTCCGTGATCCGAGGTTATGATAATGAGTGTTTCGTCACGGAGGCCGGCTCCCTCAAGGGCAGCGAGAATGGTTTGCAACGCTTGATCAGCTCGAAATAACACGCTATATTGTTCAGGCGAGAGCCAACCATAAACGTGTCCCATCCCATCAGGCGTTGGGAAATGGACGAACATCAAATCAAAGCCCAGGGGTATCAATTCGGCTACCCGGTCAGCAATGACAGTATCACGGTCGTTGATATATTCATACACATCCAGGTTCTCTGGTTGGGTAAGATGCCATAGCTTTTCCTTTCCTACAACCATGACCGTGCGCAGCCCAGTAGCATGCGCTAGTTCGAAAATGCCTGTCCCTAAGGCATAGCCCCCTTCTGGAATATCGAAATCCGATTTTATCCCATGCTTATTAGGACATAAACCGGTTAGCATAGAAGAAATCGATGGAAGGGTGGAGCTTGGAAAAATCGTCTGCGCCACGAGCGAGTAAGCGCTATCTTGCATGAGAGCTTGCAAATTACCCAATGGTGTCAGTTCGATCATATCCGGACGAATACCGTCGATAACAATAATTAGGGCCCGTGCTGGTCGTGGTACAGGGGTGAGAGTCGGTTGCTGAGCAAATACCGGGGTGGTTGTCGCGGTCGGCGGCTGATAAGGTGTGCTGGGTACAGTTGCAGGATTTGGAAGTGGCTCAGCAGGGGCAGGCAGGCAGGAGCTCAGGAACAGAAGCACCAAAAATAATGTCAATAAAAGGTGGGAAGTGGGTCTCATTTGATATGTCTTGACAAATTTCAAATATAGTTTAAACTATATAATAGTAACATTTAAATAATTCAATGATAGGAGGATAATAAATGCCAGCACTAAATCGTGTCCAATTAATTGGTCGTCTAGGAAAGGATCCCGAAGGTCGTCAGACACCCACGGGGAAACAGGTTACTAAATTCAGCCTAGCTGTGAGTAATCGTTGGAAGTCTAATGGGGAATCCAAGGAATATACAGAGTGGGTTAATATCGAAGCCTGGGGGCGATTGGGCGAAATTTGCAATGAGTATCTTAAGAAAGGTAGCTTGGTATATATAGAGGGACGTCTGAAAACAGATCGCTATGAGACCGATGGGGAAACCAAATATTTTACAAAGGTAGTCGTACTTACAATGCAGATGCTGGATAAGAAGCCTACTGAGGAACCGGAAATGAGTGTGGAGGAAACGCCCGCTGATTACCAATCAGAGTGATTAGTGATAAGCTCAAAATCATTAATTACGGAGATATCGGTTACTGTAATATAAACATAAGCCTTGCACTCAAATCGAGCGCAAGGCTTATTAGTATTTACATACTACTTTCTAATTCAACGCCTCCAATTGCTTCACCAGCCCTTCAACCACATCGAATCCGTCTTGCCAGAAGGCTGCAGATTCAATATCTATTCCGGCTTCGGATAATATTTTAGCAGGGGCTTTCGAACCACCAGCGGATAAAATCTTGAGATATTTAGGCTTGAATGCATCGCCTTCGCGTTTGAATTGCTGATAGAGCGAAAGCACCAGCAATTGGCCGAAAGCATAAGCATACACGTAAAATGGCGTGTGATAGATATGTGGAATCGAGACCCATTCCCACTTGAATTCATCGCTCAACTCAAGCGCATCACCAAATTGCTCGTTCAAATTTTCCATGTAGGCTGCCGCAATCTCATCCACTGAAGCATTCTTAAACACCATTTCGTGGGCTTCTTTCTCAAAGAATGCGAAATAAGACTGGCGCATGATGGTGGCATAGGCATCATCTACCTGTTTGAAGAGCAGGTCACGCCGCACGGCTTCATCTTGCTCTTCGGCCAGCATGCGGTCTGTCAAGATCATTTCACCGAAAGTGGAGGCCGTCTCAGCCAAGGGTAGGGATGCGTGAAATGTGAAAGCATTATGATGGGAAGCCAGCATGGCATGGATAGCGTGTCCAAGTTCATGGGCCATAGTGGCTACATCGCGTGCGCGGCCTTGATAATTGAGCTGCACCCAGGGCGTCATCTCAGGCAAAACGGACCAACAGAAAGCGCCCTGTCGTTTTCCTTTCCGAACTTCGCTGTCGATGTGACCATCATCAAATACTCTTCGCGTAAGTTCACCAATTTTGGGATCAAATTCCGTAAACGATTCGAGCACCATTTCAGCTGCTGAGGCATACTCAAACGGTTTCTCAGATTTGATTACCGGTGCATAAATGTCATATCGACGCAGTTTATCCATCCCCAAAACCTTGGCTTTCAGCTTGAAATAGCGCTGGAAGATGCCCACATTTTTACGTGCCACATCCAATAGTGTATCGACAACACTATCAGGAATATCATTCGCGAGATTCCGAACAGCAATCGGGTTGCTAAACTTGCGCAGAGTCAGATTCTCATTACGCCAATCACGCACACGAGTCTGGTACATTTGACCAAGAATAGGTCCGTTGTCACCGTAGACTTTATAGAGTTCCTGATACGCTGCGGCCCGCAAATCTGGGTCTGGCCCTTGCACGAGGACCATCAGTTCTCCGCGTGTCAATTCTTTGGTCTCGCCCTCCACCACAACTTTAAATACATAACGATTCGTGATCGATGAATACAAGGTGACCAAAGCGTTGGAACCGGTAACATTCTTCAGGTTAATTATCTTTTCTTCCGGCTCGCTTAAGGTATGCGGCTTGAAATTACGCATCTCCTCAAGATAGTACTGATAATCCTTAGCTTCCTTCAATAAGCGCTTGGCATTACTATCATCCAGGTCCTTCCACCAAATACTGAAGAACAATGTGCGGTTTTCCATATCTGCCAGGAACTGTTGTACATGGGCCTGCAAACTCTGTGCTGTTTGATCTTGGGTGTCTTCAGAAAAAGAAAGCCCGGCAAACGCATATAGCTTATTTGAAACACGGATCATTTCTTCTGAGGTACGGACGATGTCCATGAAACGATCAGCAGGCATATCGGGAGTCAGATTCGCGCGCAGTCTTTCAAAAGAAGTGACTTGCTCTTCGATCAGGTCAAATGCAGATTCCAATTCCGGTGTGTTAAATCCGGGGTATAAATCTCCCAGACTCCATTTGGTTTGTGTGAATGCCATACCTTCTCCTGTTTGTCAGTTTGCACGAATCCCCTGTTGGTCTAAATAATGATGCTACAACAATTTAGAGGTTGAACCTTATATGGACTATGTCGCCATCCTTAACCAGGTATTCTTTTCCTTCGAGCCGCAATTTGCCTTTGGCCTTGGCCTCATTCATCCCACCCAGTTCAATCAATTCGAGCGCGGGAATCACTTCGGCACGGATGAATCCTTTCTGCAAATCGGTATGAATCTCGCCCGCAGCTTCGTGCGCTGATGCGCCCCGTCGTATTGACCAGGCCCGGACCTCATCCTCGCCAACTGTGAAAAAAGATTGCAATTGCAACAGGTCATATGACAGGCCGATCATCACGCTCAGGCTGAGTTCCTCGATCCCATACTCTTTCATAAATTCAGCAGCATCTTCGGGTGGCAGTTGTGCAAGCTCCATCTCAAGTTTGCCTTGCAAAGCCACTGAAGCATGATCGAGTTCGATTTCAGGAGGGGCCTGCCCATCGCCTAAATTAAACACAGTCAGAATAGGTTTGCTCGAGAGCAAGCCATAATTTGAGAGTTCCTTTACTTCATCTGGAGTGAATTCCATGGCTCGCAATGGATTATTCTCAGATAAATCCGCCTGCAGCCGTTCAAAGAGCCCGATCTGACGTTCGACAACAGTTTTGTCTGAGCCGCCTTTTCGCTTCTCATCTGCTAGACGCTCTAACTTGCGCTCAATGGCGATCAAATCGTTGATTAGCAATTCACTCACCATGGTTGCCACATCACGGCCCGGGTCGACTGAGCCTGCAGAGTGTGGAACTATTTCGCTCTCGAAATAACGCACAACATTAATAAAACCGTCCATTTGCGCCAATTGGTTGAGCAATTGACCGGAAATGCCGCCTTTTGCGGCACCACCTTCCAACCCAGCGATATCAACATAGGTAACTTTGGCGAAGACGGTCTTTTTTGGATTGAACATATTAGAGAGTTTATCAACCCGCGCATCGGGCACATCTACTACTGCGATATGGATCTCAAAGCGACCGGCTGATGAGGTAGTTGGGGTATCCCCTCGTGTTAATGCGTTAAAGATTGTGGTCTTTCCAGATTGCGGTAAACCAATAATTCCTAGTTTCATCTTGACCCTGTTCCTGGAGGTGAGTATACTTGCGGTGCTTCAGCCGAAGTGGCGGAACTGGCAGACGCGCACGACTCAAACTCGTGTTCCTTCGGGAGTGTGGGTTCGATTCCCACCTTCGGCATTATACTGCCCTTTGCTAAAAATCGGAAAAGATTTAATAAAGAATACAGGGGACAACTTGCCATCAGCACCTTGGCAAGTTTTTATTTTTCAAATATTTAAGTCAGAAACAAACTCACATTGAACTGGCCCTTGCTTTTTGGGTTTATTATGGACTTTATATTGCTGATGCAAGAGTGCGTGTTCACTCCTTTGATAGCAGCCTCTGAAATTGCAGTTCCATATATGGCTGTGATTTTGACTTGACAGCATTTTAACCAATAGTGTACACTAACCGTGGATGGGGAGTAGCCGCCTGCTTTCCCGCAGGATGAGCTGCCGTCAGGACAGAGCAAAATGCTCTCGGTAGCTCATGCGTGTTCATAATCGATGGCGAGACCACCACGAATATTCGTGGTGGTCTTTTTATTAAGTCGTAAAAAATTAAGGAGTTTGAAGAGAAACGAATGAATGCAAATTCAAATGAAAAAGAACCAGCAAGCCCGGTAGAGATAAAGTGGCACACTTTATCAGCACAGGCTGCCCTTGAACAACTTGGTGGTTCCGAACAGGGGCTGACACAAAAATCGATAGCCGAAAAACGCGCCATTTATGGCTTGAATGAACTGATCGAACGCGGCATAAAAAGCCGATGGGCCATTTTGTGGGAACAAATGACCGCCATCATGGTTGTCATCTTGATCATTGCTGCTATCATTTCTGCAGCTCTGGGTGACTATAAAGATGCCATTGCGATCATGGCAATTGTCATTTTAAACGCCATTTTGGGATTTACACAGGAATATCGAGCTGAAAAAGCTATGGCAGCCTTGCGAAAATTAGCAGTTCCAGTTGTAAAGGTACGCCGCAATGGACATGTGCTCGAAATTTCAGCGCGAGAGCTTGTGCCCGGCGATATTGTGCTGCTGGAAGCCGGCGGGTTTGCCCCGGCAGACGCCCGTCTTCTGGAAAACATAAATCTGCGCGTGCATGAAGCGGCCCTGACCGGAGAATCTGAACCCGTTGAGAAACATGTTGTGCCGCTCGATCAGGAACATTTGCCTCTCGGCGACCGACGCAATATGATTTACATGGGAACGACTATCACCTATGGGCGTGGTACAGCTGTGGTTACTGAAATCGGCATGAATACAGAGCTGGGCCGAATCGCTGAAATGATCCAATCTGTCAAGCGGAAACCAACCCCCTTACAACGTCGTCTGGAACAACTTGGACGGGGTTTGGCAGTGGCGGCCATTGCCCTTGTTAGTGTGGTTTTTGTTCTGGGCCTGCTGCGGGGTGAAGATGTAAAACTCATGTTCTTGACTGCCATTAGCATGGCCGTAGCAGCAGTGCCAGAAGGCTTACCTGCCGTGGTGACCATTTCGCTGGCCTTGGGCGCGCAGCGTATGTTGAAACGCCGGGCACTGATCCGCAAATTGCCCGCGGTTGAAACCTTGGGCTCTGTAACCGTGATTTGCTCAGACAAAACAGGCACACTTACTGAAAATCGGATGACTGTTACAGTGTTGGACGTGCTCGGTGAAACGCGAAGCATTGAGACGCTGCTGAAAAAGGGCATACCTGTGCTGGATGCAGAACTAGCCCAAAAAGAAAAACCAACTGTCCGAAGCCTGGGATTACTGCTCAAATCGGCTGCATTGTGTAACGATGCAGTGCTGGAAACTAACACCAGCGTCTTCAAAGCCATTGGTGACCCGACTGAAGGCGCCATGGTAATTGCTGCTGCGCGATTGGGCTTGTTGAAGAACGAACTCGATCAGCGCTGGCCGCGTGTGGCTGAAACGCCTTTTAGTTCTGATCGCAAACGCATGAGCACAGTCCATCGTTTGACTTTGAACCCAGACCAGACCGACGCACCCTGGCGCAGCGCGCCCTATGTCTTGTTCTGTAAAGGCGCCATTGACGTGATGATGGATATCACCACCCAGGTTTGGTCGGGTGACAGCGCTGTGCCCCTTACTGACGAACATCGTCAGCGCATTCTAGATTCAAACGACCGCCTAGCCCAGGATGGGCAGCGAGTGCTTGGGGTTGCATTCCGCCCGCTGGATTCTCTGCCCAAAAATGGGGATGAGAGTGCGCTTGAAACCAAACTCACCTTCATTGGGTTGATTGCCATGATTGACCCGCCTCGCCCTGAAGTGAAAGCCTCAGTACAAACTTGCCGCACAGCCGGTATCCGACCTGTCATGATTACAGGCGATCATCCGTTGACCGCCCAATACATTGCCAGAGATCTTGGCATCGGCACCAACGGATCAATCATAACCGGGCAGGAACTGGCCCGTATGACAGATAAAGAGTTGGAATCTGTTGTGGAGCATGTTTCGGTCTACGCGCGCGTGTCTCCCGAACATAAGCTCAGAATTGTGCAGGCTTTACAAGAAAAAGGCCTTATTGTTTACATGATCAGTGACGGCGTAAACGATGCGCCAGCGCTAAAAAAGGCCGTCATCGGCGTGGCCATGGGAAACACAGGCACAGACGTATCTAAAGAAGCCTCAGATATGGTCTTGTTGGATGATAACTTCGCAACTATTGTCGCCGCGGTTGAAGAAGGGCGCACCATCTATGACAACATTCGAAAATTCATCAAATACACGATGACTTCAAATTCAGGCGAGATCTGGACAATGTTATTCGCTCCGTTCCTGGGCATGCCGCTTCCGCTATTGCCTCTGCAAATATTGTGGATCAACCTCGTTACCGATGGCCTGCCGGGGCTGGCGCTAGCATTTGAGCCCGCCGAGCGGGATACCATGACCCGCACACCGTATCATCCCAAAGAAAACATCTTTGGCCGTGGTATGGGACGCCATATTCTGTGGGTGGGTTTGCTAATGGGATTTGTTTCACTAGGCATGGGTTTCTGGTTCTGGAGAGCCGAAGACCCTGCCTGGCAGACCATGGTTTTCACCACGCTGACCCTGTCTCAAATGGGGCACGCCCTGGCAATCCGATCGGGGAAAGAATCATTGTTCACATCCGGGTTATTCACAAATAAAGCACTGCTTGGCGCAGTGATACTAACATTCGCATTACAGATGGCTGTCGTCTATGTGCCTTTTATGCAGGAAGTTTTCACGACAACTGGTATGTCGTTTGCAGATTTGGCGGTCAGTCTGGCGCTCAGCACGGTTGTTTTCTGGGGCGTCGAGCTGGAAAAATGGTTCTTACGGCGTAAGGCTGTTGCTCACTAACAAACTGTTCGAGAACGAATGGCTGATTGTGATAGGACTGGCGACCATCCCTGCAATTACAGAGGAAATTACAAAATACTGCATGTGTAAAAAAAGCTAATTTAAATAAATTTTGACTATTCTAAACACAGCAACATAGGCCCGTTATGCCTTTAGGGAAAATGATTTTCTGTGTACAGCTGAATACCCAGATCCAATGATTGAGGTCCGATGTGCTTGAGTCCCATACCCTTTGTTTTGTCCCAATCCATAACCCGGATACTGTTCATCAATTTCACACATCAATGCGTCACGTGTCGTTTTGGCCAAAATCGAGGCAGCGGCAATGCTCAAACAGCACACATCACCTTTGACGAGCGAGGTTTGAGGCGTTTCAATTTCCGGAAGATCAAGCCGAAAATCAGTTAGTAAATAATCTGGGTTTTGGTTTAAGGATCTCAGCGCTTTTGTTGCCGCCAGGCGGGTCGCCGCCACAATACCAATTAAGTCAATATCTTCAGCAGAAGTAAAGCCCACCCTCCATTCTTCTGCCATGGATTTTATCAGCGGAGCGCAATGGTTCCGCTGAAGTGCGGTCAATTGCTTGGAATCGCGCACGCAGGCTAGAGCGCGGAGGAGATGCGGCTTGTTCGGGGGCAGAACAACAATTCCAACCGCAACTGGCCCGGCTAGGGCTCCGCGCCCGGCCTCATCCACTCCAGCAACGCATAAGAGTCCAGCTCGCCATAATGTCTGTTCGTATTTTATATTTGGCAGGTCATTCTTTGATGCCATATACCCCGCGCCTAGCATTACGACGGATAGTTATCAAATCAAGAAACATTTTCCAGGAATCACGGATTACACTTATCTTTGTTTCTCTTTTGAAATACCAATGAATTGGTATTTCAATAATACTATATCCCCGTTGCCGTGCTATGAATAATATTTCCACATCAAATGTCCAACCATTGAGCGTTTGAAAACGAAAAAGGTCTTCGGCTATTGGCCCACGGAAACATTTGAATCCACACTGCGTGTCTTGTAAGTCTGGCAATACCAACCAATGAATAAACGCATTGAAAATTCGGCCAGTAAAGTGACGATAGCTCGGCTCATTTATGCGGACAGCACCTGGGGCTTCTCGGGAAGCAATCGCGATATCAAAGTCATTCAAGTTTGGGGGCAAAAATTTTGAAATTTCCTCAATTGGCATGGAAAGGTCAGCATCACAAATAAATCGGTATTTTCCTTTTGCTTTGAGCATTCCTAATCGGACAGCTTTGCCTTTGCCCCTTTGTGGCTCTTGAAATACGCGCAGATTCTTATAGGTTTTTGTAATCTTGCGAACAGTTTCAAAGGTTGAATCGCTGCTGCCATTTTCGATGACCAGCACTTCAGCGGAATAATCTTGTGAATTCAGGAATGTAAAAATCTGCTCCAACGAATGGGGCAGACGGCGCTCTTCGTTATACGCAGGGATTATGATTGATAGAAACGGTGGCGACAAAGCTAGTTACGAATTAGAAAATATTATTAAGCCAAAGCCAATAATTAAACAAATCTCAAAAAGAAACATTCCACCCAATAACGCAAGTTGAGGTACTGTCATACCCATAACGCGTTTCGTTTTGGTTGTTTGAGAGTCCATAGAAAATGCATCACTTGAATCACCCGTTTCTGCAGGAATTTCGACGCCTTCGGCTGCCTGTTGGGCAGAGTTAGGATTGACTATTCGGTCTGCGATCTCAAAGGCACTCTCTACGGTAAAGACCGGTGAGGATTTGCCAAGCGAAGCAGCCCAACGCTCCACAGCATCTGCCATTACCACATTTACAATCGGACGAACCGATTCGACATGCATACCTGGATTAGCGGTCAGCAATATGGGTTCAACTGGTTGTGGAAGAGTAATGCCGAGGCGTTCCACATACACTTGTAGAGCTTTCGCCAACCGTTCTGTACGGGATAGCAAATTAATACGTGCAGGTTGAAATGATGTCTCAGAAAGAGTGCCCCAACTATCTCCCTTTGCCTGAAAAGTGCCCCTTAAGTTTGTAACAAGTAATGCAAAAATCCCCGCCGGCCCAATCAGCGCTAAAGGCAATATAATCCCACTGGCTCCAAGTGTATGGTTACGGATTACTGTATTACCCTTGGCCAGCCCACGATTTAACTGTGTAAGGACAAACTTTTGAGCCTCTAATTCAGGGTACCAATCGAAACCATACCTGAGCGAGCCTTGTATTCGCTGGATGAACCCTATTTCACCTTTTTCGTTTAGCAGGGGGGTCTTATCAATTAATTTCATTAGAAAATGATATTATTTTTGGATTATTAAAAAGATGGGGTCTCTTCCAAATCATCCCGATTTGAGACAGTTTCTCGAGTGGTTATAAAGTCCTTACCGTTTTTTCTAATAGCTGTAACTTCTTTACCATATTCAAATGTGCTGGCCATAAATTCTTTACGTTTACCAATCGTGTAAACTTTGCCACTTTTGAGTTGCGTAAGTACCGTCTCGCGGTCAAGCAAAACAAGGTCCGAATAGGTTGCCCCCCTAAGTTTATAAACGCGCAACAAGTTTACCTGTCCATCACGATTGTAACGGACCGCTACGATCACTCCATCGAATTTCTTAGCCATGAGGCCTCCAAGGTTATTTTAGCACAAAGGTGAATGTCAAATTCAATCACCACCGGACCCAAAATAGGGAAAACCGCAGACCATAATGATCAGCGGTTTGATGGTCGGGGTGGGCGGACTCGAACCGCCGACCCCCGCGTCCCAAACGCGGTGCGCTGCCAACTGCGCTACACCCCGAGCGAGCCGAGTATAATGCCAAGGTTGAATAATCGTCAAGCAATTAAATAGAATGACCTACATACACCGAACCCTTTTACCTATCTCGCTTCTTATTGGACTTTGGGCTTGCACCCCAATTAATCAAGCGAGTCCCACACCGACCATAATCCCCGCGACTCCTTTTCAAACATCTTTGCCCCCACCAACGATCACACCAACCGCAGAACCCTTGGGTTGCCTTACCCAACCAGGACGCATAGAACGGAAGGTTATCTCAGAGACTACTCCTCCACAGGATTATTTAATTTATTTGCCTCCGTGTTATGACGATCAATCTGATGTAGAGTACCCGGTTCTCTATTTGTTACACGGCCAGACATATACCTATGACCAATGGGTGCGTCTTGGGGCCGTTTCAATTGTGGACAAATTGATCTTGAGCGGTGAAGCCTCACCTCTCATTATTGTGTTCCCCGATGATCGGTACTGGAATGTGCAAGCTGGACCTGGTTTTGGTCAACGCCTAGTAGATAGCTTGGTACCCCATATCGACCAGCAATACAGCACGCGAGACGACCGAGAGTATCGTGCTATTGGGGGCATGTCTCGGGGTGCCGGTTGGGCCTTGCGACTTGGCTTGCAACGCTGGGAGCTATTTGGCACGCTAGGGCTGCACTCTCCTGCTATATTCGGTGAAGATCGGCTCTTTGTATATGATTGGCTGAGAAGTATTCCACCTGAATCCTGGCCGAACATATTCATAGACTCTGGCGAAAGCGATTCAGAATTGGGATTCAATACAGAATTCGAAAATTCTCTTTCCGAGCTCGGCATCCCACATGAGTGGCATTTATATCCTGGCCAGCATAACGAGGCTTATTGGCAGGCGCATGTCGAAGAGTATCTGCGTTGGTATATCGATATCTTGAATACAGGGGCATTAAACCAATAAAAGGTATAATTTTGTTATGCCACTTACACCACAAGAAATTGAACACATCGCTAAATTGGCACGCCTAGATTTGACGAAGGATCAAAAAAAACGGTTCCGGGTGCAACTTGAAGCTATCCTAGATTATATTGAAAAGTTACAAGATTTAGATACCGAGGATATCGCTCCTACTACGAGTATCTTAGGGGGGCGAAGGCCGCTTCGGGAAGATGAGCCACAATCAAGCCTATCAAAAGAAGACTTGTTCAAAAATGCTCCGAAACATGATGATGGGCAATTTAAAATCCCCCCCGTTTTTGAATCATAACCTTGCGAATGTTTTGAACCTTCGCAAGGTTTAAACTATAAAGATGTCTTCTTTCTTTGAACTCAGCCTGAAGGGTTTGCAAACTGGCTTGCGTGACAGTTCGTTTACAAGCCGTGAATTGGTTACAGATGCGCTAGAGCGTATTGCTAAATTTGAACCCCACCTGCATGCTTTCTTATATATAGAATCTGAGCCTGCTTTGAGACAGGCTGATGAAGCAGACAAACGATTAGCGTCAGGTGACAAACAAGAATTTCCACTGTTGGGTATCCCTATCGCCATCAAAGATGTTTTGACTGTCGAGCACATGCCTGCGACTGCCGGCTCGAAGATTCTCGAAGGATTTATACCTCCGTACACTGCTACTGCAGTGAAACGCTTACAAACGGCTGGGGCAATCGTAATCGGAAAAACCAACACAGACGAGTTCGCTATGGGCTCATCAACCGAAAATTCCGCTTATGGCCTGACACATAATCCGTGGGATAAATCACGTGTACCAGGTGGTTCTTCAGGCGGCTCGGCGGCTGCGGTGGCTGCGAGACTAGTCCCAGCTGCGTTGGGCACGGACACTGGCGGCTCTGTCCGGCAACCTGCCTCGTATTGTGGTGTGACAGGCCTAAAACCTACCTACGGGCGGGTCTCACGTTATGGGCTGATCGCGTTTGGATCATCCTTGGATTGTGTCGGCGTATTTGGACGTTCAGCAGAAGACGTGGCAATCATTTTTGAAATAATGGCTGGGCCCGATCCTTCGGATGCTACCTCATCAGATACAGCTGTCCGAACTACAAAATTTGAGAAGCAAGATTTAAACGGTATCCGAATTGGAGTGCCAAAGGAATATTTTATTGAGGGCATGCAGGCTGAAGTCCAGGAGAAGATCCGGGCGGCCATCTCACAATTAGAATCTCTTGGCGCCAAAATACAGGATGTCAGTTTGGCTCATACAGAATATGCTTTACCCGTCTACTACATTTTGGCACCGGCAGAAGCCTCGGCAAATCTGGCTCGTTTTGACGGCATGCGTTATGGCCCGCGTGTGAATGCAAACTCGCTCTTCGAGGTGTTTTCAAAAACGCGTGGAGAGAAGTTTGGTTCGGAAGTAAAACGGCGTATCATGCTGGGAACATATGCCCTTTCGGCGGGTTATTATGATGCATACTATGGACAGGCCCAAAAAGTGCGTACCCTTATCAAACAAGATTTTGAAACGGCTTTCAAGGAAGTTGACCTGATCGCCTGCCCATCGACGCCAAGGACCGCGTTCGAGATCGGCGCCCATGCTGGCGATCCAATATCAATGTACTTGGAGGATGTATTCACTTTACCTGCCAGTTTAGCGGGTGTGCCTGGAATTTCATTTCCGGCTGGTTTTGATGAGCTGGGATTGCCAATCGGGATGCAATTGCTCGCACCAGAGTTTCGTGAAGATTTGTTGCTGCAGACTACTCACATTTACCAACAAGCAACGGAGTGGCACAAACAAACACCACCTACATTTGATGCAGAGAAAATCTGATATATGAACATATTCGTCACTGGCGGGGCGGGCTACATAGGCTCGGCCACAGCAAAGGCATTACTAAATTCAGGGCATTCCGTCACAATCTACGACTCGCTGGTGACAGGCTATAAACAGGCCATACCCAAAGGCGCTGACTTCATTCAGGCCGAATTGGAAGACAACCAGGCCTTGACCAAAGTGTTGCATGGAAAAAAATTCGACGCAATCATGCATTTCGCTGCGTTCATCGAAGCCGGAGAAAGCATGAAAGACCCCGGCCGCTTTTATCAAAATAATCTGATAAATTCCCTACACCTGATCGAATTGACCGTCAGCGCGGGAATAACCAAATTTGTTCTCTCTTCTACAGCCGCTGTGTATCAATCCAGCGACGACCCATTAACAGAAGAATCGCCGCTTGGGCCAACCAATGTTTATGGGCATACCAAACTGATTATCGAGCAATCTCTGGAATGGTATCGGAAAATCCACGGTCTTCATTACGCCGCCCTGCGGTATTTCAACGCTTGTGGCGCCTTGCCCGGGCACGGTGAAGCCCATCAACCTGAATCCCATTTGATTCCATTGGTATTACGAGTACCACTGGGCCAACGTGAGAATATCAATATCTTTGGGGATGATTACAATACTCCGGATGGCACTGGTATCCGGGATTACATTCACATCGCAGACTTGGTGTCCGCACATCTCCTGGCATTGAACGCGTTGGAAGATCATGATAAGCTCGTTTACAATATAGGCAATGGCAGCGGGTATTCAGTACGGGAGGTGATCGAGACGGCCCGCACGGTTACAGGGCATCCGATTCCGATCAACCAATCCCCACGGCGGCCAGGGGACCCAGCCCGTTTGGTGGCCTCTTCCGAAAAAATCCGGCGCGAATTAGGCTGGACACCGCAACATCCAGAGTTGAAAGACATCTTAGCCAGCGCCTGGGAATGGCATAAATCTCATCCGCAAGGCTATCACTCATGACTTTTCTTATTGTTTTAATTGGCTGGGTTTTGTCATTAACTTTACACGAGTTCTCGCATGCACTAGTAGCCTACATAGGCGGCGATTATACAGTGCGTGACAAAGGCTATTTGACCTTCAACCCATTAAAGTACACGCACCCCGTTTATTCACTGCTATTACCATTGCTCTTTTTGGTAATGGGCGGAATTGGTTTGCCTGGCGGCGCAGTTTATATTGAGACGTGGCGCCTGCGCAGTAAAAATTGGCGTACCGCTGTTGCGCTCGTGGGACCGCTCTCTAACTTGCTGCTGGCTATCATCTTAGCGTCGGTCCTACGCTTTTCTTCGGTCGACAATACAGGCATCTGGCCAGGCTTGGCCTTTCTTGCCTTATTACAGGTAACAGCAGTTGTGCTCAATCTCCTGCCTATACCACCACTAGATGGGTACAACGCGATAGAACCGCACTTGAACGAATCCACACGCATGAAGTTTGAACAAAGCCGCGGCGGGTTAATCTGGATCTTCTTTTTGGTGTTGTGGTTCGTGCCCCAGGTAGGTAGGCTGTTTTGGGGGTCAATCTTTTCTATCAGCAGAATTTTTGGTATTCCAATTGATCTGGCGATTTTGGGATTGAACCAATTTCGTTTTTGGGGATAGCGTATGTCGAAGTCATCTAAACAATTATCAATTCCCTAATTCCTAAATATAAAACGCTCCCTCATAAATCGATCCACGATTAGATGCGCCCTCGGAGCGTACCCAAGCCCTATAAAATCGGTTTACTCGGATATCGTTTCTCGGTTATTAAAAATTCCTGCCATCCAATTCAAACTGATTCGGTAATTTAAAAAGTAAATGGGTTAGAGCGCATCCAGGAGATCCATAGAAAAAAGAAGGTAAATCATAATTAATCCAAATGAATTGACTATAAAATGTAAAATAATTCCTGGCCAAAGGGATTTTGAGTGCTGATATAAATACGTTAATACAACACTCAGTACAAAAGTGGGAATTAATGCGGCAAATTGCAAGTGAGAAACAGAAAATATGATTGAACTGTACAATAAAGATTTCTTCCAACCGTAAGCCTCACGGAAGCCAGCAAATACAAATCCCCGAAAGAATATTTCTTCAACAAATGGGGCTACTAAAACACCGACAAACATAAGCCAAATGAAATTTTGGCCCGATTCCAGCAACTCTGCAATAAGATCAGCCTGTGTATTAACCCCAAAAGCGGCAAGAAGTGAATTGTGTATAAAGACGATAAAGTAAGTAGGAATGAGTAGGCCACACCCCAGGCCAATATTAATAAGGGTAAATTTTCGAAAACCAAGGGTTTTAAATTTTATCCGTTTGCTTGCAAGAATAATTACGATTGGTAACAAATAGGCTAGCTGATAGGTTGCCATCAAGATGTTTTGCAGAGTATCAGAATCCGGCAAATAATATGCTAGCCCACCAACAATAAATGCCAAGAGTGTAGATAGGGCAATGGCCAGCCACACTTCACGAATGGACCATTGGACTGAATATTGATCTTCTAAATTATAAATAGGATTAATATCGTCTATCCCAATACCTTTATTAATGTTTCTTTACGAAATTATCTTCTTATTTTCACCCGGTAATAGACCCACACCCCCCAGAACATAACGAAAACAACCAGAAACAACCAAGCGCTTATCGGGGCTCCTTCGGCAATTCCTACACCGATAGCAAACAGCGCACACGATGACCAAATGAGCTTGAGATTCAGCAAGCCACGATAGGTATCAGCACTTGCATTTCTACCCAGGAATGACTCAATCCCTATACCCAACAAGGCAGCCCCCACCAGGCGAGTCATAATGGGATCATATGTTGTCCAACCAAAAAAATTTAAGATGGCCTGAGGGAAAAACAATAGCGGGAACCCGAAGAGAACATCGGCTATAAAGTGGATGACAAACCAGGTACGTAAAGTCTTTGGGACACGCTCAGAATTTGCATTCATTATTTTATTCCACAGTCAACACGTTGAGTGAAACACACCACCCACACGGACTCCTTTTTGTGACAGCTCATTGAACAGCTCTACGGCTTTATCCGTCTTCTCAATGTAATATTCGATCTTACGCTCGCGTAGCAACTCCTCTGTCTCTAAGGATACAGCCAAATCCTCCAACATGCCT
The DNA here is from genome assembly GCA_030123675.1 of Anaerolineae bacterium. Lineage (GTDB taxonomy): Bacteria > Chloroflexota > Anaerolineae > Anaerolineales > Villigracilaceae > JAABUE01. The sequence goes on along the minus strand of JASJYH010000001.1, from coordinate 79,026 downwards.
CTCCCGAGCACAAAGGCCTCAATCTCGTGTGTAAGAATATCCTCGATATCAGCAGGTTGAATTCCGGGATTGTGGGATGTGCCGGTTTCCTGCCAGTCCCATTCCCTTGCGCCAGCCGGCCAGATCTTGCAATCCTTAAAACGATTTACCTGATTGCCTATCGTCACTTCCATCTCTCCCCAAACAAATTTTGTGATTAAAGTATCAGTCATCCTTCGTACTTCCAATCCCAGAATAAGTAGGCCAAGCCTTTGAATTCAGCCCACTTCTCGAAATGCTTTTCCACTTTCTTTGCAGTCACAGGTTGACCATCATACCACTCATGTGAGACCAACTTAAGCGCCCATGTATCTAACGGGATGAAATCGCCGCGCCCCAAAATAAGCAAAAGATTTGCTGCCGCATACGGTCCAACACCCTTGATCTTCAGTAATTCATTTCGTAGATCCAAGGTTGGTAGGTCACTGGTTTTGAGGGATTCAAGATTAAAATTTCCGGATTCTATCCGGAGGGCCAATTCATGAATGGACGCTGCCCGATAACCAACCCGCACCGTTTCCTTCAGGACTTCGGGGCTGCTGGCCGCTATTTCAGCCGTGTTCGGGAAAGCACGGACATCCGTTTCCCCATCCGACGAGGGGCCATATTCATTGATCAGCTTTAGGTTCATCCGTTTGGTAGCTGTCCATAGCGTGTTGGTTGTCAAAATAGTTTTGACCACGTCTTCGAATAGAGTTGGGGATCGCAGCACTCGGCCCTGAGCTTTTTTTTCGGCCTGTAGCAACTTCGGTTCCCCGAGCGATGCGGCGTAGAAGCCGGAGAAATCCATGTCAAGGCCAAGCATCCAAGTAACATGTTGCGCCACTTCAGCTTGTTCTGATCCCGTTAGTTTTTCTGTCTCGATGGCCACCCCATCAGTCGTCTCCGAGATATGATACGTCAGTACGCGGCCGTTTGATAGCCGATCTGTGTAAGAAAGGCTGACTTTCTGTTCATCGAAGGTGAAGGGTGCCAATTGTACCCAGCCATGTGACTTGACGACTGAGAGAAACTGAAAGGGCTGCCGAGCATAAAGTTTGAATTGCATTCTGGTGTTCCTGTTATTGTAAGGTTCTACTGTTTCTTGCATAAATATGGAAATCTTGATTGATCAAAACACAGTAAATTACTGCAATTAGAATTCAAATTTTATCGCAGCACAAAGTAATTCTGAAAGAGGTAATTCAAATCATATGTAACCTTGTTCCAGGATATTAACATTTTTAAAAGAAATTCTGTGCAAGAGCTATTGTTAATGGCAATGAGAGAAACGAAAGCGCGGTTTGGATGGTAATAATTGAGGCCATAAGTTGTGCATCACCGCCCATTTGACGGGCCAAAGTGTATGACGATGCGGCCGTCGGAAGTGCACTAAAAATAATAACCACCAAAGCAGCTGTTTTGGGTAACCCAAAATATTGCGCCGCAAGAAAGGTTACCCCTGGGAAAATAATCATTTTACCTGCTATCGAGGCCCATGCAGGCAGTCCAATCGCAGCCATGTTCCGAACCCTAATATTTGCGCCTACCCCCAGCAGCATAATGGGTAAGGCAGCGCGTCCAAGGATGTCAGTCAAATCGTCAATAACCGGGATGGGCGTTATGTCCAGAATATTTAAACCCACTGCGACCACAACGGCAATTATTAAGGGGTTGCGGATAATATCCCGCTGAATTGATGAGATAACCCCCTTCTCCTCTGTTCCTTTTATCAACAATACCATCAGGGTCACGATTACGATATTTGTAATGGGGATGAGTACCGCGGTTACGAGTGCGGCCTGAGAAAGACCATCAGCGCCAAATAAACGCTCCGCGACCGCGAGACCAATAAATGAATTGTGGCGAGCAGACCCTTGAAGTATTGAGCTGGATGCTGAACCATTAAGCCGCAGCACTTTGGTGCTCAAAAGAGCAAACAAAACTGCCATGCCGAAGCCACTGTATATTACAAACGTATTCCCCAGGAAATTGTCGTTGGATAGGGGGATGGTTGATATTTTGGAGAAAAGCAAAGCAGGAATCAAGACCCAATACACCAGCTTATTGTTCAGATGCCAAAATTCGGTGCTGGGAAAGCCCCCACGGCGTAACCCATAGCCAACGATAATTAGGATGAATATGGGTGCAATAGATAGGAGTATATTGCTATATATCATTGTGATGGGATTGTAATGTCCATCCAGATACTGGCAATCACATTATTCTAAGTGGTGGTTTCTTCGTTGATGCCGATAGCCGTCATTGTACCCAACTAAGTGACTTGACGACCGAGAAAATTGGAAAGGGTAGCCGAGCATTTAGGGTTGAAGAATTTTTTGACGGGAGAAACTTTTACGTATACGTGTTTCAAAGTTGGGATCTTGGGGCTGGAATGAATTCCAGCCCCAAGATTTTATCATTTCTCGGCCTTATCTAAATCATCTTCAATATCGCGCTGGAAATCCAGGGTCAAATAATCCAGGCTCATAGGTAAGGACAATTCCAACGAATTGATGAACTGTACCCCCGCGCGCACGTTCTCAGAACGACATTCCAGAAGATGGCCGCCACTTTGGAAATCGGATGACAGAAAGTGTAGATGCAAACCTGGCACGTTGAGCGAGCTCATGAAAGCTGGCGTGTAAAAACCGGCCAGCGTGCCTTTTATATTTGTAAATTCAAAAACCGGCTGCTCTTTGGCAACTTCCACCAAAGGCTTGTAACTGTCTTGTTTGGGCACGGAACGTACTCTTATATACGAATACGTCCCTTCGATACGGATGGCGTAAAAGATATTGGGCGAGGGCAGCAAACTTTCCAACCATGTTGTGAATTCTTCGTAAGACGATTTCTTTTTTAGCTCATCATGGGTAGCAGGATGGTAAAAGGTGACGCAAGCGAAGGGCGTTTCTGAGGTTTCGTCGCGTTGATGCACGCGTCCATCACTTGTGATTTGGAAAATATTTCCATCTAACATGACCATTTCACCGTCTAGGTTGTCAAAGGTTCCTAGTCCAAAATCGCCATGTTCTTTGATTTTAGAGTAGGGAATACGCTCTTCATACACGCCTTCTACCAGTGCATTGACAGGGGCGCACAGATAAAGCGGGCTTTTATGAGGGGTTGCGTTTTTATTCATGAGTCTCCTATTTTTCTCCACTGCATTGAATCTTGGCTTATTTACGTAGAGTGGCAGTCACTTCAGAAGTGACTGCCACTTTGTCTAAAATTAATATGGTTAGGGCTTAAATAGTCTTACAAGCTTATTGCTCACCTTCATCATCAATCGCACCGGGTTGATCCACGCGTATCACCTCGCCCTGGTAATTAACAACCACCTTGAAACCCATCATTCCAAGGTACGCGCGGGCTTCTTCTGGAAAGCCCTGTTTCAGTAGATTGTCGAACTGTTTATCCATGTTTTTGAGTTGCGATTGAATGGCAGCGATTGAGAAAACATCTTCCTGTCCCAACATTTTGGCGGTCTGTTCTGAAATTAGGTCTTCGCTGCCTTTCATCATTTCCTGCAAGTGCTTAAATACTTGACGGTCAATCTCCTCTGAATTAATGTGTCGTAAGAATCCGGCATCGTCTAACACATAAAAAGGTTCATCACCAACATAGGTCGTATCAGCGGGTTTGCCGGCCTCGTCAACTACCAATCCGGCAAAGAGGGCTTGTTTGGGCATAATATTTCCTATAGGGGCGACGCATAAATCGTCCCTAGCATAATCTATCTCTGTTTTCCTTCAATTGCAGCCAGCAAAATACCAGCCGCCAGACCTACGCGTCGATCAAGCGTTTTGGCCGGGTCAAAGGAGAAATCAACATCCAACTCGTAACGGAACAGGTTGAAGCGCTGTTTCAAATCTACCACGCGCTGCTCACGGAGTGTGATGTCATAGTTCTGGGGTAACAAATTGCTCAGGAACAGACGGCGCAGCAAAGCCAACCAGATATTATCTTCAAACAATTTTCCGATAACCTGATCGTTAACATCCAGAACTTCCCATTCATCGCGCAACATGGACCTAAATCCTTTACGGCGCAACGTGCCGACTTTTTTGTTTTCAGCACTATCAATCACATCATAAGCTGCTGAAAAGTCGATAATCTGGCGTGCTTTGATTTGCAACACTTCCTGGGTTTTACTCTCGTCAGAATAAACGCGAATATCTTCCCGCAGCTTGAACATCTTTTGCTCTACGTACATGACTAGTTTTCCGGATGGATCAAAATAGCGGAATTTACCTGTCAATGCAAATATTTGACGCTTCAGTAGGTATCGGTCATATTGAAATATTGGGTTCATGTATTCTCCAAGATTGTTTTGGTAACCTGCACGGCCGTTCCCTCTCCTGGAAGATGCAGGTAATTGACTCCCTTAGGAACTACCGGGCTGGTCCAACGATACAAGAATTTTGCAGCTTCTGACGGTAAATTAATGCAACCATGACTGCGCGGACGGCCATAATCATTATGCCAGTATGTGCCATGAAAGGCAATCCCTGTTCCAGTAAAAAACGAAACCCATGGCACCCCAGGCAAATCAAAGATGCCTACGATGGCATCTCCCTGGTTGGTCATATGCACAGTAGGTCCCTTATGATATGTACGAAAATCACCTAAAGGAGTTTTGGTGTTACCAGCGCCACTTGAGCAACGCGAGAATAGCACTGGTTTGTCATCTTCAAAAGCTGTCACAGACTGGGTACCCAAGTCTACATGGATATATTTCAAGGCCTCGGGTACGTCCTGAGAAAGGGGGCTAAGTTCATCTTCCGGAAGAATGCGCATGTCATATGAAAGTACATAAAAGGATTTCCGATAATGAAAATCGTATATTTCATACCAGATACTTTTCTGTTCACGGTTTACAATGGTTTTTATAACCCAATGTGTGCTTTGATAATACAGGCGCTGTCCATTTAAGCGAATATCTGGTTCCGGACGGGCTTTGCTGTATGGAATAGTTATTTCACCGATTTGACCATCTGAACGGATGTCAAACTCAGGCTGGTTGTAATGTGTTTCCACCGGCTGCAGCCAGCCTGAGTAGGTGAAGCCTTCTTCCCCAATGCGGTACCAGGCTTTGTTGAATGGATTGCCATAGCCTTCGTCACCATCTAGGACTTCAGAAATGGGAACTGTTTGGTCCTTACCGTAAGCCTGCCATTGTTTGCTGTTGAACGAGGGAGCTTCAAACATGGACAGGCCATTCATCAAAACGCGACCAAAGCTTGCAGGCGGCGCTGATTGCGCCAATACATGATCGAGATTGGAGTCGGCAAAAAATAATCCAAGCACGCCAGATGCACTGAGTTTTAGAAATTCGCGCCGAGTTAAGTCTGCAATAGGATTCATATTATTCGTAAATTCGGACAGTTGTGCCGAAGTATTCGTAAGCAAATTGTTTGCCTTGCTTAACAATAGGGATTGTCCAGCGGTAAAACCATTTGGCGGCCTGAGGTGTCAGGTTGATGCAACCATGACTGCGCGGGTGACCATAGTCATTGTGCCAGTAGGTACCGTGGAAAGATATTCCACTTTTGGTTATATAAAGAACCCAGGGTACACCGGGTAAGTCGAAGCCACTGGCTGCAATATCACCTGCTGCCATGTGGCGTGTGGGACGTTTGTAATAGGTAATGAACTCGCCCTGGGGGGTTGTCCAGCGCCCAGCCCGGATCTGTACGCCGGTAGCAGCACGTGTTGCAAACACCAATCGGGACTTTTCATAGGCCAGTACAAGCTGCTGGGTCAGGTTGACCTCGATCAATTTGTCAGAATTGGGAGTGTCTGGAGAAAGAGGCGCCAGCTCCTCGTCTGGGATGATGCGCATATGTTTTGCCAGGATATAGTAATCCAAATCCCACTTGTCGTCCAGAAGTCGGTACCAAACTTCTCCATCAGCGCCAATCGCCGTACGTGTAATCCAATGCACAGTTTCATAATACAATCTGTGCGCGACGTCGGTTGTCGTATCCGGTTCTTTGTGCGCATCCGTAAAAGGGACAGTGATCTCTCCTAATAAGCCGCTAGGTGGCAGCTCAGTTACAGGGTTGTTTAGCACAGTGCGGACAGGCTGGACACTACCGGAATAGACATAACCTTTTCCATCCACTTCATACCAAACGCGATTATATGCCTTTTGATCATCACTGATCGCCGCACCGCTGAGTGGAAAAATTAAATCCCGCCAAACCATTTCGACCCGATTGGATTGTATCGAGGGCTCAGCATATATCCACAACGACTTTTCGATGATGCGACCAAGCAAGTCGGAATTGAAGGTTTGTGTGGAAAAGGTTCGAGGAAAACCAGGCAGTGCCAACCCTAATATCCCGTAACTGGCCATTTTCAAAAAGTCACGGCGCGAGAGAGCGTTTATCGGGGATTGCATGATCTGTTAACTTGCCTAATAATGAACTTTGACAGTTGTCCCCACACTGGCCCATTTGTACAGCCATTCTGAATCTGGAATCGTTAAATTAATACAACCATGACTCATTGGTGTCCCAAAATTGTTATGCCAGTACGTGCCATGAAAACCATAACCTTGGTAGAAATACATCACGAAGGGTACATTGGGCAAGGAATAGCCAGGACCCGACATCGTTTGGATACGAGTCTTGTTCCACACATTAAATGTTCCCACCACTGTGGGAGTCTGCCAGGTTCCGGTTGAAACAATAAATGAATTCATCAATACATCTCCTTCCCAAGCATACACGCTTTGGGTGGAGAGATTGACTTCGATCCAACGCACACCATTTCCTACAGGGGCTTGTACGGCCTTGGCAGTCGCAGCTGGGCCAGCTTCAGTCGGTTTTTGTGTAGGGACAGGCGTATTCTCAATTATGTCCATAACAAAAGAACCTGATGGAGTAGAACTCGCTACTGGAGTTTCTGTTGGAGCTATTTCAGGGTTTAATGATGAAAGATCTGTGGTTGCTGCCTCCGTAGCCAAAGCCAATTGAGCGGTTGGGGTAGCTGCCGGCTGGATAGGTACTATCTCTACAACGACGGAAGCGGGTTGAGCAGGGACAACTTCAACGATGGTAGAAGCTTCTTGAGTGGGCGCAACTTCAATGATGACTACGGATTCTTGGGCAGGCACAATTTCTACGAGGGCTTGTGCTGGTTCAGAAGTTTGACCTGGTTTGGAGATTTCCACCTGCGCCCATACTTGTGAGCCTGCCTCTGCATTCGATTGTGAGCTTATATTTAAAATTGACGCCATAACCGGGGAAATGCTGGCTGTCCAAGCCACAGCAATGACTACAATGCAACCAAATGCCAACAATAATATTAGGTAGGCTGGCGTCCTTCCAACCTTTTTTGGGGCCACTCTTCTCTTTGCGCTGTTTCCTTGCTTCCCAACTATGGCATTTCTTTGCGCAGCGGGCACTTTTCTCAATCGGTTCAAAGCCCATCGCATACCCTTTTGGGCACGCGGACTATCCGGATTGATTTGCAAAGCCCGCTCGATAAAAGCCACGCTTGCCTTAGGGCTAGAAACTGAAGCCAGGATTAACCACGGATCTTCCAATTCTGGGGCTAATTTAGTGGCCTGTTCTGCCCAACGGCGAGCAGTGCTGCGATCTTTAATACCCAGAGCCTTGTGTGCGTTCCGTATGGCTTTTTGAGCTTGGGTCAATTCAGGTTTCATGGCGCAAAAGTGGGAAGTGGCGTTGGTTCAACATTCTCATTACGGGAGAAACATAGAATACCTTGCGTAACACCATCCGCAACTCGCTCGGTTTGGTTGGTTAGAATATCTTGGTCAATGTTTAAGAATCCCGTTTCGATGATGGCAGCAATAGTGTTTGGGTCAATTTCCGAAAAAGCATGATAGCCTCGCATATCATTGGTAATGCTCCCGGCATGAAAATTGAGCCCGGTAGCTTTTTGATAACGATCCCGCAAACAATCGGTTAGGCGCGCAGCGCGGTTGAGATCATGCGTATTGATAGCCGCTGCCACTTTAAATCCAGTTGCTTCATCGTTGATGTATTCACAAGAGTCATTGTGGATTGAGACCAATGCAACAGCGCGATATCCATTCAGACGCGTATCAAACTCATTCAGTAAATCTACCTGATACCCTTCCTCTGTCAGGGTTTTTTGTACGAGCTTGGCAATATCCATATTGACATCTGCTTCCGTCAAGGCAATGTTTCCAGTATCATCCCGGCATATTGCGCCTGGATCATTGCCTGCGTGTCCGGCAACGATCCCGATCCGCAATTGTGGCTGTGGTGTGGCAACAAAGGCGTTTTCTGGCTGCGAAGTCAACAATATTTTTAGTTTATCGGAAAAACTACCTGAGAACAGTCCATTGCTGGGTGCCCAAAGGTTAAACAGGGTTGCCAATAAAATCGCCAAGCCAAACGTACTTCCAAGGACCCGCACAGGTCGTGGACGGTTGCGAGAAGCAAGCCGAGAAGGTGATACGTGCCCGGAATTCATATTTATTTCGTATAATATTACCTCAATAGCCGATCAATTAGCAAGAGGTATTTATGACCAGACATGCAATCTATAAATTACGATAGCTGTAACCTGTACCGTTTTTATAATGATTTTGGCTTGACTCTCACTTGCCTCCCAGATATTATGAATGCGCTATGAAACAAACAATGACTCTCGATTCTGAAAAATTACGCTTGGCAATGCGCACCTGGGCTTCTGGCGTTACTATCGTGACAGCTTCCTTCGAAAACGAACAACATGGAATGACCGTCAATTCATTCACCTCCGTAGCAATGGAACCACCTTTGATAAGCATATCATTGCAGTCTGAAAGCCGCACATTTGCCCTTGTTTCAAAGTCAAACGCTTTTGCTGTAACCATACTCGAAGAAAACCAACTGGAAATCTCTGATCGATTCGCTGGACGTTTGCCTGATTCCGAAGATCAGTGGATTGGCATTGAAACTGAAACTTTAATTACAGGAGCACCGCTTATAAAAGGCGGATTGGCTTATTTCGACTGCCGGGTAACACAAGCCATCCCAGTTGGAAGTAATACCCTTTTTCTGGCCGAAGTGATAGCTACCCGCGAAAACCCGAACGGCCAGCCATTACTGTACTACAACAGAAATTATCAAAATCTGGTCAAGTTACAGCGCCCATAAGGGGATCCAAAATGCCTGAGGATGAACTGACGAACGAAGAAAAAAACAGCCTCTTAAGCCTGGCCCGCGAGGCCTTGGAAGCTGGTGTGCGCAGAACGAAGCTTCCTCCACTCGATCAACAATCTATCTCAACTCGATTAATGGAGCAAGGTGCTTCCTTTGTTACTTTGTACAACAATAGTAAATTGCGGGGCTGCATAGGCACACTTGAAGCGTATCAACCATTAGCTGAAGATGTGAGCGAACATACCATTGCCGCCACACTACAAGATATTCGTTTCCCGAATGTGCAGTCTGATGAACTTACTGAAATCGAAATTGAGGTATCTCGTCTTTCTCTTCCAGTACCACTCGAATACAACTCACCTGACGACTTGCTAACCATTGTACAGCCCGGGAAAGATGGCGTACTTTTTCGCGATGGCGAGCAGCATGCCACCTTTTTACCAAATGTTTGGGAAAAGTTACCAGATCATACCGATTTCTTCAGCAACCTGTGTTACAAAATGAATGCGAAAGCCGACCTTTGGCGTAAAAAACATTTGGATGTTTCAACATTTCAAGTGGAAAGGTTTAACGAGTAACAACAATGCAAGCTCATCAATTTCTCACAGAATTCAGGCAGTAAACCAAACAACCTATGGCAGAAGATACCAAACTTCTGGAAGCGGTTGAGGCCCTGCGCGAAGGGGACAAGCCAAAAGCCAAAGACCTGCTGACTGAACTGATCAAAACGGACCAGGATAACGCCCAGTACTGGATTTGGATGAGCGCAGCGGTCGAATCTTCCAAAGAACGTATTTACTGTCTGAAAACAGCGCTCCAATTGGACCCTGAGAATGCTACCGCTGAACGAGGTTTGGTTATTCTCGGAGCGTTACCGCCAGATGAAAACGTGCCACCCTTCCCCTTAGATCGTCCACGCCTTTGGGAAGAAAAACTGGCATTAGAAAGTGACAAGCTAAAAGGAAAAAGAACTTTCAGAACTTTATTCTCCAGCCCAACAGGTCGATTGGTTGGGTTCGGAGCAGTCGGAATAGTACTCATCGGGTTTGTTGTTTTTGGGTTTATATTGCCTAACAGAAATCCACTTTTCCTACTCGTTCCAAACACACCCGGTCCCTCCCCAACATTTACCTATACACCCACTTTCTTAAATGCACCCGCTCAAGGAAAATCTGCCAAAGGCACTCTTGTACCCTTAGCGGAATTATTAGCTGAACCCTTAACCCCTACTCCCTTCTATGTCAATACACCGCGGGATCCAATCTCGATAGACAGTTTTAGATTGGTAAAAGACTCTTACAAGAAAGAGGATTGGGATGCAGTCATATCCGGAATGAGCGAAATCGCTCGTAACGAACCCGAAGCTGCAGACCCATATTATTTTATTGGTGAAGCATATCGTTTTCAAGGTGATTTTCGTAATGCATTAGAGTCTTATAACCAAGCCCTCAAAATAGATCCAGATTTTGGTCCACCCTATTTGGGATTGGCTCGCGCGCGTTTGTTACAAGATCCGAGTGCGAATATAACCGCACTTTATCAAGAAGCTTTGAAACGCGATCCCAACTTTGGTGAGGTGTACCTTGATCGAGCCATTTTTTACTTAAACCGAAATGATCCAGAAGAAGCATTGGCTGATCTGACGACCGCAGAACGACTCTTGCCCGGCCCATTGGTTTATTATTATCAAGCGCGAACCCACCTGGTCTTAGAAAACATCGATGAGGCTGAAGAAGCTGCCGTAAAAGCTAATGAAGCAGATCTAACTATGTTATTGGTCTATTTCACCCTGGGTGAGATATATCTCGCCCAGGGCAATGATTCAGGTGCGATTGAAGTATTAGAGACTTATGTGGGTTACGAAACGAAAGATGCAACAGCACTGGCCATGCTTGGGGAGGCATATTACAAAATCGACGACTGTGACTCCGCTATCGAAGTTTTGAGTAGTGCCATATCCATGGACTCGCGTCAGCGTGGAGCTTATTTATATCGCGGCTCATGCTTTCTGGAGCAAGAAGAAATCGACGAAGCAGAAGCAGATTTGAAACGTGCGTATCAATACTTTAAAGACGATTTTGATTTAAATCTGAGCCTTATGCGTGTGAGCATGAATCAAGAGAAATTCGGTGATGCTTATTTGCAAGGTGAAACAGTCTTATCCCTGGCTGAAACAAGTAATGAAAAAGCGCTTGCATATTACTGGCGTGCTATTAATTTTGAATTTCGAGAAGAGCCAAATAATGCTGCTGATTCCTGGGAAGAATTGCTTGATTTACCAATAAGTGGTTCGGCACGTGATTTGCGAGCTGTGGCTCGCAAGCATCTCATCGAAATTCGCACACCGACACCCAGTATCACACCTTCGCCTACAAGAACTCCGACCATAACCCCCACTCCAAGCCAGACACCAACTCGAACACCAAGAGCCACCAATTAGATAAGCCAATGGCCCCTGCTTTTGATATGCAGGGGCGGCTATCTACTTTTGAGGAATAGCATTAATTACTATGATCTTCGTCACAAGGGCATAAAGCCCGTAGATAGTGCCAATTGAAGATGCCATAATCGTGTCCATCCTCCCAGACAATCGAGAGGGCGTAAGAACCAATCGCAATAACATTGGTTAGCCGCGTGGAGGCAGATTCTTTTAAATCGGCACTAAAGACATCTGGGTCAGGTTCGCTGCCCATATTTTCGTGGCCACCCCGGCAGGAAGCACATGGACAAGCTGCGCGCAGCAGCCCAAATGGGTATACACTAATGTGCCCGTCGTCCCAAGTTAATGTTAATTCGCGCGTCTTTTTATTGGCTGTGATGTCAGTTGGTTTTTCGTTCATTAGTTCTCCTATTGCAGAAAGCCTTACAAAGTCCTGTACTGCCTGTACCAGTACGCACATGGTCCTCCGGGAGGCACAGGTGGATAGACGAAGCCGGAGGATCCGAACCTTCGCAAGGTTTTTACTGCTCCTTGCATAAAACTCTAAACTTGCTTATTCGGGTTGGCTCTAATCCAACAGAATTTTGGTTCAACTATTTACGCAGCCCTCAGTAGTTAGGGTGAAGGAATTGCTCCCAGAAATTCATCTGCCGCCCAGCCAGCCCGGCCCTGATCATAAGGCGCAACCAGGTACCACCAGGTATATCCATCGATATTTTGCGAGCCATCATGAACTACAAAGACTTCCTCGTCGTAGCCAAGAAAGACTAGTTCCCCATTCAAGCCTGGCTCAACGCGTAGACGCAAACCTTCACCATCCGTGCCTATGATTTGGACGTACCCACCAAGGCCGATTACACCTGGGCCTAGCGTGGGTGTACCCACAATGAGCGGGTCGGGGGTAAATGTTGGGGTGACATTAAGGGTAGCACTGGGGGCTGGAATTATGGTTAGATCAGCGGGAGCAAACCCAAAGTCCTGAATAGGATCCGGTGTGGTCCATCCGATAGAAAATAACGTGATCAATACAAGCAGCCCGGCAACTCCAATTGCTCCCAAAATAACGCGTCCGTTTAATAAAGATGGTAAATCGTTACGTGACATTTTTCGATGCGTTTTGCAAAAGGTGGAGCGAATTAGGCGGCATCAAGAGCCTTAGTGAGCGTTTGATAACAGTAATTTTTGCTTCCTGCGTAGCTTCTTTTGATTCCGCATCCATGTGAATAAAAAAAGGAGAATCGGCTTGCACACGTAGGGATTGGAAGGTTATGTGTTGGGCTTTACTAGATTTAAGATGATGCCCACTCCGTAAATCGTACACAATGCGCAGGGCATCTGCAAGATTTTCCCCACGGAAGAGCCACAGGTCGAGCAAGCCGTCATCTAGATAAGCGTTCGGTGAAAGAGTGGAGAGCCCGCCCATGTAGGTGCGAATGTTATTGGCAATCAATAAAAGGTAGTGGCCTTCCATTTCCCGTCCATCGGCCCATATTCGCAGTTGCATGCCCTTCCATCGACTCGCATTCCAAATGATAGACACGGCATGAGCAGGCACGGCAAAGAATTTTTCAAATCGCGATTTCAGCTTGATACTGCGGATAGCGAGCGCGTCCAGGCCGAGGCCGGTCCACATCATAAACGAATGATCATTGCAGCTGCCCACATCAACTTTCTGGATGGATGAATTTGCCAAAATTCTGGCATTTTCACGTAAGCGACCAGGATTCGCCAAGGTAAACGGGGCCAAGCCAAGTTCATTTGCCCATACATTGGAGGTACCTGCTGGCAGAACCCCCAAGGCTGTCTCAGAGCCGATCAATCCGCTGGATACCTGACCAATCGTGCCATCGCCCCCGACGGTAAAAACCGCATCAAGTTTTTCAGCGGCAGCCTGTTTACCAAGTTGAACAGCATGTTCGCCGCTCTTTGTAGCAAGAATTTCTGTTTTCCAGCCAGCTTTGGCGAGTTCGGATTCGATAGCTTTCAAATGTGGTTTAACGGGGAACCGTCCCGCAGCAGGGTTATATACCACCAAAGCTTCACGCATGCAGGCGATTATACACCCCTACTGACCTGTGTCATTTCTATAAAAATCAATTTTGGGGTCTGGTGATATAATCGATTTCCTTATGCAAGAAGGTACTCTTCTCAACAATCGCTATCAACTGTTAGAGAAAGTTGGTACAGGTGGCATGGCCGAAGTGTTCCGCGCACGTGATTCAATGCTTGAACGCTATGTTGCCATTAAAGTATTACGGGCAGATTTCAGCGACAACCAATCTTTTCAGGAACGCTTTCGCCAGGAAGCCCGTGCGGCAGCCAACCTCTCACACTCCAACATCGTTACAGTACATGATTTTGGGCTTGATAATGGCCAGTTGTTTATCGTAATGGAACATGTTCCGGGTTCTGATTTAAAGACCCTTTTACGCCAACGCGGACGCTTTAACGTAGAAGAAGCAATCCCATTGATCGTGCAGTCATGCGCTGGAGTTGGTTACGCGCACCGTGCGGGCTTAGTTCATTGCGATGTCAAGCCGCATAATATGCTTGTTACGCCTGACAAACGCCTGATGGTTACCGACTTTGGCATTGCCCGTGCACTTGCAACGATCCATCCTGAAGAACGCAGCGAAGTTGTTTGGGGCTCACCGCAATATTTTTCACCTGAGCAAGCAGCTGGAGAGCCACCTTCGCCAGCTTCGGATGTCTACTCGCTTGGGATTGTTTTATATGAAACCTTAACTGGTTCCTTACCATTTAATGCTGGCACACCTGAAGCACTGGCACGGTTACACATCGATTCCCAACCGCAACCCATCTCTGAATATCTGCCGGAGATTCCAGAGAAGCTTGAAGAGATTGTGAACAAGGTGCTCTCAAAAGAACCCTCTGCGCGTTATCGAACAGCAGATCAGTTGGGACGTGTGCTCATGCGCTTTGGGACACAGACTCAACCTGAAAGACCTACTGAGTTTTCAATGGCACCTGAAACCTTATCGGATTCTGGACCGGTATATTCGGGTGCAGACACCGCTACTTCTCCAGACATTGATTGGGCATCCGTCATTCTTGGATTGTTGGCTTTGATAGCAGTCGGCGGCTTGATCCCGTTTTGGATGTGGGTTTTTTTCACTTACAATCCGCCGATTCGTTGATGACTGAACAGTTCATTATTGCTCCCTCGATTCTTTCATCAGACTTTCTGCATCTGGGCGATGTGCTACAAACCTGCAAAACAGCTGGCGCAGACTGGATTCACATTGATGTGATGGACGGTCAATTCGTGCCCAACTTGACAATGGGAGCTTTTATCGTCGAGGCCTGCAAGCGTGGCACGGACTTGCCGCTTGATGTTCACCTGATGGTTGAAAATCCCGAAAACCTGCTTCAAGCTTTTGCCAAGGCTGGTGCAGCGAATTTGACCGTCCATGTAGAGACCTGTCCGCACCTGCACAGCACTTTGCAAGAAATTAAATCGTTGGGTTGTAAGGCAGGCGTTACACTCAATCCCGGCACGCCGGCAGAATCTATTTTCCCTGTGCTGAATATGGTAGATTTGGTCCTAATAATGAGCGTTAATCCGGGGTTTTCTGGGCAATCATTTCTGCCCGAATCTGTTGCGAAGGTGGCAAAAATCCGTGAAAAATTGGATGCGCTTGGATCATCGGCTTGGCTGGAAGTCGACGGAGGAATTTCCTCAGAAACCCTGCCAAAAATGATAGCTGCTGGTGCAAATGCTTTTGTAGCAGCCACTGCAATTTTTAAACATTCACACGGTATTGCAACGGGGATCGCAGCATTAAGAGATTTATAATCTTCAACGGTTTGGTATCACTCCCCCAATATTAAACATGGAAATAAAAAAAACCGCGGAAGTGGCCGCGATTTTATCGATCAATAAAGTAGTTGGCAGTTACAGTTACACTTTCGATTTAGACAATGTGCGAATACAACGGGTGCACATTAATTTTTTAACCTTTTGATTGCCCTCAAAAACGGTTACTTTTTGCAAATTAGGTTTAAACTTGCGATTAGTAGCACGCATTGAAAACGACCGATTGTGGCCGAAAGTTGTCGTTTTTCCGCACTGGGCACATTTGGCCATCTTACGAATACCTTTCTTGCTATAATATCAGAACTTGGACTTGCTCCCGCAAGCACAGCATTTTATCACACAACGTATCCTTAGACAAGAAGAGTTGTAATATCAGACAATGGGAAGACTTATGGGCAAAGAGACTATATCTTTAGGCAGAATTCACATCTCCCTAAATGCTATCACAACCATTGCGTATCATGCAGCTCTGGAATCATACGGTGTAATTGGTTTGGCGCATAAAAACCTAGCCCAAGGATTGGTAAACACGCTCACACGAGAGCCAACTCGGGGAGTATCTGTAAACCATGAAAACGAAGAGTTAAATATTGACATTTACATAATTTTAGAGTATGGTACTCGGATTTCCACTGTAGCAAACAATGTAGTCAACACAGTCCGTTACCATGTGGAAAAAGCATTAGATCTACCTGTCAACAATATTAATGTACATATAACAGGCTTGCGGGTTAGCGACACCGACTGATAAGCCTGAGGAGCAAAAGACATTATGGGCTTAGATTCCCCAAAGACACAAAGACGACTAACAAAATTTCCCCAAGCTGTGGTGGATGGGCAGTCACTTAAGCGCCTTGTGAAAGCTGGTCTGGACTGGCTACGTACCAATCAAGAGATTGTAAATGCATTAAATGTTTTTCCGGTTCCAGATGGCGACACAGGCACTAATATGGTCCTGACGATGCAATCTGCCTTAGATGAAATCAGCGAGCTGTCTCAATCTAGTTTTACGGAAATTGCCACCGCTCTCTCTCAAGGCGCATTGATGGGAGCCCGCGGAAACTCAGGCGTTATTCTTTCTCAACTTTGGCGCGGCTTTTCGCGCAGTTTGCAAGGTCAGGCTGTACTGGATGGCCCGGGGCTGGTTAAAGCTTTTGCCGAGGCACGCGATACGGCCTATAAAGGTGGCGCCCGTCCCGTGGAAGGGACGATACTGACCGTTGCCAAGGACATTGCGAAAGCAGCAGACGCAAGTTTGAAGTCCAAGCAAGACCTAGTCGAAATCCTGGTTTCGGTAGTTAAAGAAGCGGACGAATCGGTTAAACGCACCCCAGACCTGCTTCCGGTTCTCAAGGAATCCGGTGTTGTTGACGCAGGCGGCAAAGGTCTATTTTTTATCCTGGAAGGCATGTTGCGTTACATAAACGGTGAGCCTTTGGATACTCCCTTAGTATCGGTCCAGTCTCTTTCGGCTATGAGCTTTGAGAGCGCCATGCAAGAGATCGAGGAAGGACAAGATTTTGAGGTCGTTGTAGATTTTCGTCCCCACAAAGAATTAGATTTGGAAAAATTTTACGCCAAACTTGAAGAGCTGGGCACCTCCATACAAATGGCTGAAGGCGAGAATATGTACCGTATGCACATTCATGTACCCTTGGAAAACCGCTATCTGCCGATAGATTACATCATGGAACTAGGAACTATCACCAAGGTAGCTATGGAAAACTTGGCAGCCCAGATGGATGAAATCGACAAGAAGGCCAAAGGCGATAGCTTGGTGTTAACAAATACAGAGTTCGGGCAGATCGCGGTAGTAACTGTTTCCCCTGGGCCCGGACTGAGTCGGATCTTTGCCAGCCTGGGTGTGGCTGCAATCGTTGAAGGCGGTCAAACGAAGAACCCAAGCACAAAGGAGCTTTTGGCAGCTTTCGAAGATTTACCCACTGAAAGCATCATCCTCTTGCCAAATAATAAGAATATTATTTTGGCTGCCAATCAAGCAAAAAAGCTAAGTGCTAAAAATGTGGAGGTTGTGCCAAGCCTCAATGCCCCGCAAGGATTTTCTGCGATGCTGGCTCTCAACCCAGACAGTGATTTAGAAATCATCGTAAAGAAGATGAATAAGTCAATGACGTTGGTTAATAGCGGTGAAATCACTATCGCGACACGCTCCGTGGAAATTGAAGGTGTCAAGGTGAAGGAAGGCCAGGTTATTGGGCTTTTGGATGGCAAACTAGTTTGCTCTGAAAAATCTGTCGAGCGCGCTTGCCTGAAAATACTCAAAAAAGCAAATGCCAAAGAGCGTGAGCTAATCACGTTATATTATGGTGAAGACCTGCCAGAAACTGATGCCAAACTTATTTCCAATGTGGTCCAGGAAGCCTATGAGGGACAGGAGATTGAATTACAAAATGGCGGCCAGCCACAGTATCAGCTGATCATATCCGTGGAATAATTAAGTAATCTTGATTCGTGAAGAGCCCAAGGTCGCGTAATTACAACGCAGGGCCCTTAGCCTCTCACCATTTTTAAAAAGAATGGTTTTCCAAAAATGAAAATAGGCATTGTCACTGATTCCACTTGCGATTTGCCAAATAATATTGTCAATCAACTTGGGATTAAAGTGGTTCCTGCGGTGCTTGTATTGGATGGAAAAGCGTATGTAGATGGGAACGGTATTACGCGTAAAGAATTTTATACACGCTTACCTCACTTTAAATCCCTACCTACCACTTCCGCACCTTCCATTGGGGAATTTTCAGAGCGTTATGAAAAATTGATAAAGGCTGGATGCGATCATATTATTTCCATTCATGCAGCCCACCAATTAACAAATATCTTTAATACCTCTCGATTAGCCGCTAAAGATTTCGGAGACCGCATCAAAGTAATCGATAGTGGCTCGCTCTCATTGGGGCTTGGATTCCAGGTGTTGGCAGCCGCGGAGGCTGCATTGGAGGATGTGGGCTTAGATGCAATTTATAATGCTATCAAATCCACAAGAGCGCGACAAAAGGTGATCGCCGCACTAGACACGATGAAATATCTCAAAAGAATCGGACGTGTGCATGGCACTAAAGCTACGCTGGCTGGAATATTGAGTCTCAAACCAATTGTTGCACTCAAAGATGGTGAAATATTGTCTCTCGGAACGGTGCGAACCACACAACAGGCTGGGGCCCGTATTTATAAAACATTGCAAGAGCTTGGCCCATTAGAGCGCCTGGCAATCCTGCATTCCAATGCTGAAACCCGCGCACTCCAATTACTCGATGAGTTGATGAACACCATCAGACAATCTATCCCGCGCAAAATTTTAATGGTTAATGTAACCACTGTGATCGGCACGCATGTCGGGCCAAACGGGTTGGGTTTTGCAGCGGTCATCCATTAGTTATCCAATTTCCCTCATGATAAAATACTGCTATGCAACCCTCGTTAGTGAATCTTCGTAAATTTTTTCGTCTTGAACATCAAAACAAATATAACGACACAGCCATCATCGGTGGCCTCGCAAAAATGCTTGATTACTGGGAGAGCGAAGCCCGTGCAGATAATATCACCGATGAAATCATCCAGGCCGTGCTCGAACGATTGGGATCATACGCCAGCTTAACGACTGAATCCCGGGCTGAATCGCTTAAAGGACTGTGGAATCGGATTCAAGAACAATATCCTGAGGCGGCACAAAAGGAAAACAACACGCCTCACACTCAGCCCAAACTTGCTTCCACCAAACAAAAACCATCTGCACCCCAAACAGAACCCGGAAAAGGGAAACTAAAAACGAAAGCAAAACCAGGTCGGTCTGAGACCGCCCCTGGCGGCAAAACATCTGCTACACCCGCTGCCCTAAATGCCAACCTGACCGTATTGCAAGGGGTCGGGCCACGCCATTCAAAGACATTGGAGAAGCTGGGCCTGTATACCTTAGGCGATATGCTTTATTACTTCCCGTACCGCTATGAAGATTATAGCCAGCTCAAGCCTATCAAGGATTTATTTTATGGACAGCAGGTGACCGTAATTGCAGCAGTTCAATCAGTCAGTACACGCCCCATTCGCGGAGGCAAATCCCAACTGGTTGAAGTAATTATTTCAGACAGCACAGGCACGTTACGACTTTCGTGGTTTAACCAACCCTGGATAGCAAATCGATTGAAGAAAGATGATCCCATTTCTGTTTCAGGTAAGGTGGAGCAATACCTAGGTCGGTTGGTGATGAATAACCCTGAATTCGAACCAGTCGAAATAGAAAATTTACACACAAATCGTATCGTGCCTATCTACCCATTAACTGCGAAAGTTACCCAAAAGTGGCTGCGTAACTTGATGAACCAGGTAGTCACTCACTGGGCCCTACGGGTGACCGATCATTTGCCGAAAAGTGTGCGCTCAGCTGCAAAACTACCTGAACTTAATAATGCACTCTTGCAAGCACATTTCCCAAATTCGCAAGAAAAATTGAAGGCTGCACGCAAACGATTGGCCTTTGATGAAATCTTCTTCTTGCAAATGGGTGTTCTGCGCCAGAAACGTGATTGGCAATCTGTGCCTGGACGCATCTTTGATGTTCAAGATGATTGGCTCGAAGAACGTTTTAAATCCTTGCCATTCGAACTCACCAAGGCTCAGAAACGCGCCATTGATGACATATTAGTTGATTTGGGGTCTGGCCGCCCAATGAACCGCTTATTACAAGGTGATGTCGGCTCTGGAAAAACGGTGATTGCTATAACAGCCGCAGCCATTGTCACAAATGCGGGCTCTCAAGCGGCCATCATGGCACCCACATCCATTTTGGCGGATCAACATTACAACAACTTCATCAAGCTGATGACTGGTGAAAATGGAATTCTCTCTGAAGACGAGATTCGCTTGTTAGTCGGAGACACGCCCAAGGCTGAGAAAGAAGCAATCCGAAAAGGGCTAAAAGATGGCAGCATCAAAGTCCTGATCGGTACCCATGCGCTAATCGAAGACCCGATCAAATTTGCAGATTTACAACTGGCGGTGATTGACGAACAGCATCGCTTCGGCGTGGAACAGCGCGCTGCCTTAAGGACCAAGGGCAGTACACCCCACCTGTTGGTAATGACAGCCACGCCAATCCCACGTTCACTGGCATTAACCTTATACGGTGACCTCGACATCAGTGTCATGGATGAAATGCCTATCGGACGCAAACCGATCGATACCTATGTACTCTCCCCAAAAGAACGCGAACGTGCTTACACCCTGATCCGCGCCCAGATCAACAACGGGCGGCAGGTATTTATCATTTATCCGTTAATCGAAGAGAGTGATAAGGTTGATGCACGCGCCGCCGTAGATGATCACGAAATCCTTTCAAAGGAGATTTTCCCGGATCTCAAAATTGGCTTGCTACACGGGAAAATGAAACCCGACGAAAAAGATGCGATCATGCTCGATTTCCGGAACAAAAAATTTGATATTCTGGTTTCAACAACTGTTGTGGAAGTTGGCGTGGACGTACCAAACGCAACCGTCATGCTCGTTGAAGGCGCAAACCGCTTCGGTCTGACGCAGTTACACCAGTTACGCGGGCGTGTCGGACGCGACTCAGAACAATCGTATTGCCTCTTGATTCCCGCACATGAAGACGCAATGGAAAATGAACGCCTGCAGGCTATGGTTGAATCCAACGATGGTTTCGTTCTGGCTGAACGCGATTTGCAGCAGCGCGGGCCCGGTGAATTCTTAGGAACACGCCAGTCTGGCTATGCATCTGGTTTAAGGATGGCCAGCTTAACCGATATAGCATTAATTGAGAATGCACGTTCACAAGCACTGAATTTATTTAATACAGATGCCAACCTTGAAAAACCTGAACACGCCCTGCTTTCTGAAGCCCTGGAACGTTTTTGGGGCAATGGCAAAGGGGATATAAGTTAGCCTGATAATTTTTACATATCATAGGCAAATAGCCAAGATATTAAAAATTCAGGACGACCAGGAGACATAAAGACAAAATGATCAAAGCATTATTTCCGGGCACTTTCGATCCGATACATTATGGTCACGTAGATATTGCAAAACGCGCTTCGCGTTTGTTCGATGAACTCATAGTGGCTGTGTACGATAAGCCGCTCAAATCTTTATACTTCTCGCCCGCGCAGCGCATATCGTTAGTGAAAAAAGCGGTTGCCGGCAATCCCAAGATCCAAGTGACCGGCTACAGCGGCCTGACGGTAAACTATGCTCATAAAATTGGAGCCAAAGTCATCGTGCGCGGATTGCGAGTCTTCTCAGATTTTGAGTATGAATTTCGTATGGCACTGGCCAATCATCGCCTGTCACCAGATATTGAAATTGTTTCGCTGATTACATCCGAAGGGCACACCTTCCTTTCATCAACCACAGTATGTGAGATTGCCT
Source organism: Anaerolineae bacterium (assembly GCA_030123675.1). Taxonomy (GTDB): domain Bacteria; phylum Chloroflexota; class Anaerolineae; order Anaerolineales; family Villigracilaceae; genus JAABUE01. The sequence goes on along the minus strand of JASJYH010000001.1, from coordinate 57,182 downwards.
CGCTGGGTGGTGATGTATCAAGCATGGTGCCGCCGTATGTACATGATGCGCTAAAACAAAGATTTAGCAATATTGATGAGCAAGACGTTCAAACCTCACTCAGAGATTAAAAATCGGATAGAATTGGGGAATCCGTCGAGGTTAAACGGAGGAGTCTATGGACATCCTACAACTGATTGACCGTCTAGAAGAATTATTCAATGAGGGTAAGGCTCTCTGGTTTTCAAAAAATATTATTGTAGATGAAGACCGTATGTTAGATATCATCGACCAGATGCGTATCGCCATCCCGGAAGAAGTTAAGAAAGCTCAGCAATTACTCTCCCAACGCGACCGGGTCATGGCCCAGTCACAAGAGGAAGCCAATCGCACCATTGAGTTAGCACGTGAAAAAGCGGATGATATGGTTGATAAAGACGGAGTCACACGGGAAGCCGAACGACGTGCTGATCAAATCCTTAGCCAGGTAGATGCCGATGCTGAGGCTACACGACGTGAAGCAGATGATTACGTGTCCGACACACTTAATCGCCTGCAAGACGAACTGGAACGCACGATTAACCAAGTCAGGAATGGTATTCGCACAGTAGATGAAGATCGCATGCGCCGTACGACTGCAAAGAAATCAAAAGTAACTTCTGTACCTCTCGGAAGCCAAAATGATAAGAAATAGGATAATGCCCTGTGAATTTCACGGGGCATTATATTTTGGGTATTAAATTCTCTCAGTCCAGGAGGGGTGCGCATATTTTTCCTTTAGGAGCTCCTCCGCACGTTCAACTTCGGACTGTGACAATTCCCCTACCTCGAGCTTCAGCCCCAGCTGCGCTTCAAAGGCTCGGATAAAAGCCTGCGCGGCGGTTTCCCAGGCCACTTCCTGCCCCAAAACGGTTTCGACCGTCAGTGCGCGTGCCCTTAGCTGCTGCCTAGCCCGTTCGCGCTTCGCCTCGTCCGTGAAGACCATTACCTGGCAAATTCGGGTCAAATCGCCAGTCAGCGGCATTGATCCGTGTTGCAGCACCCCCACCTTGCGGCGCGCCTGAGCCGAGCCGATCAACTTCTTCCCATCAACCGTAATCTCATAGTTTGAGGGTACTTCAAAGCAAATCGGGTTGGAGTGGTTATTGTTGCTTGAGCCACCATCTTTCATCTCTACTGGCAAATGTAGGTCACGCGTGGCAACCAATAATGCCCCCGCCAAACGATTATATGATTGAAGAATCGTGCCCTCCAGATTGGGTTCATCAGGTGGCCCGGTGACGGAATAGGTCAGTTCGTCGGTATGCAGGATAGCACGTCCACCCGTCATCCTGCGCACTACTTCCCAGCCATACGACTGTATTTCTGCTATATCAACCTCCCTAAACGGTTGTGAAAAGCCAAGCGAGAGGCAGGCCGGGTTCCAGGCATACAAGCGTAAAGTCGCTAGTGAAGCGCCGCGGCCAGTATGTTCGAGTAGTGCCTCATCCACAGCCATATTCCATGCTCCGGAAGCAGCCTCATTTTTGATCAATCGCCAAGTTGTCATGGTAGGGGTATAGTACTCAAAAGGTGTATAGTTCTTGAGGTGGAATCAGTCTGTGAGGTCCCTTGGCTATACAGACTCATCCAACTCTCTTGAAGCTTGAGTTACAGAAATCTTAGGGATATCTTCCAGCGGAGGCCGGACTGGCCAACGTGGAAATCCATGTTTGTCAGCTACCAAGCCTTTAATTAGCGATGGAAAGGGCACGTATTGTTCCAAGATTCGGCGCTGAGCAGTCACTAAGATTTGCGTTTCTGAAAGATCTTCGTTTCGAGATATACCATCATAGATAGCACGCAAGCTCGGCGAGATCAGGTTAGCCAGCGCCGTGATACAGCCTGCGGCTCCATTTTGTAAAGCCAGTGATAAATTCGAGTCTATGCCGGTAAAGACCGCCAGATCTTTTCCGAAAGTTTGGCCCAGAAAGCTAGCAAAGTCGGGGTCGTTAGATGAATCCTTGATACCTGCAAACTGTACTGGGAAAGCATCTTTGAGCCGCATGAGTAGATTTCGAGAAAAGCCAATCCCTGCTAAACCAGGGATGTGATAGGCCAGCAGATAGCCATCCGCTGGGACAGCTTTTTGGATCAACCGCTCGAACCATGTGAACAATCCATCTTCGCTGGCTTCGCGAAAATAATACGGTGGAAGAACAACCACACTTTGAAAGCCCAGATCAAAGGCCCTTTTTGTCAATTCAATGGTTTCCTGTAAACTAGGGGTGCCGGTACCGGCCAAAAGACGGAATTCGGGATGCGATTCGCGAATTTTTATCGCTGCTTGCCAAATAGCCATTCGTTCTTCGGCCGAGAAGGATGGGCCTTCACCTGTCGTTCCCAGTATCAGGGCCCCATGACAACCGCGCTCGGCTAGGAAGGCCAGAAAATCGGGAAACACTTCAGTATCAGGGGTTGAATCAGGCTTAAGTGGGGTGACAGCAGCTGCGTAAACGCCAGATAATGGATGGGTTGTCATCGGGATTTTACACCTTCGACAAACTGTCGTTCCGACTTATTGAACGGTTGAAATTATAGTCCACTGCATTCTGCCAAATAATACCGATGGGCATGCGCTCATTTGGTAAAGTATTGCTCAATTATGTCTGGTCGTTTTTCCAGGATCACACTTTTTCAAAAGATCCTGACAAACAGCATTTGTAGTCTTAATTTTGCCGTAAAAAGGGCTACAAGGCAAGAGCCACCCTTTACAAAATAGTAAGCAGTTATTACCTTGAGCCAGGGTAAACTTAAGTATGGTTGTCAAACCAATAAGTGCCTACTATAATAATCCAATATTGCAATATTTTATTTGTGTAAGACAAACTATCATTATTTATTCATTTCAGGAGATTTCTACTGGAAACAAAACACATAGTCCCGCCGGAAGATAATAACGAGGAAGCAATCCCACAAAGACAGCTGGATTCGGGCGTTACCCTTTTGGAGCGCTATCTAATCCAAGATGTTATTGGGGTTGGTGGAATGGGATCCGTCTACAGAGCCAGAGATCTACATTTTCCAAATGTAGTCAAATTGGTTGCAGTTAAAGAAATGGTAAATAACACAACCGATCCAGATGTGCGCAAAACAATTGTGCAAAATTTTGAGCGCGAGGCCAATATTCTGGCTACACTTAGTCATCCAGCAATTCCCCGAATCTATGATTACTTCTCAGAAGAAATCCGTTCCTATCTTGTGCTTGAATATATCCATGGCAAAGATCTTGAAGCGGTAATTTCCGATAATGAAGGTTTTCTAAGTGAAAAACAGGTACTGACTTGGGCCATTGAACTATGCGATGTGCTCTTCTTTTTACATAACCACAAACCAGACCCGATCATATTCCGGGATATGAAACCATCCAACGTGATGATTGATCACAACGGAGATATTAAACTCGTAGATTTCGGCATCGCCAAAATCTTCCAGACGGGCCAAAAAGGGACGATGATCGGTACCGAGGGATATTCTCCACCTGAACAATATCGGGGCGAAGCCACCCCTCTGGCTGATATGTACGCATTGGGTGCAACCTTGCACCACGCCCTTTCTCGACGCGATCCGCGCATGGAACCACCTTTCTCTTTTGAAGAACGCCCACTCCGGAAAATAAATCCTGGCGTCACTGCCGAAATGGAAGCTGTCATTTCAAGAGCTGTAGAATATAACCCTGAAGACCGCTTCCAGACATCAGAAGATATGAAAAATTCTCTAATGGCTGCCGGTCAAAAAACAGGCATCCTTTCAAAGACTGCAACCATGGGAGGTCCAGGAGATGGCATCAAACCATTGTGGTCATTCAAATGCGAAGATGAGATCCGCGGTGCACCATTAAATTATAAAAATACAATTTTCGTGGGTAGCTATGATAACAATTTGTATGCACTCAACGCGGCTGATGGAGAGTTCTTGTGGAAATATCCTTCCGAAGGCAGTATTGTTTCAAGACCTGTCGCTTTCGATGACAATATTTACTTTGGGTCAGAAGATCATCGGCTTCATGTGATTAGTTCACGCTCCGGAAAAGTAGTGTGGACCTATTACACAGAAGCCCCGGTACGATCCTCTATCCGAATTGCTGAAGGACATGCTTTTTTCGGTTCTGATGACCAGCACCTGCACGCTGTAAACTTAAATACTGGACGCTCAGCATGGAAATTTGAAACATCAGACTTTGTCCGCTCCACTCCTATAATAGCCAATGACCTGGTATATGTAGGCAATGAACAAGGAGATTTTCTGGCAATTGATTTTCACGGAAAATTGAAATGGCGGTTCAGTGCCAAACGCGGTATCACATCCTCCCCGACAATCAGCGGGGAAATGGTGCTGTTCACCTCTCATGATTCTACGCTTTATGCCTTAGATAATCGTAATGGGTTTGTAATATGGCGTTTTCGGATGGGCAAAGGTTCGATTTCATCACCCTCTGTAAACGATGATATTGTATTTGTCGGTGCAGCAGATGGGTTTATATATGGTGTAGACACTCGCTCAGCAAAAGAAATTTGGCGTTTTGGTACAGATCACCAAGTTAGCAGTTCTCCAGTTGTATACAAAGACTCAGTTTATTGCGGTTCAGTTGACGGTTATTTATACTGTCTGGAATCTCGTACAGGTCGATTACGATGGAAATTTGGGACAGATGGTCAGATTATCGGTTCTCCATTGGTGTATGATGATATAGTGTATATTGGCTCAACCAACAACGAGATTTATGCATTGCTCGCTTGAGAAGGAGATAATATTGTGACGGATTTATTCCGCAAGCTGTTCGGTAGAAAGAAACGTGCAAATAGAATTGAGGAAACTACCACAGCTCCTCTCTCAGATTTAAAAGTTCAATCGATCTTAAATAGGTCAAATGTTCAATATGAATTACCCCAATTAATAGCTGCATCTGGGCAATCTTCCGGCAAACAGCGTGAGATCAACGAAGACAGCTTATTAACCATAACCTCGACAATGGCCGGGAATTCTGGCAGTTTGCCTTTTGGCTTATTCATCGTTGCAGATGGTATGGGCGGCCATAAAGATGGGGAGGTGGCAAGCGATGTAGCTGTTCGAATTGTGTCCGGTCATATCATGAAAAAATTTGCGCCGTATTTGTTTGCATTAAGCCCCTCTCAGCCTCAAGAATCTTTACAAGAGATCATGCAGACCGCAGTAAAGGATGCACAAAAAACCATTCAGACCAAGGCGCCCAATAGTGGCACTACCCTAACTGCTGCCCTAGTCGTCGGTCAACAAGTCACAATCGCTCACGTTGGTGATAGCCGTGCATATACCATCCAACCAGACGGGCGAACTGAAGTTATCACTCGTGACCATTCATTGGTTAAGCGTCTTGAAGAGCTTGGGCATATCAGCCCGGATGAAGCAGAAGATTATCCTCATCGCAATGTCTTATATCGTGCACTGGGGCAGGGAGAAATTTTTGAAGCTGATGTATTTACAATTGCCTTTCCAAAGCCCGGCTATCTTATGGTCTGCAGTGATGGCCTCTGGGGTGTTGTCACCGACCCAGATATGGTGCAGATGATCAAAGAAGCACCCAACCTGCATCGCGCCTGTCAAAACCTTGTTGAAGCTGCAAACGCAGCAGGAGGGCCCGATAACATCAGCGTAATTCTTGCTCAACTCATTGGGTAATATTTAGATGCCCCCTGATTATTACGAAATACTTGGTGTATTACGAAATGCATCACGGGAGGAGATTAAAAAAGCTTACCTTCAAGCTGCCCAACGTTTGCATCCTGATAAAAATAAAGTAGCTGGGGAAACAGAGATATTCTTAGACATTAAGCAGGCCTATGAAACCCTCTCTAATCAAAAGTTACGAAAAAAATACGATTCCACACTACCGACTGATAAACAGTCTAATTTACCAATACGGCTAAAAACATATTACAGTCGACCTAATTTGCTACGCTCAGATGAACCACAGCTTATTTATGTACTTCTGGAAATCTCACCACACAAAAATGTGGGGGAAATTACTGCGCCCCCGTTAAACATCTGCCTGGTACTTGATCGTTCAACATCTATGCAGGGTGATAAAATGGAAATGCTAAAAGGCGCTGCCATAAAGGTGATGCGGAACCTTCGTCAACAGGATGTTATTAGTATGATTACATTTAGTGATCGTGCGGAAGTTGTTATACCAGCAACATCGTCCTATGAAATAAATAGGCTTGAAAATCGAATCCACATGTTGAATCCATCTGGTTCAACCGAAATATTTCAAGGCTTGCAAGCAGCATTTGACGAAATTAAAAAGAATTCGAACAAAGACTATGTGGATCATATTATTCTTATAACCGATGGTCGTACGTATGGTGATGAAAAGGAGTGCCTTAAACTCGCGGAGCAAGCCTCCCAGCTAGGAATTGGCATAAGCACAATGGGTATAGGGAAAGAGTGGAACGACGAGTTTCTGGATACCCTTGCCAAGCAAACAGGCGGCAGCAGCCGTTATATCTCACGCCCAGAAGAAATCCAAAGATTTCTGATAGATAAGTTCGAATCGCTCTCTCAAACCATCGCCGATAACGTTATCTTGGAAATAAAAATCCATACCGGAGTCAAGATGACTTACGCATTTCGGACACAGCCAGAAACTGGTCCATTGCCTTTAAAAGATTCAATTCACCTTGGCCCGGTGCTACAAGACACAACTTTGAACCTATTATTTGAATTTCGGATCGACCCATCGCTAACAATTCAAGATTCCCTAACATTAACCCAAGGATTACTAAAACTTAACATTGCTGCCAGGCCGACCCCAATTCAACCGATACCAATTGAATTTTCATCTGCCATAAAAGATGAAGTCGGTAACGAAATGCCCTCGCAATTGATCATTCAAGCTCTTGGAAAGTTAACCTTATATCGTATGCAGGAAAAAGCACACAGAGCGGTTGAGCAAGGGAACTTTGAATTGGCTTCCCAACAAATGAAGCAACTTGCAACCAGTTTAATTGCATGGGGCGAGCAAGATCTCGCAAATACAGCCTTCATTGAAGCCAAAAATATTCAAAATGAACGAACTATATCCGGAGAAGGAAGTAAAGCGATAAAATATGGTACCCGAGCTCTCATCATGGCAAAGGACTAGGATCAAACATCATGATCATTTGTACGAATTGTAAACATGAAAATCTGGAAGGCACTTTGTTTTGTGGTGAATGTGGAATACAGGTTATTGACTTAAACCCAATAGTCACTCATAATATCCCACCTGAACAACAAGAACAAACTGTGCTAAAAACCACACAACATTTATCCGCCCCAGAAGATTTAAACGCGTGGGCTGCGTTACATATAGTCGACAGCGGCCAATTTGTGCCGCTCCTGGATCGCGATGAAATCACCCTGGGGCGTGTAAGTGATGCCCAGCCTATTTTGCCAGATATTGATCTAACTCCTTATAAGGCCTATTCAAATGGTGTTTCACGCTTGCATGCCGCCTTAAAGAGAAAGGGTAAGCAAGTAGTACTATCGGATCTTGGCACTTCAAATGGAACCTACGTAAACGGAAAACGATTAGAACCAAATACGGATCAGCCTTTACAGCATGGCGATACGATAGTACTCGGCAATCTCAAACTCCAAATATTTTTTAACAATCACTAAGAAGGAAAGGATACTCAAACTATGGCACATTCTATTATCATACATCTCACAGGTGAACACTCAGTTATTGGTGAAATTGAGGAATTGCCAAAACCAATGGATTCAATAATTACTGTTTCCAACCCACGTCTGAAAGATGGTAAAGACATACAATACCTGGAATCCGAGGTAGTACAGGTGATCTGGCCTATGCATCGGGTCAACCTCATTGAAGTGTTAGAAGGCACGGACGAAGAACGCATAATAGGTTTTGTAAGAGATTAAAACCATGGCTGAAAATTTTGAACGCCGCCGAATACTTGTAGTGGATGACGAAGAGCGCATGGTGCGCTTTATACGAATGAACCTGGAACATGATGGGTTTCAAGTAAGCGAGGCTTTTAATGGGAAAGAAGCCCTTAATAAAATGCACAATGTGACACCAGACCTGATCCTATTGGATATTATGATGCCCGATATCGATGGTTTTGAAGTTTTGGAAACCATTCGTGAGGTGAGCACGGTACCGGTCATCATGCTGACGGCCAAAGGAGAGGAAGATGATCGCGTGCGCGGTTTGGAACTGGGCGCCGATGACTATGTCACCAAGCCCTTCAGCCCACGCGAGTTAGTCAGCCGTGTGAAGGCTGTGTTGCGTCGCACAGAAGGCGCCAGTGGATCGATGCACGGATTGATCGAGGTAGATGAACGCCTGAAAATAGACTTTGACCGTCGCGAAATCTGGCTGGAAGGCAAGCTGGTCAAACTGCGCCCAACAGAATATCGTATGCTCTACCATCTGGTGCAAAATGCCGGTTGGGTTGTTACACACGATCAATTGTTGACAAAAGTTTGGGGCTATGAATATCGAGATGAGCCTCATTATGTTCGGCTTTATATCAATTATTTACGCCAAAAATTAGAAGCCAATCCGTCTGACCCCAAATACATGCTAACCGAGCGCGGAGTTGGTTATAGGTTTGTAGATTTCAGACGAGATAAAATAGAAAATAATCCCCCCGATTCAAATTAACCCGATAGTAGCAGACTAGCTCCTGGAGAAATTTTAACTGGTGACGTAGGGCGATCCATGGAAACGCGGTCTGATATTGCTGATCCATTAGAATCTTTAGAAGAAAAACAACCTGTGTTTGCACAGGTTGTTTTATGTATTTGCAAAAGCAATCCTATGATCGCTTGATCCCCCCTTTCCGTATCAACCCACACTCATCCCTGCTACCGGTTTATAATGGAAATTATGCCCAAATCTGATATTCCTATCCTGTTTCTAGGAAAAGCCAATGACTCGCATTGTGCTCGTGCCCTAGCTTTCTGCCAGGAACACTTTAGTAAAGTGATTCATTGTTTGGGTGAATGGGGTGAGCCATTGCCCGATGCTGCCCAAAACTGGGATGGAGATTACATCGTCTCATATCTCTCGCGCTGGGTGGTACCGGAATATCTACTAAACCGTGCTCAAAAAGCTTCCATAAATTTTCACCCAGCTTCACCTGAATACCCAGGAATTGGATGTAACAATTTTGCCCTTTATGAACGAGCTAAGGAATACGGTGTGACCTGCCACCACATGGAGCCTAAAGTGGACACGGGAGTTATCATCGCTGTAAGGCGTTTTCCTATTTATCCAGAAGATGGTGTGGCCGAATTGTTGGAGCGCACTTATGAGCATCAAACCGCACTGTTCTTCGAAATCTTGGGGTTAATGGTAAAAGGGACTGAACTGCCCATCTCGGAAGAAACCTGGACCCGTGCGCCATTTACCCGCGCACAATTTAACAAATTGTTTGTTATCGAACCAGATATGAGCAAGGATGAGATTCTCCGCCGTGTGCGTGCAATCAGCTATAAACAATGGCAACCGTATATTCAAATCGATGGCTTCAGATTCGAATATATTCCAGAGAAAAAATAATCAATCTTGCTTAGGAACATCGCCTGATATGAAAGGAACAAAATGTCAATAGATATATTTTTCCAAACAACCCTGGATGCAGCTATCTAGGTTCGGTTAGGCTTAGCCTTCCTAGCTTTAATATTGGGTTGGGTACTTGGTCGCATAAATACACGGCTAATATATAGGTTACTTGATCGGACCACCCTGAATGAAAAATTAGCCGGTTGGTTTGGGCAATCAGATTCCATTCGTTTAAATGCCTGGTTTGCCAGCATAAATCGGCTACTCTTCTTTTTGATTGGATTGTGGGCCGCATGGCAATTTGTTAGTCCGATCGAAGAAATCCAAGGATTTACACAAAGTGCCGGAGAATGGATTGCCAAATTCTTCAATCTTCCAATCGTTGTATTCGTGTTTAACCTTGCAGTGGTCGTGCTTGCAACATTCTTACTCTTCCGTGTAATAAGCTGGATCAGAATCGGCTTTGAGCGATTTGAAAAAAACATTAAAGCACAACGGGGAACCAGCATTAAGAAAATCTCGATTCAAAAATTGCAGCTTCTCAGCGCCGATCAACTGACCAATTTCGTGTTGAGCATTAACAAGTATGGCCGTTTCTTGGTTAATATATTGGTCATCTTAATTTACTTATCCGGGGTGTTTAGCATCTTTCCGCAAACGCGCGGTATCGTCACATCTATCCTGGAAGGCATTTTGGGTGTGATTGCAGGATGGTGGCAAAATTTTGTCGGTTACTTACCAAGTTTGTTCAATTTAATCATCATCATCCTTGCCACCAATTATTTGTTGAAGTTTCTTCACTTCATCTTCCGCGAAATTGGCAAGGGTACTATTACGTTTGCCAATTTTGATCCAGATTGGTCCGAACCTACCTACCAACTTGTGCGGTTCCTAGTTATCGCCCTGGCTCTGGTGGTCGCATTTCCATTTTTGCCCGGATCGTCATCGCCTGTATTTCAAGGCGTATCCATTTTTGTTGGGTTTTTATTCTCATTTGGTTCATCTTCAATTGTAGCCAATGTCATTGCAGGGGTTGTGATGACGTATACTCGCGCATTCAAAGTTGGCGATCGCGTGAAAATCGCGGATACGGTTGGGGATGTGATCGAAAAAACATTACTCGTAACGCGCATCCGCACAATTAAAAACGTAGACATCACTGTTCCAAATGGCATGGTGCTAGGTAGCCACATCATCAATTACAGTTCCGTGGCTCAGGAACGTGGCTTGATCCTTAATACCACTATTACGCTGGGCTATGTTGTGCCCTGGCGGCTGGTGCATGAAACTCTGATTAAGGCTGCGCTAGTTACATCAAACATTCAAGAAAAGCCAAAGCCCTTTGTCTATCAAACCAGCTTGGACGATTACTACGTCAGCTATGAATTGAATGCTTATACCAATCTGCCAAGCGATATGGCCAAGATTTACTCAGATTTACATCAAAATATTCAAGACAAATTTAATGAGGCAGGTATTGAAATTCTGTCCCCGCATTACCAATGCCGCCCGGGATGGCAGTCACTCAACCATTCCGGTAGAGTATCTGCCCAAGGATTACCAGGCGCCTCCATTTCATGTAAGTGTTCGCAAGGAGAAATAAACTACCAAGTGCACCTATGTTCGGATTTCGAAGCTTATATGGGGTTAAAACAAAGGCGCTGGCATCGGTAACCGAATTGGAGCCAAAATATTAACAATTTCTAGTTTGTGCTATGCCTTTCTTCCAAAACAAACTTAGGCCACACTTCGTTATTCTCCGCTGACTTCCTTCCAGGCTTTCAGCATCACGAGCGCATCTTCTTCCATGATAGGGCTTTCGCACAGGATCCGACCGGCGCAGCCGAAGTCATTTAGCGCCTGAAAAAGAGCGGGCAGATCTAGATCAGCTTCTTCCAATATCAGGTGCTTCTTCTCACCTTTGGGGCCGTACTCGATACCTGACAGATGGCCATGCACTTGTTTAAGAGAAGACTCTCCTAAAGCTTTACTATACATTTCTAAATAGCGCGACCACTCCTCATAGGTGTTAATCGTTCCATCACCAGGGCGGGCATGCATATGTGCAAAGTCGAGACAGGGTTCTACGCCATCGATAGCCTTACTCATTTCAAGCGTATCTTCGAGTGAGCCAAGCATAGCAGATTTTCCCATTGTCTCAGGCCGCAAGGTAACAGGGTTACCCGCCGCGCGCAGATCATCTACGCAACCTTGTAGCCGCGGAATGGCAATTTTCAATACTTCCGCTGGGTCATTCTTAAAATACGAGCCCGGATGGATAATAATGTCAGTGCAACCAGCCAGGTTGCCGTAATGAGCCGCATCCATCAGGCGTTTACGAGACTTGGGCCATTCGGTTTCGTCTGCATTTAGATTAATAAAATAGGGAGCATGGACACTCAAACTTACACCTTGGTCTTCCCCGGTCTGTTTGATCGCGGCACAGGTTTCTTCACTGACACGTACCGCCCGCACCCAACCCAGTTCGAGTGTCTCCAATCCAATTGAATTGCTGAACTCTATCGAGCCAACTGAACCCCCGGGTTTTTTAGGTGTACCTTTCGGGGAACCTACTGTACCAAATTGAAACGATAAAGCCATTTCTTCTCCTTCTTAACTACCAGCATGTTATTCACTAGTGCCCGTCCAAGTTGATTTTGATTGGTGAAGTGGTTGCGTAGGGCAATTTCAGCCATCATTATCATGTTGTCCGGGTACTAAAAGTTATCCAAACAATAATTGTACCTGTTCCCACAGAGGAGGGCCCAATATTAACAAGCCGACCCCAATGGCTGCCAGCGCTGTTATCAAAACCGCAGCAGCTCCTACATCTTTACCTACCTTAGCAAGTGGATGTTTGGCAGGGCTTGCAAGGTCTACAACTGCTTCGAGGGCGGTATTAAAAAACTCAGAAGCCCAAACTATTGCAAAAGTAATTAGTAACACAGCCCAGTCATGTGGGGGCAGTTTCAACCAGAGTCCGAGAATGAGTACCAAGGTGGAGGCGGTAGCGTGGATCCAGGCGTTTTGCTGGGTTTTGATAACATGCCACAAGCCACGGAAGGCATTCTTAAAGGACCGAATGCGAGATGGAACAAAGGAATTCAATGGATCTTATTCTCTTATATTAATTTGTTTCAGATCGAGTCTTTCTAGGATTTCAGCCTGCGTTTTCCACATTTGGGTTTTTTCTTCAGCCTTGGCATGATCAAATCCTAGCAAATGTAAGGTTCCATGCACAACCAGCAGTTGAAGTTCTGTCTCGAGTGTATGGCCAGCAGCGGTGGCCTGTTTTTCCGCTCGTGGGGTCGAGACCAGAATATCGCCCAAATAACGGCGGCCGGTTTCTGGATCCGTTTCAGAGGCGGGGAAGGAGAGCACATCGGTAGGTGCCTCAATTCCAAGATACTCCTGGTTCAGATCCTGTAGTTGCTTATCATCCGTCAACACAACAGTTAGATCCCCATCTTTAGATTGATTTGTAAGCACTGACAGTGCCGCCCGCTCGACAATTTCCGGTGCGATTTTGATTTGCAACGATGGATTGGATTTTATATGTATCACGATACTTTAATTATTGCGCGGGGTCGTTTGGACATTCTCGAGACCGGGTGTGTTTTTGGATTTTGGATATTCGATCCGTGAGTGATAGGATCCGCGCAGCGTGGTCACGAATGACTGAACAATCCTGCTAAGATCTCTCAAAGTAAGCCGGGTGTTATCTAGCTGGCCGGAACCCTGGGCATGGTCTATGGCGGCACGCACGATCTTAGTGAGTTCTTTCTCATTTTCAGGTTTGCCAGCGCGAACGCGTGCTTCAGTACCATCAGCCAGCATTAGCAAAGCTGTTTCTCGCGAGCGTGGGCGCGGGCCAGGATAACGAAATTTTTCCTGGCTTACCTTAGACTCATCACCCCCCGCAGCTTCAACCGCATTAGAGTACTGGTACCGCGTGAGCATTGTGCCGTGATGTTCAAGAATAAAATCGTCTATACGGTTAGGAAGGCGATACTTGCGGGCCAGTTCAATCCCATCCGGTATATGGTTGATAATAATTCGAGAGCTTTCAGCCGGATCTAAATCATCATGCATGTTTATACTACCTGGAACCTGATTCTCAATAAAATATCTCGGTTTCCGGGCTTTACCCACATCATGATAAAGCGCGCCAACGCGGGTTAAAAGGGCGTCCGCTCCAACCCGTTCGGCTGCCTGTTCAGCCATGTTGGCAACTTGTAAACTATGCTGATACGTACCAGGTGCATTGCGCAGGAGGAATTGCATCAAAGGCGAGTCGGGGCGTGATATCTCCAGCAATTGCAATGGGGTTGTCAAGCCCAAAGTTTGGGTTAAGTAATATTGCAACAATAGGGTGATGCCGGCAGAGGCAAATCCGTTAAATATGGCCGCGCCTAACAAGGTGGCAATTCCAAGCCAATCCATCTGTACAAAGGGTAGTCGAAATGCCAAGATCATTGCGATCCCTGCCCCGGCAATCGTCGCTCCTGCACGAAGGAATGCAGAAAAACGGCGTGCGGGACCAAGTACCAATATAGCAGTCAGAGTGGAAAGCAGGTAATAGGGCATCAAGTCGAGCGTGTTTGGCAAGCCATAAGCTGCTAATATAGCCAGTGGTAGAGAAAAAATTATCCCGGCTTCCATGCCAAAAAGGGTGGCGAGCAACAAGCCAAAAGCGGCCAACGGATATAGGTATGGAATGATGGTTCGATCGGGAATGGTCAGCCGAGCACCGATTAAGAAAATAATAAAAGTTACCGCAATCAATACCATGCTGCGAGTTTCTAATATATAAGATCTATTGCGGCGGAAAAAATACAAACCAATAAAAACAGTCGTCAAGATACCTAGTGCGACAATTCCGAGATAATCTTGCCATTGTTGGCCTGGTTCTATTAGACCCAGTTTTTCAAGCGCTTCGACCTGGGCAAGGTTGATTATCTGCCCGCCTGCAACGACCATCTCCCCCGGTTTATAGGTTTGGACTACAGGTTGGACAGCCTCTCGTGCTTCTTGACGCGCAGATTCGGTCAGTTCAGGGCTTTTGAAACTGTTGGGCACAATAAAGGCGGATACCAACTCCGGGACCAACCGCGCTTGTTCCGCAGTTAGCGCCAAACTGACAAGGGATGGCACACTTCGTCTCAACGTTTGCACATTGGCTTCACGGATGGTGTTGCGCATGACTTGTTCGAGCACGCTCAAAGATTCTTGCTGAATGGTATCCCAACGTGCAGATGACAAATCCATAATCTGTTGGGTGGTCTCAACATCAAGGCTTAGGTCACTTAACGATTCCAAATCTGCCTGTTTTTGTTCAGGGCTGGCATACTCGTCGATTCGTACCAGACTGATATAGTCAAGCGCAGCGCGCAAGCGTTCAATCTGACCGCGTGCGGTGGATGGGTCTGGTACGGAATAAATTTGGGGAACGGCACGTTCGGCTGCTGCACGTGCTTCTTCTGTTCTTACTTCGCTGACATATTCGATGGCATCCGGCGCTTGTAAGTCACGAGGTGCGACCTCACCTGCTGAGAGAGGCAGCGCTCCAGGGTTAAGCGATAATGGCACAATCAAAGCGGCCATCGAGATTAGTCCTACAGAGACAAGCAGGCTAATTTGAATTGTGCGAATGCGGGTAGAAATTCTCCCAGATTGGGCAAAAACCATTTTTATTACGAGTTAAGCAGTTCTTTCACCAACGCGCTGACATCGCCACCCGGCGCGCGGCCGGCTACTTTGGCCTGGGCAACTTTCATCACCGCCCCCATATCAGTAACAGAGGTAGCACTGACTTCGGAGATAGCGACTGTAACAATTTCTCTCAGTTCATTAGCAGATAGTGCCTCCGGTAAAAAAACTTCGAGGACAACGATCTCCGCTTCATTTTCGTCCACGAGATCATCGCGACTTGCCGTTTTGGCCTCATCAATAGCTTCCTTGCGATTCTTGATCTCCTTTTGCAAGAGCGCAATAACCGCCATATCCTCCAGTGTGATTTGCTTATCCACTTCAGCTTGTTTGATGGCTGCCAAAACCATCCGGACGGTATTCTTACGCAGCACATCACCTGAGCGTAGGGCGTCTTTCATTGATTCGTTAAGTTGTGTTTTTATGTCCATGCTGAGGATTATACTAGAATTAGTGATAGGAAATGCACCGCTGGTGCCCGGGATGAGTAAAGGCTGATTGATCAGATTATGTTTGAAGCCTTAATCATCACTTATGAAGCGGGTTGAATTTCATAGGTTAGATTCGCGTTTTCTGGTTATAAGAGGCTCTGTTTTATCGCTGGCACTTCCGGAAATTTTAAAAACAAATCCTGGATGTAAGCCGTCATGTAGTCGGCGATGTATTCTAAAATCTCCTGCGCTTGCAGGCAAAATATTCGGCTTTGGCTGGGGTGGTTGCAAAGGCTCATTTGGTGGACAAACTTGCAATTTTTGTTTAGTCTGGTCCATTAATGTTGTCTATGTAATACAGGGTTAAGTATCTCCATTTATACTCCCCTCTATCAAATACCATTATAGGTTTTAACTTTGTAAGAAAATCAGGATCGTCGTAGCCTCCTCTGACACGATATGGCTCATGAGTAAGCATGTTTTCAAAATCTATGACGTAACAAATTTTTCTACTTGAGAGGTAAGCCGGTAAGTCGTTGTTCACTGCATACAAATATATGTCGTTATTTACCAACCCGTCAAGATTGATAATATGACCACCTTGATAGTAACCAATGATGCCAGCATTCCAGCCTCCGATCTTGCAATTCGGGGAATTTTCATTGAGATAAACTCCTGCATCAAACAGGAATTTTTGGTGTGGCCAGGGTGCTTTAATTGTGCTTATAGGATAGAGCTGTGAGATATTGAAAATCAAGGTTGATAATAAAAGGAGCGAGAATATATACTTTACATGTTTATGAAGTGAACCAGTTACGTAGTCTGAAATTGCAAAGATAATGATCAGAATTGGAGTAATAAGATTTGAGGTGTACCATAGTTGAATTACTCCGTTTCGTGAGTAAAACAATGTGTACCCCAATATGCATATTGCTCCAGAAACCAACATTATATAAAAACTATAACTGCGGTTATGGAAATTAGTTTTTTGATTTTCATCGATACTAGAACGCGTATCCATTTTTCTAGTAAATTTGGGTAAGATTGCTAAAACTATTAATAATGCCAAAAACAAAAGACCAGTAAAACCGATAATCTCTCCAATCAGAGAGGGAACCGCATAATAGTTGGGTGCCAAAAATTTTGCCCAATAGGTTTTCATTTTGGCACTTGACTGTAGAATTTCATTTGTAAATATATAGTTATGGATTAAAACCGCCAGAAGACCTGTTAAAGTTCCCATTAAACCTACAAACGCGAATAGTAGTTTCTTGTTTGCGTTCCTTTTGAATAAAAAGGCAGTTGTAGCTAGGAAAATCGAAAAGGGAAACAAACCAAAATCTGACCTGGCTAGGCTTCCTAGTAGCCCAACCATAAAAAGTACGAGGAAATTAGTGATTGTGATTAAAGGGTTTTTAAGTTTGGAAAAAAACCAGACGCAATATACCGAAGCAATTAAGATAGTTAATGACCATTCAGTTAGAGATACGGTGTTGTAAACAAAATTTCTAGAGCTTATTACGAGTACAAAAAACATTAGAAACAAAACATTTTTTTGTTTAAGACCCCAAAACCACATAACTGAAATTGAAGCTAAAGTAAACAAGGTACTCATTATGAGGGCT
The DNA here is from genome assembly GCA_030123675.1 of Anaerolineae bacterium. Lineage (GTDB taxonomy): Bacteria > Chloroflexota > Anaerolineae > Anaerolineales > Villigracilaceae > JAABUE01. The sequence continues at coordinate 39,843 of JASJYH010000001.1, read as the reverse complement.
GAAGTCACAAAACTATTTGTATCCAGATCTAAAAAGAATAAGAGACTTGAGAGCAAATAAGCAAATAGAAGATGAAAACCAGAAGTGACACTAACACCTGAATCAAATGTCCAGATGCCAAGAGAAGAAAAATTCCTGGCGAGTGTAAGGTAATAGTATGCATCGTCGGGAATGTATTGAACTTTTATATCAGCGACTGATGTCATAATAAACACGCTGAAAACAATGGTGTTCAGCGCGACTAGTATGGTGACAAAAGACCAAAAAGAGAGGGGAAAGGTTTTTATTTTGGACATAAATGATTGATTTATATCTACATTGTGTCAGCAGAATGATTTATTAATCACCTATTGACATTCACATTAATTGATCTACTTACCTGACAGTTTGCTACATAACCACTATGTTGGTTAAGTAGGCGATGTTTGTCCGCCGTATCGAAACCAATATGTCGTTGAAAACAAAAGTTTCAGGTAGCTAGTTAATTGATTATGTCATGCACCCGTAAGACACTGCACCGTCCTCCCGACGGATGCCGGGGACGGACACTGGTGCGGCATCCCCGTTCAGGCCGGGAGAACGATGTGCGGCACTACGCGGGCAGAATGACAGCACCTTTATTAACTATAGGTAATGTAAATAATACAAATTTATCTCCCGAACCGGGCATGCGTTTTGAAACCTACTCTTTCAAATCAATTTCTTTACCGCCGTATTCACCAGAGACGGAACTACCACCATTGCTATAATCCTGGGTATAGATCAACTTACCGGACTTATCCCCGCTCACCTGGGCTTCGATGGTGAACAGGCCAGTTTCTATAATCGAACTACCAGTGCCCGTCATGACAAAGCCCTGTGTATACGCACAATCCTTGAAGGAGTAAGTATCCCCAAGATCGCTGGATCTAAAGCTGAATGAACCGCCATAAGGGCATGCGACCGAAACATCTTCGTCAGAATTATTGTAATAATATTTCGGCTGAAATATTAGCTCGGAGTCAATCGCCCAAAAGGTTTCAAGTAGGTTGCCAAATTCATAAGCATTTTTATATATGCGCGGTACATATGCTTGAATACCTGCAGCCCCCCAATCTTCGTAGATAATTTCACGTTGGTCTGGGAACACCCCATTCACCAGGAAATCCCTTATATACATATCGGGACAGTCATAGCCCCAGCCAAGAATGGAGTGATGGCCACCGTTCACGTAAATATTTTATACGTCAGCCAGGTTTTCATAGATAGCCTTGCTTTCATGGAATGGTGTCGCGGGCGGTGTCAAAAGGGTAGCTATTTAGTACAAACGTGGAGACACCCTCGGCAGTCAACGATTCTGTTGTAACCACATCGATGGGAGCGCTGGGCCAGTAGGCACAGGTCAGCCCAGTGTACACGTTACCATCCAAAAGCGGTACTGTTCCGTTGGAAGCCTGGCCTGCATCGGATAGTTTTGGTGATTCGCTCATCCTGCGTGCCACAAAAGTAAGTGTCATCTGTGAAATTCATACTGGCCTCCATCGTTAACTGGTTACGGTTCTTAAATAGGTGTGTCTGGTATGAACAGCTTACACGCCAATGTTGTTAAGGCTAGCACAGATAAAACCAAAATAAGTTTATAGGGTTTCATGGCATTTTCTATATATATTAATAAGTGGGAGCCCTAAACAGCGAGAATCATTTGAAAATCATGGGGAGGGTCAAGACGACAAGCCCGTGAACAGTACTGACTGGCTAGTTGATAGTTCTGCTACTGTTTGATCAAATTCTACCATCGTCTTCTTAACCGCTGCTTCGAAAGCATAGGCGAAGCGGACGCCTCGCGTAGGAGAATCGAGATTCATATTAGAATGTGAATCTTTCGGCAAAAGCGGCGTGACAAACCATTTCAGGATTGGGATGTATGAAAAAATTTCTAATGGATAATAAAGTTTTCCGGAATGCAGCGCGGGGCTATTAATAAACTCTTCAATAAGGGGATCAATTTCGGGCGGGGTCGGAGGCGTGTGTGCATCATATTGGGCCAGCCAAAGATCAACGTAATTACTGTGGGCGTAAAAATCCTGGGCCGCATGGATCAATTTCCCAAACGCAGTCAAGGCACTAGCCACATCCTCGTTTTCTAGAGCATAATGGACCAACCCACGCTGAGATTTGATATGAGCAAAGCCTCGATCGAAAGCATTATTATCAAAATGGTATTCATCATGACCGATCTGACCAAATAGCAGGTTATCTTGTTTCAGGTTGGCAGCAACGATGGCATCTAGTGCGCTTGGGCTGAAACGTTCAACCAGGGCTTTGCGGGTAATTGCAGCGTGATATCGGGTTAACATGAGCCGAACGAGGGTTTTGTCTTGTTCAAGTTTATGTGATTGTCAGCCAATCTACTTATCAGTCGAATTGGCGTTTATAATACCAAAATGCCTCTATACACACGCACCGGAGATGACGGTACAACCGGCCTGCTCGGGGAAGGCCGGGTTTCCAAAGACGATCCACGCATCGAGGCTTTGGGCGTATTGGATGAAGCCTCAGCGGCCTTGGGCATTGCGCGCGCCTCTTGCCAGGCCCTGCAAACGCCGCCTGTCCTAGAACAAATCCAACGAGATATTTATAAGCTCATGACAGAAGTTGCGGCCACGCCAGAAAACGCGGGGAATTTCAAGAGTATCGATGCCGCACTGGTCACCTGGCTAGAAGAGCAAACCGATACCATAGAAAAAATGGTAGTACTACCCAAGGAATTCATCCTACCGGGCGATTCGGCTAGTGGCGCAGCCCTTTCACTCGCGCGAGCCATTGTAAGGCGGGCCGAACGTCGAATCACACAACTTTTCAAACTCGAAGAACTCACCAATACCAATTTGCTACCATACCTCAATCGTTTGTCATCGTTGTGTTTTGTGCTCGAACTCCTGGAAAATCAGACAGCCGGACACTCCACTTCGATGGCCAAAAAATAGGCCCTGTCGATAGGCACCCCCAAACCCATTTCATGACTGGAACGATAATAAATATCATCACCGTCCTTATTGGTGGGATACTTGGTTTGCTTTTTGGTGCACGCTTGCCAGACCGATTAAAAAATACCGTTGTCGCAGGTATGGGGCTTTTCACTGCAGCAATCGGGATCCAGATGTTCCTCCAAACCGAAAATCCAGTCATCGTCCTAAGTGCGCTATTGATCGGAGCGTTGCTGGGAGAATGGTGGAGAATTGAAGATGGGCTGCAAAATTTCGGTGAGATGCTCGGAAAACGCTTCCTCCCCGACCCTGAAATTGCTACCGATAATCACACAAATCATCCTGAAAACTTTGTGCGGGGTTTTTTAACCGCTTCCCTGCTATTTTGCGTTGGCCCGATAACCATCCTTGGCTCCATCCAGGACGGATTAAGCGGTAATTATGAGCTGCTGGCGGTCAAATCAGTGCTTGATGGATTTGCCTCACTGGCTTTCGCTTCTACACTAGGAGTAGGTGTGCTGTTTTCCACTTTGGTCATATTCTTTTACCAGGGTAGTATCAGTCTCCTAGCTGTACAGCTGAATACCATAATCACAACGCCAATGCTAAACGAAATGACCGCCACTGGTGGAGTGATTCTAATAGGGCTGGCATTCAGTAGCCTGTTGGAAATTAAGAAAATCCGGACAGGCAACTTCTTGCCCGCACTGATTATTGCCCCCCTGATCGTTTGGGGGCTTGGTATCCTGTGAGTTTAGCCAGGTTGGCAACTAATACTTTTACTTCAATCCCATTTCTACTAATATCTGTTCGATCTGAGTCTGGAAGTCACTGAACGGGACCGCTCCGGCAATCAAGCGAATTTTTTCTTCTTCATCGACCAAATAAGTGACGATGAATCCCGGAGTACCGGTTACACCAGCCGCACTGCCCTCGGCAAAATCCTGTTCAACTCGGTCAGAATAGGTATTGTTATCAAAGCATTCATTAAAAACTTCAACATCTAGCGAAAGGGCCTCTGCGAAACCTCTCAAACGGGAATCACGAAAAGCTCCTACATTTTCACCGGTCTGATTAGCGAATAGAACATCGTGATATTCCCAGAATTTATCTTGGTCACCGGCACAATATGCTGCTTCCGCTGCAGCTCCGGATTCGGGGCCAATAAAAGACCCAAAGGAACGATAAACAAAGTAGACTGTGCCATCCGCTACATATGTATCTTCAAGATCTCCTGCAGTGTCTCGATAAAACCGTGCACAAAACGGACATTGGAAATCCGAAAATTCTTCGATCCTTATAGGCGCATCCGGATCTCCCAACGAGCTGCCGCTTGCCATTGGTCGTTCTTTTGGTTCAGGGAGTATGATCTCTCCAGCAGGTTTCAAACCTGGAGAAATTAATAAATATGCCACCAAGACAGCACCAACGATAATCCCGATTTGGGCCAGTTTTTTCAATTGCTTATCGCGCTTTCTTTTTACACGGATTGCCTGGCGTTTGCTAATTTTCTTATCAGCGCTCATTTCTTTCTCCTCATTTATCTTTGTACTTAGTTTCTAAATTTTGGCATGTACAAGCTGAAATGTCCAGTAAATTGCGTAAAACTTATTTCAATATAAGCTGCGTGTTCAACCAATCGATCATGTGTCTAAATACTTGCTCTTTTTCTGGCTCATTATGAATTTCATGATGCAGGCCATCAAGCAATTTGAATGTCAATTTCCCTTTTATTAACTTGGCCAACTCTTCACTCCCCCGTGGATAGACCAACGTATCCTCTTTTCCGTGCAAGATGAGCACAGGAATTGGGAAGGGATCCGTGTGTGATAATACCCAGTCGATAACTTGCAGCCCCACCTTGCCAGTAGACAAAGTTGCTTTACCATGCACAAGGGGGTCGTTCACATACGCACGCACGACAGCTGGGTCTCGGCTAATACTATTAGGGTCTAAACCGGTCGGGACGCTGAGTTTTGGTAGCAACCCCCCAAGAATCCTGACCAAGGACATTTTAATTTTTTGCTCGAGTATAGGAGAACGCAATGCTGGTGCAGTAGCTATGACCCCAACTAACGAATTTTTGCGATAGGTTGCGTAAACCAAAGCAAACAATCCTCCAAGACTATGTCCATATAGTACTTGTGGAACTTCTGGGAATCTGTGTTCTATTTGCAAACACTGTTGATGAATATCATCCATTAAAACCTTGAGAGATGGATAATGTCCGCGGGTGCCTCCAGATTTCCCGTTTCCGCGTAGGTCAAATCCACTCAAAGCATAACCAGCTTCAACAAAGGCTTTCCCAACGTGCGCGTATCGTCCCGAATGTTCTCCAAGTCCATGCAAAACGCAGACGACAGCTTTGGGTTTAATTTCTGGTTCCCAACTCTGGGAGAATATCTGGTACCGGTCATTGCTCGTCCAAGTCCATTCTTTGGTGATCATAACAATTCGCCAGAAACGGTGATTTTGAATTCACAAGCATTTTCTCCGTTTGCACGGCAAGAGTTCTCTTCGATATCGTGTTCCTGGCCGGTCGACCAATAAAGACTTTCCTGCAGTAAGCCGAGGGTTACGAAACAGATAGGACCTGTCTCTGTTTGTTCCAAGGTACCTGGGCTGCTTTTGTCGGACAGAAGCAGATCTAAGTCCAGTGTATGGACGCTGACATCCCCACGTTGAGCCCCGATTAGATTGGCAAGCAAATCTAGGGTCGGTTTGCGGCGTGCATTGACCGGTAATCCCTGAATAATTTTTGATTTTGTTTTTACAACAAGCGAGGCATTTTCCAGTAATCGTTTCCAAAGTCCGCTTCCCACCCGCAGCAGGGTACCTCGCGCGCCTCTTCCATAATAGGTACGGATTGCCTTTTGTATTCCAGCATATGTTTCAGCAGCAGCAAGGCCTTCAAAATCCTCCCACCGCGACGGGGCTGACCAATCTGATGGCAATCCTGCTTTCGTCAGGACAGTTGATAAATTGTCTTGGCTTAACTCATTGACCGTGGATTTGACAAAATGTTGTAAAAAATGTTTTGGCAGTGCTGGCTCGCTCATTTGTGTAACTCCCAGACCTCATAGTGGTGCTGTGAATTATTACAAGCTCCCCTAATGGGAGCCCGGAATCGAATAACAATAAACCGGAAACTTTTCACCTGTCATAAAAAATCCCATCTTCTCGTACAAGGCGATAGAAGCATAATTATCGCTCTGGGTATTGACAGTCAAGCGCGAGACTCCTTTGCGTTTCAGTCGCCGAATCAAGTCATTCACAATCAATGATCCAATTCCAAGCCGATGTGCATCAGGGCTAACTGCTAGCCTGGCGAGGTGAGCCCCAAACGGATTCGGGGTACTGATCTGATACCCAACCAGCCCCTGTCCATTCTCTACAACTGTTGCAGAGGCTGCTTGCGGAAGCGCTTTTTCTAATGCATCCAACGGGTTTTGCCATAGAGGCAGGAAGGCTGAAGCATCTAATTCTGCAACTTTAGGTAGATCATTCTTTTGCATGTTCCGCACTACTAACCCATTAGGCTTAATCCGATCAGGAATTTTCGAGCTTTTCCATTCCAGCATGAGTATGTCTTGTGCGTGGTTAAAGGAATTTTTTACTAGCAAATCATTCAACCATTGATGCATAGCAATCAATGCAACCGTTGCGCCCCCCTGTTGTTCGATTTCCATTTTGGCGACTTGCCAAAGAGCTGTCCACGCGTCTTCTGCAGTCAATTTGTTCGAATGAGTAAACAAGCGCACCCAGGCTATATTTGCTGGATTTATCGGGCAGGCCAATGCAGCCAGAACGCGAGCATTGTTTTCTACTACCCAATAAAAATGGGAGCCCAGCCAATCCAAGGGCGCACGCCAATCTAAGTGCCTATGTACGTGAGACTCGAAGAACATTAAATTAGCAATCTGTTGTTGATCTTGAGGAGCTGCTGGACGAATTCTGAGGCTGACTTCGATCATGATATTATACGTAATAGCCGCCTCAAGATTTTTTGCATAAGGTTTGGTTTTTTGGTAGCATCCACGGAACCGATCATCGAAAACGCCGAATCCATAAATTTGCCACGCCGCAATTTTATTGCGGCAGCCGACTGTAAAACCATAGAACGCATTTCACTCTCATCTACTTCACGAAAATGTTCGGCAGAACGTTCATAGGCTTCCAGGGCCTGATCATATTTTTTCAACGCTTCCAAAGCAGCAGCCTGATTGCCAATTGCCATTGCCTGGCGTTTTACATCCCCCGTTTTGGCAAATACTTTGTCTGTATCTATCGCAGCTTCATAAGCAGCCTGCGGCTTGCCTGTTTGTAACAGAGCTACGCTGAGATTATTTTTCATCTCAGCGGCATGTAGAGCATCATTTTTTGCTTCATAAGCGGTAGCAGCATCTTTGAAAGAGGCAGTAGCTTGATCGTATTTCTTGGCAGCAAATGCTTGTTTCCCTTGATCAACAAGTTTTTCTAATTCGGTAGCCATAGCCCTTAGTAGGTAATTTCAAGTAGATCTTCAGCTAAAGATCTCAGCTTTTCTGTGGACATATCACTGAGTTTTATTGCTAACTCAATATATGGTTTGTTCACAGGCTTGCAAACAAAGTTCTGTAACTCAACTGGCAATTCTAAAAATTGTTGAGTAGCGATCTGTTGGGTTATCCATTGGCCTATCGGGCCACCCTTATCAAAGAATGTTTCAATCCGTCCGCCTATTATATTTAAGAGCACTTCCAATTCTGGTAACGGGATTGCGCGTTCACCCAATTCATAATTTTTTAACCGCTGCGCAGGAATCTCAGATTGTTCGGAGACGGCCTTAAGAGACAAATTGGCTTCCATTCTATCCCGACGTAAAAGTGCGCCAATCATACGATGGCGCAATTCCGTCAGACGCGGTAACACTGATTCATCGATGCGATTTGAATCAGATGATAGTGATTCATTGCTCCAGAAATGATAAACAGATATCCCTAGATAGTAAGCGAGGGTTTCTAACTGGGGTAAAGATGGCGCTTTTTGTCCATCTTCATAGGCCGTAAAATCATTTTCTGAGATATTAATCGCAGCTGCACAATCTTGTGTACTTCGGCGAGATGCATTCCGCGCATCACGAATTAGAATTCCTAATTTCTTCGCACGAAGAGTAAATTTGGCTGTTTTATCCATTACTTCCTTAAATTAATAAGTATGAGCTTTCTATGCATCAGACTGTTTAATTATAGCAGAGAAGAATTTGCACCGAATTTGGTATTGGAGTGATGCACGCCACAGCTCATTTAATGAAATAACCCTCTTTTATATTTGGCGATAAAAATTATGCTTCAACTGGCGGCATCAGATAGCCTAAGCCCGAGCGGGTTACGATATGTTTGGGAGTATGCGGGTCTTGCTCTAGTTTTTGTCGCAAGCGAGCAATACTTACCCATAAGATTTCCTTCTCGGATTTATATTCAGGTCCCCAAACACCGGTTAATAAATCTTCAGAAGATAGGATATTGCCAATATTATGTGCAAACTGTAAAAGCAATCGATATTCTGTTGCAGAAAGAGAAACTGGATTTTCGTCCCGCCACACTTCGGCCCGCGCAAAATCAATCTTGAGATCCTCATGATTGAAATAACGAGCCTGCCCAGATTCCACTGGAATCTCAGTTCGTCGCAGAACAGCACGAACTCGTGCAAGTAATTCTGTTGCAGAGAAAGGCTTTACCAGGTAATCATCAGCTCCTAGGTCAAGACCCCGGACGCGGTCTTGCTCTTCCCCTTTGGCAGTTAGAATGATGATCGGTACGTTGGAATATTCGCGGATCCGTTGACAAGTTGCAAATCCGTCCATGCGGGGCATCATTACATCTAGCAATATCAAGTCAATTGGTTGAGATGAGAAAATATCTATTGCCTCTAAGCCATCCCGAGCTGTCACTATTTCATATCCCTCTGTGCGCAAGTTCGCTTCCAATAAGCGTAAATACCGCGGCTCGTCATCTACTATGAGAAATCGTTTTGACATTTGCCCAACTCCTTTTACAATAATAGAGACCTATGCAGTGTTCTCAATAGGTAATTGGATAAAAAAGGTAGTGCCTCGATCAATTTCAGACTCTACCCAAATCTTACCATGATGAGCCAAAATGATTTGATTGCAAATGTATAACCCTAATCCGCTGCCGAATCTGTTGTTTTCTCCCGGGACACGATAAAAACGTTCGAAAATATATGGTAAATAAGCATTTGGAATGCCTGGCCCCTCGTCAGAAAATGTAATCAGCAAGTACTTTTTTTCTTTTTTTATCCGTACCAAAACATTTGATCCTGGGGCATATTTCGTAGAATTACTAAACAAATTATCTAATACTTGTGTGAGCCGAATATTATCACCTTGAATTGGAGGTACTTTATCAAGGTCAACTTCAATTCTTAGGTCTTTATTGCGTGCTTGAACCCGAACAACCACATCACGGATTAATGAATCAAGGCGCAAAGGCAGTAGGTTAAGCTCGATAGTGCTACTTTGTAATTTTGCTGATTCCAGGATATTGTCAATTAGCTGTGTCAGGCGGTCTGTTTCCTCATCAATGATTGTCAAAAATTCAATTTTGGTTTCATCATCCCAAGTAGTATCCTTACGAAGCAAAGTCGTAGTATATCCCTTTATAAATCCAAGTGGGGTTCGCAATTCATGGGAAATCGTGGCGACAAAATCATCTTGCAACTGTACTTTTTGTTGTAGCGTCGATAAAATCTGATCCGTCTCAATATGTACCTTACGATTCAATAAAACTGAAACCCAACTGCCAATAATTGTTGCGAGAGTTATTTGGGCATCTTTATATTCTGGACCACCAAAACGTATCAAAACCATTACGCCAATAATTTTTTCCCTGCCATAAAGAGGTAACCCCAATAAATAGGCTTGCAAAAGCCGGTTATCATCCCCCTTAACAGGTTCCTGTATAAGTACGCCTTTTTTTTCCAGAACCTGATTTGCAAAGATTTCACCCCATGTGGCATCTGCCTCTGCAGTTTTTTCCCTGCCTATTGCACGGGCGTACGTAATTTCAAGGGTATTCGAGATTTGGTCAATGAGATAAATAGCAACATTATCAAAAACAAATTCCTCCCGTGTCGCCCTTAACAATTTGTCTAAGGCAACTTTCCAGTTTTCATCTATTGCGGCCCCTTGAAGGAGGTCACGAATGTAAGTAAGTGTATTAGGATCAAGTCGGAATTGGGCCATATCGAAAAGAATACTTATGAATCAACTACTAATAATGGAAACCGAAACCTAGTCCCATGTCCCTCTATCGAGTGTACATCTAACATTGAACCATGCGCTTCCACAATTTGTCTTACCAAAGATAGGCCCAGACCTGCACCACCAATACGACGGGTGGACGAGCTATCCAATTGGTGGAAAGGTTCAAATATTTCACTGATTTGGGACGAAGGGATTCCAATACCACTATCTGTAACTGTGACCATTACAAGTTTTTCAGCCTCCTTGACTATCTTTACCTCAACACGTCCTCCTGCAGGAGTAAATTTGATACCGTTATCTAAAAGTTGAGAGAATACCCAAGCAATTTTCTGCGAATCTGCCTGCACAAGGGGCAAATCAGCCTCTAGTTCCGCCTGAACTGTCACATCTCTTTCTGAAGCTTTTTCAGTAGCGGAATTTACTGCGTTTCCCGCCAATCGACCAATATCAATTTCTTCCTGTTTAATACTGAAATTACCTTTCGATGTCAAAGAGAACATGATCAAATCTTCGATCATTGCTTCTAATCGAGCAGCTGCTTTTTGACTCACCTCGAGGGCTTGCCGTTGCTCATTTGAGATAGGCCCTAGCGAACCTGTAATCATTAGATCAATATAACCCTTTACATGGGTTAGTGGTGTACGCAATTCATGTGAGACATTGCTAATTAAATTGGCTTTTAGTTGATTTAGTTCAGAAAGTCTTTCTAGTGCTTCTTTTAATTCGGAAGTACGCTCTTGAACGCGTAGTTCCAGATTGCGGTTGGCCGCCTCCAAAGCTGAGCGCAACTTGATGATCTGCTCCGTAACCGCTTGATCAAGGATAATCCGATCAATCAGCTTGAGATCGATCAGGGCCTGGCCTAACAAATAGGTCTTGTGATTGGAAACCTTTTCCTTTTGCAGAGCAAGCGCTTTTTTAAGATTTGATTTGGTAATGTATTTATGTTTTACTAGATATTCGCCCAGGCGCGGAACGAGCATTTCGGGGGTGAGTTGAATTTGTTTAGCCATCAGTGATATCTAGAATACCCATTTACCGAGCAAAATTAATTAAGCCGTGTCTAAGCGTCTAATCTCCAGGCTAACAATAAACTAGCCTATCCTTTGAACGGCTTTAGAGTTCGATCTAGTGTCTTTGATTCGGGGGCCGATTTATTTAGGAAAGGGCTGTATTGTCCCAGGGCATTGATTGGTGCAATTGGGTATGACCCTCACGATTATTACAACAATCTTTTCAATAGTTTTTCAAAATCTTCATCTGAATAATAGCGAATGGTCACAGTACCACCCTTTTTCCCAGGTCGCAATCTGACCTCGGTTTCGAGGCTCCTCTCCAGCTGTTTTTCCAGATCGTCTAATTCGGGGGTTGTAGTTTTTTTCGGAACAGGTGGTTTTCTATCCCCACCATATCTTTTAACGAGTTCTTCAGTCTGACGGACATTGAGTTTACCCGCCTCTATTGTTTTTAATGCCGCATCTTGTGCTTTATGTGTGGACAAACTCAATAAGGAACGTGCGTGCCCCTCACTCAGATGAAATTTATTTTGACTCTGTTGGTCGATGTCCACATCATCCTCATCATAATGAGCATAGCTCGCGATCAATGTATTTTTGACAGTTTCAGAAAGCTGCAACAAACGCATCGTATTGCTAACTGCGGGGCGGCTTTTTCCCACGCGTTGGGCGACTTCCTCATGAGAAAGTTTGAAATCCTCGGTTAATTGTCGATATGCTTCCGCCTCCTCCAACGGATTTAACTCGGCTCGTTGGATATTCTCAATTAGTGCAAGTTCCAAAAACTCACGATCACTAACCTCGCGCATCACCGCTGGAACAGTGAGAAGTCCTACCTGTTTGGCGGCACGCAAACGACGCTCGCCTACAATAAGTGTGTAATTTTTGCCGTCAGACGATGAGACGATTAAAGGTTGAATAATGCCATGTTCACGAATAGAATCTGCAAGTTCCTTTAGGTCTTTTTCATCAAAGCCACCACTTCGTGGCTGGCGAGGGTTAGGAGAGATCACATCAACGGATAGTTGTAGAACGCCGCCTTCCCCTGCTGCAAGTTGCTGGGAGCTTTCCGTCGAGGGTATAAGGGCCTCTAATCCTTTACCGAGACCTGGTCGTTTTGGCATGATTAATTCCTTACCAATTCTAACTACTTGATATTTTCTTTATTTTGGCCGTGGATGAACACAGAAAGATGGTTTTTTACTTTATTATACTGCTTCACAAAGATTCCGGACATTTCACGAAACGGGGAATTAATTCAAAAAAAAACGGATTGCGAATGATAAAATATCCCTATTTACGGCCACATCGCATAGTTTTATGGAAAATTTATTTTTTTCCCTTGTTCTATAACCATACCTTCAGGTGTTAGTGGCCAATTTACGAAAAAGACATCAGGTCAACCCATCGCTGGATCCTTTACACCATCCCCTTTCAGCAATTCACTTGCTAACCCTTCGTAGGCTTGCCCGCCAGATGAGTCAGGCGCATAGGATGATACCGGAAGGCCGTAAGAAGGGGCTTCAGCCAAACGGATATTTCGGGGCACCACAGTTTTGAAGGCGTTATCCGGGAAATGATTATTGACTTCAGCCACTACATCTACAGACAGTTTGGTGCGGCCGTCGAACATAGTTAGAAGGACCCCGCGCACTTTAAGATCGGGAAACAATCCAGAGCGCACGAGCTTTAAAGTATGTGTTAATTGGCCCAATCCTTCCAATGCAAGATATTCACACTGTACCGGAATTATGACGCCATCGCGAGCGGCCACCAAACCATTTAACGTCAGCAATCCTAACGAAGGCGGGCAGTCGATCAAAATATAATCATAGCGGTCTGTCAACGGAGTAAGAGCCCGCTCTAATCGCGACTCCCGGTCGGACTGATCCACAAGTTCCACCTCTGCCCCAGCCAACGACGGAGAAGAGGGTAGTATTGATATATTTAGACGATCATTAAATAGCACCAGTGAATTCGGGGTGGCTGTTCCTAACAAAACATCATACGTGCTGCCTTTCACTGTATTCTTGTCCACACCCAGGCAGGAAGTGGCATTTGCCTGCGGATCCAAATCCACAATTAAAACTTTCTGGCCAAAATTAGCCAGGTAAGCTCCCAAATTGATAACGGTCGTAGTTTTACCCACCCCGCCTTTCTGGTTAACAATCGTATAAATTCTTCCCATAATCTATAGAACCTCCACCATACATGCTTGAATTTCTTCAACAGTCGGAATGCTTTCCACCGCCGTGCGTGTTACTGAACGTGCTGCCAATTGGGTTGCAAATCGAGCCGACTCCCACGGATCACGGGTAGCCTGCAATCGAATGAAAAAAGCTGCGGCATAAATATCACCTGCTCCGGTCGAATCTACCTCCTCCACCTCTGGAGCCTGGAAGCGCCGTTGATCGCCATGCCAGTAGACACGTGATCCTGCGGCCCCCTCAGTGACAACCAAAACACGAGTGTGGCTGGCCATGAACTCGAGCTGCTCTTCGTCACCGGCTACATCCTCAATGCTGACTACAACGGCTCCAGCTTGACCCAGAGCTTGCTCGGCGTTTACCCATTTCGATTCCGTAACCTGGCCAATCTCATCCCAGCTGCGCAACCATCCTTGTGGGGTCAGTCCCAATAAGGAGGGTGCAAAGAGATCTGGCAAATTTGCATCAATTTCTTGTGCGATCGGCCCGAGATGAATGATAGCAGATCGGCGCCAAATTTCTGGCACACTCTCGAATGTCAGTGAGGTAGCCTGATGATGTAAGAGCTGTTTACGCCCGTTTTCCGTATTGATATTTTCAAACATAGTGCTCCGATCTGACTGGGTTGATATAACCATAACATCTTGCAGCGCGGACAAATCTAATGTTTCCCCACTGGCAGTGACGACTCCCACTCGCAGTCCCAAAGCTCGGGCTGTTAGTGCAGAATAAACGGCTGTTCCACCCAGACAGACGCTGAAGGAAGTTAGGTCTTGAGAAACATGCCCAATGACCAAATAATCCACTGGCTCCAGGAGGCTCAGGTTATCCATGAACAAATTATACACTGAGGGGCGGCTGCATCGGCCCCTTTATCATATTTAAGAATCTTTAGGAATGATCGACACTTTGCGATATGGGTCTGCACCTATACTTTCGGTAATGACCGCCGGATGCTCCTGCAACTCAATATGGATTATACGGCGTTCGCCAGCAGACATTGGCTCCAACACTTGACGGCGCCCAGTTTTTATGACCTGCTCAGACAGTCGGTTAGCCATACGACGCAATTGATCCTCCCGACGGCTGCGATGCCCTTCGACATCAACAACAAGGTGCACCCATTGCTCCACTTCCTTGCCAACCATCAAGCTGGCAATATATTGAAAGGCGTTCAAGGTCTCTGAACGACGACCAATGAGGCCACTTAGATCTTCACCTCGTATATCCACGTGGATAGTTTTCCGTCCTTCTCGATCAGATTCTGCATACTCAGCAGAGATTTGTGCTTGCATGTTCATATGAAACAGCAATTTTGAGACGGTCTCTTCCACCAAGTTTAAAATTCCGGCTGGCGTTCCTTTTTCTTTAGTGGCAGAACCTTTTGCTTTCTGCTTACTTTTCTTTTTCTTTTGGATTTTCGACGATTTCTCGGTAGCAGCTTTACTGTAAGGAGCTGAAGCGGGTGCAGCTATTTCATCATCATCGTCTGATTTAATTGTCAAACGCACACGGACTTGCCGTCCCCCTAATCCAAACAAACCTTTTGTGCCCGCATCTAGCACTTCCAAACTAACGGCTTCGGCTGGTAGGCCCAGCTGTGCCAAGCCCTGCGTGAGAGCTTCTTCAACAGTGGGGGCAATGATCTCGAGCGTTGGTTTCTCGTTCATGGATCCCTCCCTTATTCCCTATCTAGTTGTAACTAGCTTATCGCCGCCGGGCAGCAGGTTTTTCCAATTTGCACGCCCAGTGACAGCATACTGGAAGATTCCTAGCAGGTTGCTGGTGACAAAGTAAACTGCCAAACCTGAAGGGAAGGTGAGTGCGAAGTAACCAAGCATAAAAGGCATAATCATAATCATCTGCCTAGACATATTTGCAGATGGATCATTGGGGTTACCGGAAACCGGCATAGTCAGTTTCGATTGAATGTATGTTGTTACTGCCACTATTAAGGCCAGTGTAGGTAACCCGTTCGGAAGAAATGAGATCTCAAATGGGAGTGGAATTCCCTCTGGGAGGCCCAAATCCATCCAAAAAAAGCGGCTATTGAGTGGAATGAGAGCGGCTGCATCTAATGATGAGTAAAGGCCTTGAGCTAGGTCAAGCAGCCCAAGAGGCGCAGATGCCAAGGACCGAATGATGGCCTGATACAAACCAATAATTATCGGGAACTGGACCAACATAGGTAAACAAGAACTAAATGGACTAATGCCTCTCTCTTTGTATATCCGCATCTGTTCTTTTGCAAGTTTTTCCTTGTCCTTTTTATATTTCTTTTGAATTTTTTGCCATTCTTTGTCTTTTTGTAGTTCTTGCATAGCTTGGGCGCCCTTCAATTGCTGGGCATTAAGCGGCCAAGTTATGACCTTGATCAAAACGGTAAACAATATTATCGCCCACCCAAACGCGCCCGGAATATCTACCAACAAAGAATAGATATACAGGAGCATGTTTGTAAATGGGTGAATAATTATGGTATTCCACATAGTTAAATTCCTTAGTTCTCAGGGGTAAAAGTATTAACCTGATTCCCGTTGGCGTCAAGAAATGCCAAATGAAACCCGGCTTCCAAAGGAGCAACAATAATTCGGTCGGAACCAGCAACTGGTGCAGTATATATTTTCCCGCCAACGTCTCTCTGCCAGATAATTTTACCCTGGCTGTCTACCCCATAAGCTGAGCCTGATTCAGTAACGAACACAATGGTTTCGTTGACCAACAATGGACTACCAACAACCGGGCCATCGGGTTGGATAGTCCAGAGCTGACGACCGCTTTTGGCATCTACAGCAAACAAGTTACCTTCCAAGTCTCCAAAATATATATTCTGCTCATCTGTCACCGGTCCACCCCAGACCCAACCCTGCGTGCCGATTAACAATGTGCTCGCTCCTGAAGCAAGATTTACTTTAACGACCTCCGATGCAAACGAACCTATATATAAGCTGCCATCCGGACCAATTGCCGGAGTCCCAGGAATGGCTCCTCCTAATTCGATCGCAGGCCAGCCAAATTTGTATGTGTTGGGATCAATAGCATAAAGATGGTGATCCATGGATGCAACAAAGACCAGGTTGCCATCTGTGCTTGGCTGTGCCCATAATACACCCCCAAGATCGATATTTTTCAAGGACGACTTGGTG
Source organism: Anaerolineae bacterium (assembly GCA_030123675.1). Lineage (GTDB taxonomy): Bacteria > Chloroflexota > Anaerolineae > Anaerolineales > Villigracilaceae > JAABUE01. The sequence continues at coordinate 23,241 of JASJYH010000001.1, read as the reverse complement.
GAAAACCCATCTTCAAGATCGATCACATACAGGGTGCCATCGGAGTTTGGGGCAAAAACTTTGTCGTTCAGAATAAGGGCACCAGCAATCCAGCCGGATTTGGCTTCTGAGAAGACCCACTTTTCAGCGGGGGTTTTAAATTCAACTCCCTTTAAATTGGTTGGGTCTAGCGCAACCAATTTAAACTCCTTCCCTGTTGAACCGACAATGACACTCCCATCAGGCGCTATAGCCGGTTGCGCAATGAATTGCAAACTAGCGTTAGGAGCTTCAGGGTAACGCCAAATTTCCTGCCCGTCGCTCATTCGGATGGCATATACATGGGGCCCAGAAGCAAGATAGATTATCTCGCCATCGGATGTTAGTCCAGGCCAACTATTGGTAAAGCCAAATCCTGTGCCACAACCACTGAGCAGAATAGCGGCGAACACAGACATTAAAACAAAAAGGATTTTCTTCGGATTCATTGAGGTAAATTTTCTCCTAGGGGACTGGGTCATAACCACCATCGTTGAAGGGATTGCAACGCAAGACCCTCCAGGTGGCCATTAGTGAGCCTTTGAGCGCACCAAATTTATAAACGGATTGGTAGCCATAGTGAGAGCAAGACGGATAGAACCGACAAGTTCCCTCAGGTAGGCCACGTGAGATAGTTTTCTGATACAAACGAATAAGGCTCAAAATGACTAATCTCGGCAAATTTTTAATTGTAAACGCCAAGTCCCGCAAACGCGGCTCATGGGGATAATCATTTGTGGGGTAATATTCAGTTTTCATATGGAGATTATTTTTGCACGACGGAGTAAACCTGATAACGCTTGGCGAATGTCTAATAAGGGTGCAATACGTAATGCTGGTCTTGCGATCAGGATTAATTCCCAGCCTGGGAGCAGGTCGGGTAATAAAGGCCGAACGGCCTCGCGCAAGAGTCGTTTGGCTCTGTTGCGTTGCACAGCCCCTCCGACAGAACGGCCGGCTGTCACCCCCACACGCACGCTGGGCGCTTCACTCGCTTGTGCTATCAACACAACATATGGGTGGGCAAAAGATTTTCCTGTGCGCCGCACCCGCTTGATATCAATCGATCGAGTCAGCCGGAATTTGTGCTGCACCCGAGCCTCTAATCACTGAATGAACTTGATTTCTCAAAGCGGTAGGTGGGGTTTGGACACTGCCTTGCATGTTTAAACAAATTGGCGAACTTACCACCGAACTTTCTTTACGTGCTCATTGGATTTTACAGCTAAGCGATGGCGCCCGCGCAATCGTCGGCGTTTGAGTACTTTGCGCCCATCTGCGGTCGACATTCGTTTACGAAAACCATGCACCCGCACACGTCTGCGGATCTTGGGTTGATACGTTCTCTTCGGCATAAACTTTCCTTATAAATAGATAATTGCTATTCTAAATATTGTAAGCCTATTTTACAAACTAGCACGGTATTATACCGTAACGCTTATTATCGGTCAAATTTCAATCTCAAAAAGTAAGTGACACAAAATTGCTAATCGCTGAGGGTACGATAATCGCCTCGATAAGACTCGGGCAATAATCTTGCCAGCGATTCCATGATTTGGCGTGTTCCCTCACGCATCCTTACTCGACGATTTGACTGCTGGCTGAGTCGAAAGGCCTTTCCTACCCTCAATCTGACGGGGGCTCGCTTAAACTGCTTTATATGACCATAAACAACTTCGTTCTCTGTACCGATCATGACAACTGGGACAATCGGTACTTGTGCCTTCAATGCCAAAAATGCTGCACCCTGACCGCCTTCTTCTAATCTACCCATCAAACTATAGCGCCCTTCCGGGGCAATCACGATTATACGTCCCTGGGCGAGTCCATCCAATGCAGCCCGCATTGCACGCCGATCTGCTCGGCCACGATGTAGCCAGATGACTCCATACCAGTCCATCATTTTTCCCAAAACAGGGAGATAATAAAGTTCAATTTTTCCCAAAGCATCCAGCGAAGCTGGTATAGACGCAACCAACAATGGAGAATCTACATCGCCCAGATGATTGATGACCACTAAGGCAGGGCCCTGTTTTGGAAAATTTTCCAACCCTTCTATCGTTCGTCTAGTAAAAATCGTGATGATAAATTTGCACAACCCCCGACCAAAAATTCGGAACCAACGCCGTGCGCGGTGCAACCGCGGCAAACGCGTTAACTCTGGTCTCCATACCTCACTCAGAGGTTTGGGAGGGGAAGATGACTGAGTCGGCATAATAACCCCAATATTCTTCTGGTAGCAAACCTGCCAAGCGCCGCATGATCAAGTCGGCATTACGCTGACGGGCTTCTCGCCTGGCAGCACCTTTCTCGATGATTTGCGGCGGATGAAATGGTTTGCCAATACGAATTTCAACCAGTGGCTTTTGACCGCGTTTGCCACGTTGCCAAAAATCGTCTGTGGTACCGACCAAGCCAGCCGGCACAACCGGCACACCGGTTTTTTCGATGATGTAAGCTACCCCTGGCAATGCCCGTTGCATAGCCGTGACGTGGGAGCGTTCACCTTCTGGCGAAATTAGTAAAGGGTATCCACCTTTAATCATAGAAACCAGCATCATCATTAAGGTGCGATTATATCCACCACGCTGGATTGGTATGGCCCCATAAAGTTTCAAAATTTGGCCTTGACCAGGTTTGTCAAAAATTTCTGCTGCAGCAATAATTTCCAAATATTCTGGCCAAAAACTTGCGATTAGCGGCGGATCAAATATGGAAATATGGTTCATTGCCAAAACGTATGGCTTGCCCAATGGGATATTTTCTTTTCCTCTTACTTTAACACGGCCAAGAATGCGAAAGCTCAAGCGTAATGCGGCTAACACAGCTGGTCGCGTCAAACGGACACGGATAGGTACGCGATAGGATTTATTCATATACATAACGCCTTTATCTGTTGGAAGACCTCATCAGAATTCAGGTTATCAGAATTTACGATAACTGCGTCATCGGCTGCTTTAAGGGGCGCAACTTTCCGGGTAGAGTCAACCCGATCACGCTCAATAATTTTCGTCAAAATCTCATCATAATCGGCACTTTCGTTGCGCGCGATAATCTCGTTAAATCGCCTTCGCGCGCGAACTTCAGCAGATGCATCGAGGTAGATTTTCAAGTTTGCTTCAGGCAGCACGACCGTGCCAATATCCCTCCCAACCATCACAACTCGTCCACGCATTCCTATACGGCGCTGCTGAGCTGCAAGTGCACTACGTACCCCTGGGTAAGCTGAAACCACAGATACATTGGCATCTACAATAGGGCGACGTATTTTCCATGTGATGTCCTGGTTTTCGACAAACACATCACATGTGCGACCGTCGGATTTGGAGGCTGGCTGGATATCAACCAATACAGATTTTGCCAGAGATGTAACGGCTGATTCATCAGCTATGCTTACTTCGCGCTGGAGGGCTGTCCAAGTGATTGCACGGTACATTACGCCAGTGTCGAAAAACATATAATCCAAGGAATCTGCCAGAAGTTTGGCGATTGTAGATTTTCCTGAAGCCGCTGGGCCATCGATAGCTATTATAGATGGGATCGTACTTGTTGAAGAAGACATAGCTTTTTTATTAATCACAATCATTTATTGCGGGAAACTCCCGCTTGTATCTAGAAAAAGGTCGTTTCTAACCCAAACGATGATGGTTTCCGAATGATATCGCATCTCGCGAAACACAGACCATTTGATCCAATCATTCCTGGTTAATAATTCCCAAGCTGGCTCCTGCCGCCAGACAAAATCTTGTCCACGATATGCAGTAGTAAGGTTAAGGCCTACATTTTGAGTAGAGATGACAATTGCAGGAGCTTCTTGTATATCTAGCGTAGAAACCGTCGTAACTTTTCGGTCACGCAGCAGCCATTCTAACGAAGGTGATTCAAGCTCAAGCAAGGTGACTTCTTGTGAGTGTGCATGACCTGTACTCCATTCTGATTGGTCATTTACCGTTCTCAGTACCAAATCGGCTTGAGAAAACCGCCCTTCTGGCCACCAAAGTTCCCAGCCATTGGAAGTCCGTAGGCCCGTTGCGCCCCAAGATATTCCCAGGGAATAAATACCTACTGCAATCGTCAAGCCCCATACCAATCCCAGTCGCGCTAATTGAGTTGACCAACCCAATGCAATCAACAATATACTCACAACCAACAATAGTAAGACGCTAATCAATGAAATATAAGGAGTTGGCGGTAGGGCTACACCTCCGAAGCTGATCGCATTTGTAGCCGCACTGTTCGGGTTAATTGCTATGCCAGCATAAACCAACCAGGAAAAAGTTAACAAGATCACAACTAAAGTTGCCACCCACGCAACTTGATGATTTTTTTTCAATAATATTTGTGAATGGCTTGAAAGCTCAAAAGCGGCCAAAACCCATAATGGCACCAGGGCCCAAACCAAATCGCTCACTTGCCTGGCAGGGTAAACCATGGCTAATATTAGACCTGTAATAAACCAAAGGCTTAATAGCAAGCGGGCTCTCTGCTCTTGCCACCATCCGCGCACGATAGCTAACAAACCAAACACCAATGCAAATGGTTGATACACTAATAGTGCAAATAATAGTCGGGATGCTGGTACACCTGAAGGTTGAAACCAGCTGGCCAAATAGACTGGTAATGAGTTTAACCAGGCACTTAATCCGTTTGGAGCCAATAGGAATAAGGTCCCACCTAATAGTAGGGTCGCCCCTATGTAAATTAACGGTTTTTTCAAATCGTCGCCAAGGGCACTTACAAAATTCTGCTTCGCTTTCTCTGATGGGATTTTCTTCTGATCTTTATCGTTAGCAAAAGGCAACTCGAATATCCACTTCAACCCCAAGGCCAACCCAAGACTTAGCAGACCAGCCCAAACAGAAGATCCAGATAGCAAAGCCAATCCAGCAAAGATCCCTAAAGCTCGTGGACGCTTTTGATACCAGAAAGCCCACGTCAGGAAAATGGAGCTTAATGCCGGCATCAAGCTTCCAGCCTGACGAGATAACGATACCAAACCTGGATCAAGCACCAAGAAGAAGGTCAGAAGCAAGCTGGGGATCGGTTTGAGGCGTGTCCGAAACATGTATGGGACGAAGATCAACCCAATCCCAGCCAGGACAGGGATGAGGCGTGCCAGAAAATTCGATGTCCCAAAAAGGAAGAACAAAAGACTAGTTGGCAAAATATAGGCTGGTTGTGGGCCGAGCAAAGGCCGATTGCCCTGCGCAACGCTGAGGGCTTGTAAAGCCCATTCGGCTTCGGTGTTACCGAGGGAAAGTGTGCCTAAGTTGGTAAGCCGCAAAGTTATAGCCAGGGTGAAAGCCAACAGATATAGCAGGCTTTCATGTTTAATAGGTCGGTTTTGCATGCTGCAATTTTAGCACGGGAACAAGGACTATAATCGTAAATTAGAAATGCTAAAACGACCTATCCTTTACCCATTTTTGTTCGTTTTTTTTGTTATCTTAAATCCTCTCATCAACAACTTGGGGGAAATAGCGCCATCACAGGGGCTACGTCCTTTGATTGTATTGCTAGTCGTCACTGCCTTAATAAATATCATTTTTTATTGGTTGTTTACAAAATGGCACTACGCGAGCTATCTGACCTTCTTAACTTTGTTATTTGTCTTTCTTTATGCTCATCTGGCTCGTTTGCTGAAGGTTTGGCTTACCTTCGATGCAATTGAAAATCGATTGACAATGTTGATTGTTTGGGGCGGACTATTATTGATTCTGGGAATTAAGAATAATTGGGAGCGATTCGGCGGGGAGCGAACAACCAACGCTTTGAATATCTATTTAGGCATTACTCTTCTTGTTGGGATAATTTCCGCCCTTCCAGCCATATACAAGACCTTTGCAACTCCCGATTCGCAATATCAACCACCAGCCTCCTTTGAAGGCGCAATCAAACTTAATTGCAGCAACTCTCCTGATATTTATTACATTATTCTGGATGCATACGGCCGAGCCGATGTCCTGAAAGTGTTATATGGCGTCGACAATTCCAGTTTTATAGATATGCTCGAGTCTAAAGGTTTTTACATCGCGAGTAAGGGGCATTCTAATTATCTTCAATCGATATTTTCTATACCCTCTGTGTTGAACTTTTCTTATCTTGAATCAGAGCCGGAAGGCGCTAACGCCGTACAGTATTTTACTAACCAGACTACGAACAACCAACTCATGCGGGTATTGAAACAATGTGGTTATCAAACCATCGCCTTCGAGACTGGCTTTACCTTTACCGAACATTCGCAGGTGGACTTATACCTTTCCAGCGGATCTCCTCTTAATCACTTTGAGAATTTGCTTTTGGCCGATTCGCCCTTGGAATGGCTGCCAGAGGCTCTTTATCAAAAACCGCTCGCACATAGTTATGAAGGCCACCGACAACGGATCTTATACACTTTTGACCAGCTTGCTACATTCATCCCTGGTTTGCCTGGACCGAAGATGGTCTTTGCTCACATCTTGTCGCCGCATCCGCCATTTGTGTTTGATGCGGATGGGAACACCCGCGAACCGCCTCGTTCCTACTCTATTCACGATGGCAATGATTATCGCGGGGACTGGGAAGAGTACCGGAGAGGTTATGCTGAGCAGTTAGGTTTCGTTAATGGGATGTTGGAAGAAACGCTAGATGCAATTTTTCGAAAATCAGCAAGCGCCCCTATTATCATTATTCAGGGTGACCATGGCCCGGGTGCGTTTCTGGATTGGGATACACCCGATAAGACCTGCCTATGGGAACGTTCAGCCATTTTCAATGCTTATTATCTCCCCGGTTTAGAGCCAAACGTGTTGACTCCAGATATCAGTCCGGTCAATTCATTTCGGATTGTCTTGAATGAGTTTTTCGATGCTGAATTAGAGTTATTGCCGGATAAAACCTATTTTACCTCCCACCGTTTGACTCGCCAGATTATTGACGTCACCGAGCAGCGCGATTCCTCCTTGAATTGCCCACAAAATTAGGGAGCTTGGTTCCCCTTGGGCAGTACTTCCCTTATTAACAAAATAACCCTAGCAATGGAAAAACAGTTTCCAATACTAGGGTTTGCGAGCTACAATTCTATGTTGTTACATTGTCTCGGCCAGCAATTCGTCAAGAACAGACTGCTTGATACCCAGAGGTTGTTTTACCAAAGGGCCACGTTGCAGAATAGGATCGCTGTCTTCGTAGGTAGGCTGCTCGCTCTGGTAGATCAAACCCAAAGGGATACGATCACCCCACTCAAAAGATTTTTTTAATGCTGCATCGGGATCGCTTGGATCATAGCCATCTTCCTCGGCCAGATCGTAAACGCGCTCTTTGAACCAAGCGTAGGTGTTAATTTTGTTGTACGTGACGCAGGGGCTGAAGACATCGAGTAAAGAAAATCCTTTATGGGCGATGGCGTCCGCGAACAGGGAACTGAGTTGCTTAGTATTTCCCGAGAAGGCCCGCGCTACATATGTGGCGCCAGACACAATTGCAAGTGCCAGCGGGTTGATGGGAAGTTCGACATTTCCACGCGGTGTTGTTTTTGTGCGCACATCTTTCATGGTGGTCGGCGAGGCTTGGCCGGTGGTCAAGCCGTAGATCTGGTTGTTCATTACGATGTAAGTCAGGTCTAAGTTGCGTCGCATGGCATGGATAAAGTGACCCATGCCGATCCCATAGCCATCGCCATCGCCACCTGTGACGATAACATTTAAATCAGTGTTAGCGAGCTTGAGACCGGTCGCTACGGGTATGGAGCGACCGTGCAGGCTGTGGACCCCATAGCTGTGAATGTAGCCCGGCAAATTAGACGAACAGCCAATACCAGACACAACCATTATCTCATGGGGAAGCAGCTCGAGTTCCAGCAACGCTTTTTTAAGGGCATTGAGCACTCCAAAATCGCCACAGCCAGGACACCAGTCTGGATCAACCGCTCCATCATAAACTTTAACCGTTAATTGTTCTCTATCCAATACAGTTGCCATGCTTAATTAACCTCCTTGGTAATTTCGGGAGTATTCTCTTGCCAGGTATAAGTAGCGCCGGTTTGTACCCCAATTAGTAGTGTGCCACGCGGCTCGCCTTCCTTGCGACCGACAATGGACACCTGCCACAATGGCTCGTCATAGTCAGGCAAAGATACTTGCTCGTAGCCCACCGGGCGGGCGTCATTGCCCAGCTTGACGCGAATGTAGTGATAGGCGATTTGACCTGCTTCGTCTTCGCTCACATCCAGGGAGAGCGCGCGACCTTCGACGATATCCTGCACGGATTGGGTGATATATCCGGGCGTAAAGGGTTCACCGTTATATTTTAGGATGGTGTCATCGGCTTTGATGCCCGTTTCAGCTCTTAAGTGACGTGCAAACTGGCCGCTGCTATTGAGTTCGATTACGATAATCCGCTTGCTGTTAGAGAGAATTTTCTCAACCTGCTCGGCCTGGAAGGGGAATAGATATTTAATTTGCAAATGATTAACGCTAAGGCCGGCCTCGGTTAACTGTGCAACAGCTTCGTTGATCACGCCCCAGGTAGAGCCCCAACCCACCAGTGTTACCTCGGCCTTAGCTGAACCCTCCAGCTGGGGAGGCGTCAGCGATTGTAGGATGGCATCAAGTTTGGCCATGCGTTTTTCTTGCATCTTGCGTCGAATGGCCTCATTCGTAAACTCATCACTGATGAGCACGCCCTCTTCGTCGTGTTCGTCAGAGCCAGACACATACGCTGCACCTGGCGTGCCCGGCAAGACTCGCGGGGAGATATTATCGGCTGTCAAAGCAAAGCGTTTGTAGCCTTCAGGTGCTTCGGAGAGCAATTTACCCCGGTTAATGAGGATTTCAGCGTTCAGGGCGTCCGAGTCGATGGTTTCAGGATTTTCACCTAACAGCAAGTCAGAGAGAATGATGACCGGCACCTGAAATTCTTCGGCCAAGTTGTGCGCCTCAGCAGCCGTATAAAAGCAATCGGTAATAGAGGTGGGTGCCATAATGATGCGTGGAAAATCTCCCTGCGAAGCGCCAAAGGCTTGATTAAGGTCTCCTTGTTCAGTTCTGGTCGGCAACCCCGTCGAGGGTCCACCACGCATTACGTTGACGATAACCACCGGCACTTCCATGATGCTGGCCATTCCGATGGCCTCAGTCATCAGGGCAAAGCCACCGCCTGATGTGCCACACATAGCTCGCACCCCGGCCAAGCCGGCCCCAATGGCCATATTGACCACAGCCAGTTCATCTTCCGCCTGCTTTACTGCCACCCCTACCTTTTCGCTGTTTTCAACCATCCAGTGTAACAGGCTGGTTGCAGGAGACATGGGGTAGGCTGCATATAATTTTAAACCGGCTGCGACAGCGCCCATGCCAATTGTCTCGTTTCCAGTTACGAATGGACGCCGAACGCCACTAAATTTCCAGGCGATTCCCGATTTTTCTAGGTTCTCGTTCGCATAATCGTAACCAGCTCGCGCAATAGCTATATTTTGGTCAATCACATCTTGCCCCTTGTAACCAAATGTATCGGCTAATACTTTTTCTGTCATTTTAAAGTCCAAATTGAGCCAATATAGCAATGCACCCAGCATGATTGTGTTTTGCATTACTGGCAACACACGGCCGAAGGGCTTGGTCAGTTCTTTGACAGGCAACCCCAGGGATTGGACACCCTCACTCACCAACAACGGATCACAATTGACCTTACTACTGTTGAAGAAGATAACTCCGCCCGGCTGCACTTCGCGCGCGTGACGTTCGAGGCTGTCTTCATTTAAGGCAATCATCACATTGGTATTGTCCCCGATGTTGTGCATCTTTTTCTCGCTCATACGAATTTTCAACCAGATGTGTCCACCTCGGATAATAGACTGATAACTATTAAAGGCGTGTGCATATAGCCCCAAACGAGTGGCCGTGCGTGCTAGCGTATCGCCAGTTTTATCCAGCCCGTCGCCGGCTGCCCCGCCGATGGCAATGGTTACGCCTTTTGTCAAATCCCACTCTGTACCCATTTCTTATACCTCCAAAAAATTCTTTGCAAATGCTATCTAAATCACAGGTATCCAAATGCCAAAGCTCTGTAAGTTAGATCTGCTGAGATGCCTTTGTTCAAGCCGCAAAAATGGGGCCTAGTTTAAAAAATCTCGCTAAAAAACAGCCGGAGGATACATCCTAGTTAAAACCCAGGCAGCCTTCGGCAGTTATGAGGATAATTTCGCATACCGCAACTGAAATAATTTAAGCAGTAGGAATTTTAATATTAATTAATCCGATTGTACCTCCATCGTGATTATATTACAAATATTTCATTTTGCATTTATACGACTAATTGCACTACTAAAAACCAAAATGACCCGAATGTGGGGGGGAAATTAGTCATCCTACTGGTTGTATTTTAACGCACCTCTTTATCTATCGTACTTCATAAATAACAACATTCCCTTGCTGAAATACAACCCTCATATTTTGTTGAAATTTCTCTTCCCGCAGCGGTTTGTCTCTTTCCAGTCTACCCACAAAGATATATCGAATGTTATAGCGAGAAATAATTTCATCTGCCAGCTGCCAGTCTGTTGTGGCGTATAACGTTTCCACATCACTCTTCCGTGAACCCTGTGCTTCATAGCCACCACGCCACTGGGATTCGTGCCCTGGCCAGCCTAACAAAGTTGGCATACCGGTATTAGTGGAAACTCGTCCAAACCCACTGTAACTGCCACCAATGGCTTCAGAAATTATGCCATCTGGCGCGTTACCCAACCAACGCAGAGCAGCAGCTTCGTCAGGATTTTGGCGTTGAAGCAAATCAAAATAATCCAATGTCCACAGGCTGGATAGCTCCTGTCGGGCCGCTAGCTTGGCAATCTCACTTTCATCGGTAAAGATTGTATCCAAAAGGGTAGTTGCTCTCTCAATTTTGAATCCTCCTGCCCAAATATTCAGGCGTAGGACAGGGTAAGTCAAGCCAACGAATAGCAAAAAGACAAACCCTAACCAAAAGGTGTATTTCCACCAGCTACGTAATTTCTGAATCAAAACCGCCATCCCATAAGCAGCGGCTAAACTCCATACCATCCAGGCTTGATAATAGAATTTGAATATCGTGTTGATGCGGGTGCCAAATTGGTCGCGCAGATAAAGGAACTCGGGCCCGATCACCAGCAATGCACCCATAGTGATGAGCAGGAGAACAAAGGTATTAGATTTTGGACTTGAGACCTTACCCTGAGCTTTTTTGGTCTGCGACTTGCGGTCTGCAACCAAAAGAGCTATCGCGGGGATCAACACCGCCAACAAAGTCAGTAAGCCTCCAATATGCGTGAGTCGTTTTAGGCTAGCCTGCCTGAACAAACTTCTTATATCAAATACACCCTGCTCCTGTAAGAACAAGGCTCCCATATCTGGTTCAAACCAATTGATAGCCCATCCGATAAACCATGAAATGCCCCACAGAAGCAACACCAACCCTAGTGAAAATCTAATTGCTGGCCACCATCTGCCAGGCCATTTCTCTGCGAGTCTCAAGTAAATAAGATAAGCAAAAAGGGGTAGAAGCAACGTGGCAAACATCACCCATAAGTGTGCTCCGCGCGTGGGGTAAACAAGGTTGGGTATGACACCGCCTAATTGTGAGGAAAAACCAATATAAAACGGTAGGTATAGCAAGACAGACGATATTCCTAGCGGCAAGCCAAAGCTAAAAACTTCTTTTAGCCTTCCCCAGCTCCAACCGAATTCCTCGACCCGTTTCAGCGCATACACCCCAAGGACCAGTGCAGCGGCGATCAAAATATCCCAGGTGTTGAGGAAGGCCAGCCCACCTAACAGCAGACTGAGAAGGCCAAACCCCAATAAGTTGATACGCATACGAAAGCGCCCAACGTTTATCTCACCTCTCCAACCACCTAAATACAGATTGAAAGCCGCCGCAATCGTCAGCAACCCAAAAGGAATCGCCAACACGTGTGGATGCAAGTCCGCGTGCAGGAACGAGAAGAACGGGAATTCATCAATGATCTCTTTGAAACCGCCACCCAAATCAAAGTCTGAGACAACGCGTGAGGCACGCCACCACCACAGGTAACGGTCGGGTTCAAATTGTTCGCTGAAAAATTTACCAATCCCACTTACCCCATCCGAAGTTATCCAAAAACCGAGGCGGTTCAAAAGGCCACCTGGAAGTTGTGCAGGTGGTTGATTTAGATCCTTAATATCCAGCCACTTCCAAAATGCAGAGCTGTCTCCCGACCAAAACCATCTACGCTTGTACAGGATTTCAAGAAAGCCTTCGGCATTGCTAATGAGCAAGAGAAACATTGGAGCAAGAAATGAGCGACGAATGATAGATGATGAGTTCCCATCTCCAGACGTTCGGCCCAGTGAAAGCAAGTTATACAAAATTCCATATGATCCGATCGCCGCCAGCGAAAAGATCAATGCTGTCATCAAATTATGGGCCGCACTGCCGGGGGTACTCGTCAGTTTGGCGAGCATTGCGGTCATTACATAGCCAAAATGGTAGTATGAGATGGCGTAGCCCGAAAGCCAGGCATCCCACGGGGGAAATGTGGGTGAGCGCAGGATGGAATTAATAAACATCAATTCCATCGGTTTTTCGGTGCTGCCCAATTCTGGATTGCTCGCACGGACAAATGCCAGAAACGCAAAAGCAATAAAGAAAAGGATTTCAACATTCATAACCAAACGACGGTTTTGTTTTGCCCAGGATATTAAATCAGAAAAATTGCGTGACAGCCGACTAAGTGCATCTCCTCCGGAATTTTTAGATTGGGTGGCCCAAACACTCAAACCAGCCAATACCAACAAACCCAGAAACAAGCCACCTACATCATTTTGCGAAAGGCCCAGTGAAGTCAGTAGCCAGAAGACATAGCCCCAAAGTAGAAACCCAAATGAGCGGGAGAGCGTGTACCCGCGGTCAGGCAGCGCTGCGAACAGGCGGGATGCCAACGGGAAGGTCAGCCAGCCAAGCAAAGTGATGGTTAGATACCATGAAAAAAACCAGCCCATAAGGATTAGGTTTCCAAATTTGGCATACTGAAAATCCCCTCTGAATCAGGTTCAAATGAGATCACATTCGTGACCGCATCTAGATTGAGCAGGCCATAAACGTGTGGAAACAATTCACCTGCACGCGCATGCGTCGGTTCGGGTTCGACCGGTGGTTCCCATTTGCATTCTGCGTCTAGTTTGGTGGGGTCAAGAACGAGCAATACTAGGCCGCGCTGATCTTGGTAGAAAGCATTGGCCACGTCCACGATCTGGGAGGCGGTCGAGCAGTGGATGAATCCCTCTGTGGACAAAGTGTCTGAATGGTAGGCGCCTTTTTTAACGGCAGCAAGCCAGGTCCCGTTTGAAGCGATGTGGAATATCAGGTCGGTCAAGGTATTACCTCATAAATTGTCGTTTGAATGTCATGGTAAACCGATTTCCATAAGGTTTCATTATATTGCTCAAATTTTAGCAAGCCATCACCCGGATAATAAATATGCTCGAGCTGGCCCACGATGATATAGCGCACATCGTATTTGCTGAGGAAATCTTTTGCAAATACAATGTCGGTGGTATTGTAAAACTTTCCAATAGACTCCACTCGTTCGGTAATAAGATTTGATGGTATGAGTGCCCGCTGCTGACGCTGATGCCAGTTCCAACCGACCACGCCCGGCAGACCAGTATAGATGGTGAAACGCGAACACCAACGGTATTCGGGGCAGTTGGTCTCAACAATCACGGGCGAACCTTGGACGTTGTCTTGCATCCAGCGGATCGCGCGGTAATCTTGGCTGAGATCAATTGTCGTGGTATCCCAGTACTGAGCGGAGGCCATATACGTTATCGAGTCTAACGTATGGGGCGCATCTGTGTCTATGCGATCGCTGATCTTGTCGGTTGCCGCTGCGATGGTGAACAGCGCAGTACTGGCGAAAAGAATGGTTAGGATAGTTTGCCAGATTACGCGCCAGCGAGGTAACCATAATTTGATATCGGCCAAGACCCAAGCAAATGCTGCGCCCCCGCTGACGGCTAACAGAGTCCAGGCTTGCATGTAGAGTTTGAACAAGGTGTTCATACGGCCGATATCGCCGCGCAACGATACGAATTCAACCACCAAAGTTAGTACAAGTGCGGTCCCAATCATAAATAAGGCACTACGTTTGGTCACGCTTTGGTCAGGGCGCAAAAGAAGGAGGCCAGCCCAAGTAGCAAGCGGGAATGCCAGCCAACCGATCCAGACATTGCGGTACGCCATAAAAAGCAAAGTTACCAGGAAAACCGCCAGTCCCAATTCAATCAAGAGTAGGTAGGGTTTCAATTTTTTCAGTGCAGAGACCGGTGTAACCGCCATCCATTGGCGCGTTTCCCAAATCAGCCAGGCTGTAATTATGAAGAGGAACAGACTCCAATGAGTCAAATATGAGGCCAGTGGAGTTTGCGAAGCCTGCCAAGGGGATAGCGCACCATAAGCCTGGCCGTACCAATTGGTAAACGGTAAATAGAAGACAGACTGTAACAAAATCAGTCCACCGACCGCAGCCAGCACCAGGCCCACCCGCTGCAAGCCCTGTGAGAAAGGCAGCCTGCTAGTAGATAAGTCCGTGTATCGATAGACTGTGTAACCCAATGCAATTGCGGCGATCGGGATGTACGTGTAAACGTCCCATGTATTGACCGGACGGATCGCGCCCAACACCAATGCGCCAAATGTAATGGAAATCAACGACGTGCGCTTTGCACGCACTGTGGCCAAAGCCCATGCGATAATGAAAAGCGTCAGTGGCATGACGATCATGTGGGCATGTAAATCACTGTACAAAAAGGTAAATAACGGAAATTCGGTAATCTCATTACCGGGCCCGGGAGGAATCACTCGGCTGGGGTTCCAATACCACTCTCCACGCCCGATAGGAAGCGTAATACCATCAACCAGGTTTTTGATGAAGCCATTCCCCGCCCATACCAACTTTTGGAAAAAACCGGAATTATGAATATCAGCACCCAGCGCACCAATGCGCGCGAAAGCTTGGAACACCATTTGGATCGTGCCCAAGTTCCCAAGCATAACCATCAGAAGAGCAGAGACAAAGCCCCCAATAAAAGGCAGAGATTTGAACTGAGAGGCGGGTTGATCAATGCTCTTATCTCGTCCGGACTTTACAGTCTCCACAAGGTTCCAACCGATTGAGAAGGCGTTTATTGCGACGATGGCAAACAGCGTCGGCAGAATAAAGTTATATGCAATAGACGGCACAATGCCCAGCAATTTAACAGGAGTTCCGACTAACACAAAACCATAGTAATAATAATTTATATACCCGCCTGCAAACCATGGATCATAAGGTGGGAAACTGGTACTCTTCAGCACAGCGTTGAAGTAGGAAAAATCCATAGGGCGTTCGCCGCCCTTTGATGGATGCCACAGATCAGGATTGCCCAAACGGATTAATAAATCGAAAACGAAGAAGGACAGGAATAGACCTTCGATCATCAGGAAGTGACGCCGTTTGGTGCGCCATTCTTCGAGCAATTCATCCCTACGCATCCAACCCAGACTTATACCTGCTACCGCTATTCCAACGAATACCAGCCCAATTGTCAAACGGCTATACGCTACTCCTAGCGAACCTAATAACCACGGGACATATGCCAAAATAACAAGCCCCAATATTCGCGCCAATGGATAGCCCTTATCGCCCAAGCCGGGCAATACCAAACGGATAATCGGGTATGTCAGCAAACCCAATAGGAACACAAACAAATACCAAATTACCAGCCCGAGAAAAGGATATTTATTCTGCAAATGGTTGTAATTGAACAAATCTGACCAGGTGCCGCCATTGCGTTGTTCGGCCAAGCGTTCATCCGGCAACATTAAGTTCTTGTAAGAAGAAGCCTGCCCAGGCGTTAGACGGACAACGTTCGTCAAGTCCACTGCACCGAGGATGGATGCAACCTGATCAGAGTTGTACTCAGTGCTCTTTTTGAAGATCATCACTTTGGGATGATCGTAGAAGGTGAAGGCTTCTTCGGCCGCTTGGTCATTAATAACGAATGGCCCAATTCTGGGGTAGGAATCAAAAACTGCAACCAACTCAAATCCCAGATTGCCTGAAAACATACCAGGCTGTGCAATCCGGTAGCATTCATTTATGTTGCTTCTAAACGGACAACCCAACAACTCACGATAATAAACTGTAGTCAGGGGATAGCGTTCAGGCAACCGGGTGATCTGTGAATACTGGTGATGGGTCGGGATAAATATGTAATCTGCTTGGTCGAGCGTTTCTGTGAACCGAATCAGCTTATCTGGATTGTCATCCCAATAAACTTGGAGATTAAGGTCGCCGCGATAAATGCCGCCAAAGCCATCATAGCCATCAACGCGGAAGGGCAAACCATAATCGTAATCGGTCTCGTTGACAACAGCAGAGCCAGAAATTTTGAGTTCGCCGCCTGTAGTCACAAATTGTAAAAAGTACGTTTGGCCTTCCGATACTTGCAGTGGCTGATCAAGGGCCAGGCTGGCCGGCGCACCGCGCGGATCAGATCGTGGGGAAAAGTCTGTTGTCAGGCTGGATTTGGCGAGAATTTGTTCGGGGGCGGGATTCGGTCCGGAAGCGACACGCAAGTCTAACGTCTGTGGCCCAGATGCGCTAACGTCCACAATATATCCCAAGGATATCTCGTTCACAAACCCGTCACGTAAGGCTCTGAAACTTAGTTCGTAAGGTGTGTCAGCTTGTATGATTGTACCCAGAGAATAGGACAAGGGCTGGTTATAGATCTCATCACCCAGCGTCTGGATATGGATATTGACTGGCCCCGGCACGTTTTGAAAAATCCAACGTGAGGCAGCCATACGGGGCTCCTCGCGGATATAGATGGTATGGAAGGCATAAGCCCATATCCCTGTTGATATAAGAATGCCAATGCCAAGAATCACTGCAATTGGTGTAAAGTTGAAGGTACCCGTTTTTTTCGCTCGCCGAATATTTAAATTAAATTTTGGTATTTGAAAAATGAACCAGGCAGCCATCATAGCCAGCAGTGGATAGATAGGAAGCTGATAGCGCATAGTTGGATTAAATTGCAGCGATTGCCATCCGAAATACAAGGCTGTCCAGCCCCATAGCAACAAGTGTTTCCATTCACCCTTCAGGATGCGCCAACCCATGGTGAGGAATCCAGCCCAAGCCAGGATTCCAAGTGGCAGGCCCAGACCCCACAATGTCAGATTTTTAAAAGAATAAAAGTTATTGCGTCGGGCCCATTGTAAGTTCCATGGTACTTCTGCATCGGGATTTGCCTGTGCGCGCTGTTCAACAATGTTTGCCCACCATAGTTCATTAATTAAGATTCCGTCAAAGGCGTAGGGTTGGAAAATACGGAAAGCCATAAAGGCAGCGAAACCACCAGCGCTCAGGTAAAAAAATATCAGACCCCAATAATCCGCATGGTGGAACTTTTCCCGTTTTTCTTTATTCGTAAAGATCCGAATAGCGAATGCGCCTGGCAAAAGCAGTGCCATGGGAAAGATATTGAGCTTGGAAGCCATGGCCAGACCAAAGCAGAATCCAAACCCCAAGCTAAGCCAAAAGTAAGGATTACGCCAAAGATGCTTTCTAATACCCGAGAAACTCGAAAGGGAATTTGTGAGTTGGAAATCGTCTTCAGCGGGTCTAGATTTGCCTGTAATGATCCCTACCGCAAAATAAATAGCCAGAAACGAAAATAAGTTTACGAATAAGTCGGTCGTGAAAAAATGCGACTGCTGAATCTGCATTACTGCTAAACTTGAAAATGCCGCCGTTAGCAATGCTGTTCGCCGGTTGTAAAGCCTGGCAACAATAAGATAGAGTAAAAATATGGTTCCTAGGTCGGCGAATGCAGAGAACTGGCGACCGAGCAGCTTTAACGCGCCATGATCGGTTTGACCAATTATTTCAGCTGTGTAACGAACAATAAATAATGGCAAAGTGCCATACACAAAAAAAGAAAACCCGCGATTGTGAGGATTGAGCGTGGATTGTTTCGTGGCGAAGAAATCAGCGATGCCCATCCAGCGCTGCTGGTCTTGCGGACAAATATCGATCAAGATCTCGGAATCAATGCACTCATGCGCGCGTAAGTTGGCCACAACGCCCGTAAGGAAAGATTCATCAGGATGTTGGTGTTGAAGTTCGCCCCAGTCATCACCGGAAATACGCAAAAAGGCCGCCGCGGCTAGCACGACAATCAAGAGTACATCGTAAATCCAAGTGTTTTTTTCTCTTTTCATTGGTTCCCGGCCTACTCAAAAAAAGTAGTGTTTATTTGAGGCAGCATAACAAATTAAGATTAAGGTACCGTAAAAATCCAGAAATCCTTCCCAGGCACACTCGACTTATATAGTTCAGTTGTTCCTTTTGGGTAAAGCTGTTCCAGTGTGTTTATCGATTCCATGTCGTTGGCTTCCGGAACTTGTAGATTAGCTCTTACCATAAAAAGCTTCGGCCCGGGTAATTCTACTGTCTCAGGCAGATTGTCACGCCATATAGCCAAATCGCGATTAGGAATTCCTGCCCAAACACCTGGCAGGCGTGTGTCCACCCAGTGTGGAAAAGCAACGATCCAGATCGTTTCAGTATGACCATACGTTTCATTGAATTCTTTGACGATCGCACCCATTTCTGATGAATTCCAGGCATGCTTTCGATAAGACTCAAAATGTTGGTTGAAGACAAGATCATAATTCAGATACCCCGACCAACTTACCAAACCCAAAGTCAACCCCCAGGCAAATATAGTTCGCATCTTTCCGCGCCCAATGGCTGTTAACAGACCATCAAGCGCTAACCCAACTACAATAAAAGCCGGCACATACGCGGCGGCTGCACGGTTTAGTGCCGGGTTTTCTCCCGGGAATGCCAATGACAAGATTGAAGGCAGCGCCAAAAGCGGAATGGACAGTAGCAGGAATAGGTGTAGCCAGTGGCGCTTTCGAATATATCGGATCAGCAAGAGGAATATCCCAATCAGGAAAAGTGCGCCTGATACTACATCCAATGCCGGCCGGTGGGTGATTGAATTAACCCAAACTTCGCCATCATCCCAATTAAACATTAACATGGCATTCCACAAATTCGAAAAGAAAACCTCAAGTGCAGGCCCGGGTAAGTCCTGTTCACTCCCACTTACACGTGATAAAAAGCGAGAAGAGAAAGTATCTGGAAAATCAACGGTATATCGCAAGAGAGGTATAAAAACAAGCAGTGAAGCAAGGCTCAGTATTACGAGCCACATTACGGCATCGCGCCGGTCGCGTTTGGATAGGGTCTGAAACAGATACAAAACAATTGCTACCACCACCACGATGGGCAAAACCCTAATAGGACTGTACCCATGGAGGCCCAAACCGAGAAATAAGCCAGATAGAATGAAGTCATTGCGGTTGCGCGTACGTAAGCCCTTGATCAGATAATAGAGCGTGGGCGCTACAAAGAGGGGGTAAAGCGGGAAGCGCAGTCCTATGCGACTGATCAGGTTAGGCCAATATCCGATGCCTGCAAATAGTAAGGCGAACAATCCCACACGCTTACCACCAAATTCTTTACCCAGTAGATACATATAAGGCAATGTTAGTAGGCCGAATATCACGGTACCGATCTTCAAACTGAGAAAGGTAAACCCTGTACCAAAAACCCAGGTTATTAATAATGTCCAATACATTTGGATTGCTTCACGTCCTGTATTACGCGGGAAGAAAATTCGTGTTTCGCCCTGGGATATCTCGAATACATCCAAAATCTTCTCTGCGTGATCACTGATCGGTTCAGGTGGGACTGAATCTATTTGATAAACTCGAAAGAAGACCACAATAACTACCACGCCTAGCACCAATAAGGTCCACAACTTGTTCTTGCGGCGCTCTTCTGCACTTTGCTCGTGGCGGACTCGACGATAGGGTAACCAAAACGCATAAACGAAAAAACTTATGGAAAGCAACCAAAATGTTATGTTAAAGAGACCAAATCTGTTTCCATCAAAACTTGCGTAAGCGATTGCTGCCAGGACTGTTGCAATAATCAAGGGGATAAACCTGATTGTCTCCGGGTCATGGCGATCATGAGAAGGCGCTAAAGTCGGCAAACTCCATTCGTTTTTAAAATAGGACCATAAGATCAGCGAAATTGAGATAGTGTAAATTATTAATCCGAAGCTAGCATTTCGGCCTTCTGGTTCGAGAACTTGCTGCGCATATAAGGCAAAACCAACCCCGAGCAATGCTCGCCAAGGAATCCTGGGAGATTTTTGAGAATCCAAAAGTATAGATTGGGGTTGTGGGTCAACGATTAGGGCTTGTTCTTTAGTAAGGCTACGATTTATTTGTTCTCGTCGCGCCGCGTCAAATACGGAAGCCACAAAATTAAAAAATGATTTCCAATCTTTGAAAATGGATTTGAACAGGTCAAGGACTGTTGGTTCTACTTGTTGGGAATCAGGAATTGGAACTTTGGAATCGTTGCTCATTGTTAATCATAGATGGTCAAGAGTGAATCAACCCATTTTGGCGGAGAATCATAGCATAAAAGTGAATTGGCCACCAACACAGGCCTGATTGGGAAACTAGATATTTTACGAAAAGTGTTTGCAAATAATTTTATCGGAAATATAGTCCAACGGGATTGGTTTCTCTATTATGAAATTCCTGAAAATCACCCTCGCTCACCCCTTTCTTGCAATGTAAAAGGTATATGTGCCATCTTCAACTGGATCTGGAGAGGCATATTTCCGAACGAACCGTTCTGTCAGCCATAAATTCCAATGGGAGCGGCTAATAATCCATTTGCCAGTCACCGCATGGGCGACGAGTGAGGGTACCCCGAAATAGTGTCCCCATTCTAAAACATGCAACGCGGACGGTGAGAAATAATGCCACCATCGCTCCAGTTTAAATCCAGCGTGACCTAATCGTGCCTCCCAGACATCGGGGGCATCGGCGTGATGGAGGCGTGAGATACGCCGAAACCACGCTGTGTACCCTTTCCCCAGAAAACGGGTAAGGGAAAGCTCAGTCAGATGGCGATGGTTGGGTACGCAAAAATAAAAAGGGGCACCCTTTTGTAGCACGCGCGCAGTTTCAGTCAGCACTGCCTCAATATGCGGGATGTGTTCTAAAACAGAATTGCTAACGGCACAGGCAAAATAATTGTTTGGGAAAGGTGCTTGCGCGCCGTCTGCCTCTACCAATCCATGATATGTGCTATAAAGTTTGGCTTCATGGATCGGTCCATGCCAAGGATCGAGCCCCACGTCAATTTTTTGGTCGAACGTTAGTGATGCAAAATGACCATCGCCACAACCTACATCGTAAATAGGTGCGGGCAAATCGATGTTCTGATAATATGTTGACTCCACACCCCGAAGGAGGGCCCGGAAATAAGGTAAGTCACGTAGGTGAAGATAAAGATAATCTTTCATTGGAACGTTGAATTTACGTAAAGCGGGCAGATTATAATGTACTGACGATGGACTAACAGAATAATCCCATCGGAATATCGGCGGTTATACTGCTAAGATAAAATTACTTTTTTGAACTCGTTTTATTGATACGGCTCGTTCACTTCTGCTAGTTTTCCTTTGAGCTCATTCAGCAATTCGGCCGTCGTTTCCCTCTTGATCAATGAAAGATCGTTGAGTTCTTCAGGATCTTTTCCAAGATCATAAAGTTCAATGCGTTCACCTTCTGAACCTAACTCCTCATACCCGAAAAAGTACATCAGCTTATAGTTCCCTTTTACCAATACGGTTGTAGCTTCTGTAAATGGCGCGTACTTCGAATTATTTCTTGCCTCTAACACATAGATGTTTCTGCTTGGTTTTCTAGTAGCGTTCGAAAATGGTGGCAATACCCTTCCTTCGGTCCAATTCACTGGTTGTTGGTCGGTCACATGTAATAATGTCGGTAACAAATCGACTGCACTGGTGGATGTATGAATATCCAGCCGTGTTTTCCGTCCAGGCTCAAAGATCATCAGGGGAATGCGAATAACAGGCTCGTATAGCAGCGGTGTTCTGTGACCAAGAACACCTCGTTCAAACATTTCACCATGGTCGGAAGTCAGGATTACCCAGGTATTATCCAGTAATCTTAAGCGCTCCAAATTATCGAAAAGCTTTCCAAATTCTCTGTCAACATACAGGATGAATTCATCATAGTGCCTACGTTCCTTTATTATATGTTTCCGGAAATAATTCTTTGTACCGAACAATAATACATCTTTTTCCTTTGGTACAGGGTTCCATCCATCGTTTTTATATTGACCATGAAAATCATGGTGAGTTCGATAAGGGTCATGAGGAGGAAAAAAATGAAGGTAACTCAAAAAAGGCTGAGGTAAAGATGATGCTTTTTCGTTAAACCAGTCAATTGCTGTTTCTAGTAAAAAATAATTGCCAGCACTTTGTTTTGGGACACCACGAGGATAGATTTGTTTCAAACTTTTAAGTTTGGCTTCAAGTTGTCGATCATATTGTTCAACCAATCTTGACAAAAATAACGAATATGCATAGCCATCTTCTTTACTTCGCATCGCTCTCAGCCATCCTATAAAAGCTACATCTTCATCTTTTTTAAAAATGGTCGGAATAATAAAATCGTGTTTCAAGAAGAGCGTGTTTCTTCTTATATGATCATCTATATCCCCTCCGAAATGTCTTAGAAGTGTAGATACTAATGGGTTATGAGTATAAGCAAGTCGATGGTAATTATGGAATGCAGAAAACACATTTTTATCTACATAAGCGTCATCGACTTCTTCATTCACGGAAAAGGCACGATGTGTCCAAGGCAGTGTTCCAGTCAGGAGTGATGCAGTTCCAGGTGTAGTGAAATTTCCACCCGCATAATGCTTGTGGTATACAATCGCCCGATCAGCCAGACGGGCAAGGTTTGGTGTAGTCTCTCGCTCATACCCATACAATGAAATGTTGTAAGCTGATAAAGCATCAAACACGATAATTATCACATTTTGCTGTTTTCCAGTTTGGAGTGGGGGCAAAGAACTTACAAGTTTTGGCGCGGCTATGCTCAAGGGTAACATTCCGGCTAACTTTAAGAAATCACGTCTGGTGATCATATTTTCATTTTCTTTTTGGATTAGACGTTACGAATAACAATGATAATCAGCCCTACGAAAT
Source organism: Anaerolineae bacterium (assembly GCA_030123675.1). GTDB lineage: Bacteria > Chloroflexota > Anaerolineae > Anaerolineales > Villigracilaceae > JAABUE01. The sequence continues at coordinate 58 of JASJYH010000001.1, read as the reverse complement.
CAAAGAACAAGTAAAACTGGGTTAGGACAGAAAGACGATCAAAAAGTCCTTGTATCCC
>JASJYH010000019.1 GCA_030123675.1 Anaerolineae bacterium | reverse complement strand
CCGGTCAAATCTATATCAGAACTAGTTTGGTTATAGAGCTCAATCCATTCATCACGGTAATCGGATTCTGTACCCATCCAAGCGACCTCACTGATAACAATGTCTAATGCACTTGCAGCCCTCGGCGCCGCACGCGCAGACAACCCGGCACCACCCAAAGCACCTAATAGCAGTGCCACCAGCAGGGTCCATCCGGTTAATCTATGATAGGCTGGCACTTTTTTTTGCATCTCAGGATTGTATCCGATATAGAGATGTTGTTGAATTAAAAATTATTGTCGCTAGTACCCGGACAACATGTTAAGGATGGCTGCAGTTGCCATACGCAACCACTTCAGCAATCAAATATCAACTTGGACGGGCACTAGCGGGGTTCAACCACCAACCGGATTGCTGTACGCACCTTATCTTCAATCTCTACCTCCACAAATTCAGGCACGCAGCAAATTTCAATCCCATCGTTTCTAAGGTAGTTTGTTGCCAAGATCAAAGCCTTCACAGCTTGATTGACAGCTCCAGCGCCAATTGCTTGTACGTCCGCGTGGTTATGGTCACGGATGACACCTGCGATGGCCCCGGCAACAGCCGATGTACGGGAGTTAGCAGAAACCTTTATCAGCTCCATTGGAAGCCTCCCAGCTTTGTTCGTAAAAGGGTAATGACAGTTCTATAAAAGTGTACAAGATTTGATCAAGAGATTCAAGTATTTATATTATTTAATATATAGATTCAGTTGTATTAGTAGGCCTGTTGATAATGGGGATAACATAATCCGGTGAAGCAGTATCCCTATATGCAGGCAAAGTTAGACTTTACAGTAGCGTATATACCGGGAAAACAATAAAAGTTATTATCTTGAATTTGTGGATAAAAGGTGAATAGAATACTAAGAAAAAGTAGAAAAGGTGCGCCATCCATATGAAGCTATTAAATTTTTTGGACACCTGTATATGGGGGCTAACATTTACAAAGAGTTTGTTTTTATTTGCCCACAACTGAGAGTTATCCACATACGCGTTGGGTTATCCACAGTTTTTCGAGAGTTATCCACAGTTCTGATAACAGATTCTTCCCTATCAGTCCCCTATTTGGGATTAGAGCAGCCTGGAGTTACATACTTGTAGATGGTTCCAGCCCGTTGGCTTCTGCAACTTCATCCAGCAGAATATCAATTTCATCCAGAAAACGATCGAGGCCTTCAATCCGCTCAACAAAGCCTTTCCCGGAAAAACCCAACTTCTTGCGCACACCTTCCCAGGCAGCGGTCTCATTTTTGGCGAGGGCGACAGCGGCAAGTGTCCAGGTGTTAAACAATGGCCACAACATCACTTTTGGGTCAGCCCCTATTAACATTGATTCAAAGCATTTCTGGTAATAGTTCAATCTGGCTGTATTGATGCGCGTGGCCGCTCTGCCAGTTTCAAAAGCTGCTTGGAACATGGACTTCCATTCTGGCAGCCAGCCTTCTAATGTATCCGCTTCCAAACCAGTGCCTCCAAGCAGACCCAGAAACCCATAACTCAAGCCTGGGCGTTCAACATTTTCGGCCAGCGCCGGGAAATCTAAGAGCATGCGCCGTTCTGTCAGGGGCGGCCCTTGCAGCTCAGCGATTACATTGACTGCGTGGTAGAGAGAGTGTAGATAATTCGCGACATCCTTGGGTCCAGACTGGTCGCCAATATCCATCAGGGCGATCCAGATCTTGCGGCTAGTGTCATATAGTTTGCGGCAGCGTTCCATCACCAGCCCAGGCTCCTGGAACTCAAACCCGCCACGAAGAGAGGCCTGAGTGAATTCAAAGAAATGTTGAGTTTCGTGCAAAAGCAGTGGGTCGTAGAGTTCATATCCAAGCCAGGGATTGACACGCAACTCACGCGCCGGCTGGTATTCATTCTTGGCATGGAAGGAAATATCGAGGTGGAAATCATGCGTCAATTTGACAATCTGACGCTTTTTTGAGGTTTCTTTATCTGTGACCAATACCAGGTCGATATCCGTCACACCGCCGAGGAAAGGCTCATCCTTTAATAGAGATCCGGTCAGATACGCAGCAATGATATTCTTATCATTATAGGCACGCTCCTGGGCGGTCTCTTTTGCAATCCGGATAAGCGATTCCCTTTTTACTCGCATAGGCGTTCTTCCTCAGGACCTGTCAGCCATCGGCAATCCCGGTTGATAGGGAGTCAAGCCCAAGCTTTGATTGATACGGTTTTTAACAAGCGTAAGGTGTTCCGGTGTTTGGACAATATTTAAGGAATTGGAATTTATTTTCAATACTGGCACACTCTCATATGAAGTAGAAAAGAAATATTCGTAAGCCTCGTTTAGTTTTTCGATATAGACTCGTTCTATATCGCGTTCGTATGGACGGTCGCGAAATGCAATGCGCTGCATAAGCACGTCGGTGCTGGCTTGCAAATAAACGATCAAATCAGGGTTGGGTATCTTTTCCCCGAGTGCTTCATGAACCTTGTTATACATATCCAATTCGTCACCTTCTAGATTAATGCCTGCAAAAAGGGCATCTTTAGCGAAGGTGTAATCTGATAGCAGATTTTTCCTATTGGATAGCAGCTCTGGTACTGTATTGAGTTGTTGACGATAACGGCTAAGGAGAAAAAATATTTGGGTTTGGAACGCGTACCGGGCACGGTCACTGTAAAAATTGGAGAGAAATGGGTTCTCTTCGAAAACTTCTAGCAGCAGCTCGGCATCAAAGTGCGGTTGCAACAGGCGGGCCAGGGTGGTTTTCCCTACGCCGATCACCCCTTCGATGGCAACATACATAATTAGGCTCCGATCGGTAGAGTGGATTAAGGATACCATAAGCCGGGTTTCAGAGAGTAGAATTCGCTGGCTCCTGACAGTATAATATTCGGATGTCCAGGATTTGCATTATTCCCAAAGTGAGCACTGGTGGGATGGCCTCCTTCCGCCTAAAATTTGAAGACGGATTAAGGAAGCGAGGGCTTGAAGTAACTCACAACCCCGACGAGGCCTCGGATGCAATCCTGGTCATTGGCGGGACCCGGCACCTGCTTCCATTGTGGAGGGCCAAAAAACGTGGCCTGCGGATTGTGCAACGCCTGGATGGTATTAACTGGGTCCAACGCGTGCGGTGGAGCGGATTGAGGTATTCCATCCGGGCAGAGTATGGCAATGCATTGTTGGCTTTTATTCGGAATCGTTTGGTCGATCGCGTTATCTACCAGAGCGACTTTATTCGAGATTGGTGGAAGGATCGCTACAGAGCCGCTCGAGCTCCCGAATCTGTGATCATAAACGGGGTAGATTTAGAGGCCTATGCGCCTGTTGCGCGGGATACTATCCCACCCTACCCTCCGTATCGTTTGTTGGTGGTCGAGGGCAGCCTGGCTGGCGGCCTGGATACCGGTCTCACAGCAGCGGTTCGGTTGGCGGAAATCCTTTCCGGAAGTGTTCCGATTGAACTCGCAATTGCGGGTAGGGTCGACCAACGCATGCAAGCGAGTCTGGAAAAAAACAGCAAGATTCCTGTTTCATTTCTAGGGCTCATCTCCCGGGTTCAAATTCCTGAGCTGATGCGCTCTTCACATTTGCTGTTCTCAGCTGAGATCAATCCGCCCTGTCCAAACTCGGTCATTGAGGCCTTGGCTTGTGGATTGCCCGTGGTTGGCTTTGAGACCGGTTCTCTGCGCGAACTGGTTGGCGCAGATGCCGGACAGCTTAGCCCGTATGGCGCCAATCCATGGAAACTTGAGCCGCCAGATTTACAAGCCCTAGCAGAAGCGGCCAAAATTGTATTAAACAAGCAGAATGAATACCGACTGGCGGCGCGTTCGCAGGCAGAAAGATTCCTTAACGTCGACAAAATGGTAGAGTCATACTTGAAGGTTTTACTCAATGATCAGGATTGAGATCGGTTATAGCCCGTGAGTAAATTGACATTCTCCGGGCGTTTGGCGTTTCAGCAACGAGTGCTAGCCTCCTACCGCGTGCCCTTTTTTGATTTGCTGGCTTCGGTTTGCTCGGGCGGGATGAGCTTGTTTGCTGGGAGTGCACGCTCGCAAGAAGGTATTGGTAGTGGGGACTTGCAAATCTCGAAATATGTGCCTGCCCGCAACATCCATTTATTGAGAGGCTCGTTTTATTTTTGCTACCAGCTTGGCTTGCGCCAATGGCTGGCCGACTGGAATCCCGAGGCATTGATTGTGGAAGCCAATCCGCGCTATTTGTCTACCCCCGCAGCTATCAATTGGATGCGGCGACAGAATCGTCCAGTGCTTGGTTGGGGACTGGGATCTCCGCCTCTTTCGGGCGCTCTAGCCGGCTTCCGCCAAAAAAGCTGGGCGCGGTTCCTCAGCCAGTTCGACGGACTAATCGCTTATAGTCAGCGTGGTGCGGATGAATACGCCGCGCTGGGTTTCCCGCAGGCAAAGATTTTTGTGGCCCACAATGCAGTCACAACAGCGGCTGCGGCTGTGCTGAACCGAGGACCGAAGACTAGCGAGCAAATAAACCTTCTCTTCGTCGGCCGCTTGCAAGCGCGCAAACGAATCGATTCGCTCTTACGGGCATGTACACAAATGCCGGATGCGCCCCGGCTCGTCATCGTTGGTGCGGGACCGGAAAAGGCGAATCTGGAAGCACTCGCAAAAAAGGTTTTCCCGTCCGCGGAGTTTGTCGGGGCCAGGCATGGGGCCGGACTAAACCCTTATTACACGGCAGCAGATCTGTTCGTCCTGCCTGGAACCGGGGGTTTGGCCGTCCAAGAAGCTATGGGCCATGGATTACCAATCATCGTTGCCAAAGGGGATGGTACTCAGGACGATCTGGTCCGGGCTGAGAATGGCTGGCAAGTTCCGGCGGGCGATATCAAGGCCCTGGTATCTACAATGCGTGGGGCCTTATCTGATTTAAAACAGTTGAGAAAGATGGGGGCTGAGTCGTATAAAATTGTTACCCAGGAAATCAACCTGGAAAAGATGGTCGGAACCTTTGTGGAAGCCTTGAATTCAGTCGCGTAATCTTGGCAACAATTTTTATATGAGTTTGGGTAGCGATTCAAACCAGCGATTGGTTTTTTCGAATCTGCTCGAATCCTGAGCAGGCATTCTCCACAACAACCACAAACAAATCAAGGGCGCGGCCAAACGTCCATATGACCAGGGGAAAAAATCAAAGGTGGGCAACAGATACTCGAAGAAGTAGGCGAAGCCGAAAAGAAACCATTGAGAAGGGGAATCTAATTTTTTGAGCAGCACCAAAAACGATAAGGCCAAAAAAACGCCGTGATGCACCCACAGGACGGGCGCGGCCAACGTCATCAGGATGAGCAGGGCCGGGATGGCATTATAAAGGCGTGTGCCCTCGCCTGAGAAAAAAGTCTCGCGCTGGATATTTTTGCGCATCACCAGTATCGTGGCAATCAACAAAAGCGCCCTGGCGATATTTGTCCCAACACTAATAAAGGCCGGAGACAGTTTCAGGAGGGCAGACAGCGCCATGAGGAGCCCTTCGAAAGAGTTCTCACGGAAACTGAGCCCATGACCTGCCGTCAATAGAAGCGTGTTCCGGATGAAATCGAGATACGGGCCTGTCCCATAAGTCGCCAGCGGAATAGCGCCCACCACCAAAAAGGACAGGCCCGCCCAAGCCAGCCAACGCCAGTTCCATTCGAGTAGAAAGGCCAGAACTAAGACAGCTGGCGAAAGTTTGAGATGGACTGCCACGGCTATTGTCAGCGCGGACAGGGCCGGGAAACGGCGATACAGGAGCAGGCTGAGAAAGACGGCGTTCAGTACATGCAGGTTGATTTGCATATAGACCAGCGTTCGCAGAACCGGGGCGTTGGCGAGCATGAAACCGGCTGTGACCAGCGCGGCTAGGTGGGATGAAAAACCGTAATGAGCCAGGGTTTTGGCAAGCAGAAAATAAAAGCCAAACAGCCCCAGCAAGTTGAACAGCCAGAGCATAAGGAAAAGGCCGTCTCTCCCCAGCGGAGCCAGCCATGCCAGCAGCGTGGCCCACAACGGGGGATAATAATAATCGATCGGCAGCGCGCCCTCCACAGCCAGTTTGAAGGCTGCGTCGATGTAGTATTCCACGTCACCGTATTCGGTGCGTTCACGCAGCAGGTTGAGATAGACCAGCGCGACCAGGAAAAAGCCAGCCCAGGTGAGGGCGTTATTTGGATCAATTCGTTTGGATGAAAGCAGATACAGGAAAAGACCGCCCAGTAGCCATACCGTCGCAACGGATGCCAGTGTGACTGGCAGGTTGGTGTACGGCCCGCTCTGGATGGCGGTCTCGAAACCGAGCGCGCCGCGCCAAAGCCAAATACCCACCAGGCTGGCCAGCACTAGAATCGTAAGAACACCCCAGATGAGGGTTGCCCGTTTGGATGTCATTTGAGCGGGCCTTGTTGGAAGTAGTTGACTGGAGAGCAGGACACAGGAACTCCGCTAATGCCCAGGTTCTTGTTTATTGTTTCTTCTAAAAACAACATCTTCAAAACTGCCAAACCCATGATTGACTTTTGTTTCAAATCCAAAACCATTTTTATTCAAAAGCTCAGTAATTTCTTTCAAAGACTTCCCGTTCAAGTACATATCGTCATAATGTATTTCTAACTGTATGAATTCAATATCTTGGCTTAGTTGACTTTTGAACAACCCAACAAGACATGCATATTCGTGTCCTTCGGTATCAATTTTCAGTATGTCAATTGGTTCTGTGCAGTGATCATTGATAAAGTCCGAAAGGGTTGTCACTTCTATAGGGTAACTTTCTACCACAAGTTTATCTGGCTTCACTCCCAAAAAAAGCGACTTTTTTTTGAGATAATTCGAAGTCATCTTTAATTGCTCTAATGTTGAGGTGGCATCGAAAACGTTCTCGTGAAAAGTCTTCTTGCCGACTGTGTCACTTATTCCAATTTGGAATGATTGGATGTTGGGGTTATCCGAATATTTAAGTTTCAAATTATGAGCCAATTTGGGATTAGGCTCAAAAGCTATTATTTTACAATTTGGATTCAGTTCTAAGAACAAGTCAATCGACTGACCGGAATTTGCCCCGACATCAATTACAAGGTTGATTTTTTTGTCGAGTACCCTCTTATAGAACTTAAGCAGCCTTTTGTTGAATATAAATTTCTCATTGAGTTTAATGAATTCTCCTACAATCCATACCTGTAGTTTCCCTAACATTTATTTGCACCTTTGAATTGGAATTAAAATCCATCCTGTTTCTTTCGTAAAAAATTATAGCACTGCTTATTGAAATGCGGGAGATTTTACTCGACGCGATGTAGGCAAATGGCGATTGGTTTTCTTAGAGTTCATTCAAAGCGTAGTCTGTGCTGGTCAGTAATGAGTGTTTTGTAAAATCTGTCGGCGCGATCAGGCGCGGATACAATATATCCGTAAAGCGGTTGACCCCCTCCGAGTGAGCATGCAATTCGCTTGCAGCTTCATCCCGGCTGTCAAAGAAAAAGCGAGGCGCGCTGACCAAGGCCGCCGGACTGAGAAAGTCATCGCTGCCCCAGAAGGTGGACCAGGGCGATTCGTTCAGTACAAATTGGCGCGATTTTGGTTTCCAGGGATTCATGAGCGCAGCGCTAGTTATTCCTTCCAGGTATTGAGCCAACGCACCTGACCGACCCATGTTGCACTCTCGGTCTCATTCAGCATTTGGTCGAGCGCCTCGATCAACTCGCGCAGCTTCCAGCGGCTCTGCGCAGCCAGCACCAATCCATGATGCGTAGGATATCTCTTAGCCAGCTCTTGAAAAGAGCGGATGTTGAACGTGAAAAGGATACGGCTCTGCGCCGCTGCACCCAGCAGTTGGGTGCGGTCATCAGCGTCCAGGGGCATCCACTTTGTGGGTGTTCGGGTCACATCATGGCCGCGCGCACGCAACGCTTTTTGCAGAGCCCTGATGGAGGCATCCGCATCCAGGTGCAAGCGCAGATTTGTCACTAAGGGGCCAGCGCCGATTCGGATTCAATGTCTGTATCAATTTCGGCGCGGTGGGCTTCGTAAAAAGCCCGCGCTTCTTTTACCTGGTTTTCAGGAATATCATACTCTTTCGCAATCTCAGCTGTAGACATATTCCATTTGCCGGCTGCAATTGCTACCGTCTGTACACGCAGACCTGTGCCGCGCAGCACCGGCATCGGCTGACGAGACGCGCCGCGCCGGTAGGTGATGCCGGGGAACTCGGGGTCATCCAGCCCATGTGCAAGCGCACCAACCTTCTCGGCCACCGACCAAAGAATGAATTGATTCAGGGATATGCCCTGTTGTTTTGCCATTTGTTCGGCTTCGCTTTTAAGTGCCGGGGGTAAACTGAGGGAATAGCGTGTCATTATAAACCTAGCCTTTGATGTCTTATAAGACATCTTATACGACATCTTTGTATCCGTCAAGTAAAAAGACCGAGGCAAGCGCCTCGGTCTCGTAACCAATCAAACAGTTAGGGCTGAAATATGCTAATCTAATTTCCCCGTAACCATCGCCATCTTCAGTTCGCCAATCGCCTGCGTAATCTTGATGTCGCGCGGGCAGGCTGAGGTGCAATTAAAGGCTGTATGGCAGCGCGCCACTCCAAAAGTCTCGCTTAGGACTTCCAAGCGCTCGCTTGCACCCTCATCCCGGCTGTCAAAGACAAACCGATGCGCGCTGACCAAGGCCGCTGGACCAAGAAAGTCGTCGTTGCCCCAGAATGATGGGCAGGAGGTCGTACAAGCCGCGCACATGATACATTTGGTGGTGTCGTCGAAGCGCGCTCGTTCCTTTTGTGATTGGATGCGTTCCTTACCATCTGCCGGGAGAGCGCTTTCATTGATTAAATGCGGCAGCACCTTTTTGTAATTATCGAAAAAGGGTTCCATATCCACGATCAGGTCTTTAACCACTTTCAGACCCAAAAGGGGTTCAATCGTTATCTTTGCGCCCACGTTCTTGATCAGCACTTGGCAAGCCAGCTTGTTGCTTCCGTTGATGCGCATAGCATCCGAACCGCACACGCCGTGGGCACAGGAGCGCCGAAAGGTGAGCGTCCCATCTTGATGGCCCTTGATTTCTTCGAGCAAATCCAGCAAACGGTCGGTTGGCTCGGCCTCCACGCTGTAAGTCTCGTAGTGACCTTTCTCGTCTTTTTCGGGATTGTAGCGCAGGATTTTCAGTGTAACATTCATGTTGATACCTCGTTGTAAGTGTCATTCCCCGAAGGGGGAATGGGGTTCGCCCCCCGTCTCGGGCCGACGCCCTCGCGGGGCGGACGGCCTTAGGGGCTCGCACATCGTCCCTGCCGAAGGTCCCCGACAGGGGGTAGGGGAATGACAGCTATCTAATACACTCTCTTCTTCGGTTTAAATTTAGTTAAAACCACCGGCTTATATCCGAGTTTGATTTTCCCGTCTTTTTTCCAGGCCAGGGAATGCTTGAGCCAATTCTTGTCGTCACGCTCGGGGTAATCATCCCGGGCGTGTCCACCACGCGATTCCTTGCGGTTGAGCGCCGCCGCGGCGGTTATTTCGGCCATATCCAACAGATTGCCTAATTCCCAGGTGTTGAGCAGCTCAGTGTTGAAGATCTTGCCGGTATCCTGGACTTTTACACCTTTGAAGCGCTCCTGCAACTCTGTCAATTTTTCAACCGCTTTCTGGATACCTTCTTCAGTGCGGTAAACGCCGACCTCATCGAACATGACTGCTTTCATCTCTTTGCCTATATCGAAAGCATTTTCCTTTCCGCTTCCATTTTTCAAACGATCAACCTGCTGCCGGGAGAAATCCGTTGGATCGGCTGGGAGCGCGACATAGTCCGCGCCTTGGGCGAATTCGGCCGCTCGAATTCCAGCGTGCTTGCCAAAGACTACGATATCGAGCAAGGAGTTTGTCCCCAGGCGATTTGCGCCGTGGACAGAAACACAGGCCGCTTCTCCGGCTGCAAACAGACCGGGGAAAACGGTGTTCTTATCGTCAATGACGACTTCTCCTGATTTGTTAGTAGGAATCCCACCCATGGCGTAATGCGCCGTCGGTTGGACTGGCATGGGCTGGGTAATCGGGTCAACTCCCAGGTATGTGCGGCTGAAATCCACGATATCTGGTATTTTTGATAGGATTTGTTCGCCGGTTACTACGTATGGACTGCCATCCGGGTTGGTGCGCCCATCGATTTCGGCGTATTTGTTAACGGTAGCAGGCGTAACGTCCAGATAACAGTAGCGGTTTCCATCGATCCCGCGGCCAGCGCGCATTTCGAGATACATGGCACGGCTGACCACGTCCCGCGAAGCCAAGTCCTTTACTGTTGGGGCGTAGGTCTCCATGAAACGGGTACCCTCATTGTTAAGCAAGACCCCGCCCTCCCCGCGGACACCTTCGGTGATTAAGATGCCCATCTTGTAAATGCCAGTTGGGTGGAATTGGAAGAACTCCATATCCTCCAGCGGAATGCCATGACGCGAAACAATGGCTGCCCCGTCCCCCGTGTAGGCATACGCGTTGGAGGTGATCTCCCACACGCGTCCATGCCCGCCAGTGGCGATGATCACGGATTTGGCGTGGAAGGTGTGCAGTTCACCTGTCGCCAATTCCACACCTACAACACCGACTGTCTTGCCGTCTTCGATTAGGATGTCGAGCACCTGGAATTCGTCGTAGAAATTAACCTTGTTTTTTAGGCACTGCTGGTACAAGGTTTGCAATATCATGTGACCCGTGCGGTCGGCGGCATGGCAGGCCCGCCGAACGGCTTTGCCGGTCTTGTTGTTGGTATGCCCGCCAAATGGACGCTGTGCAATTCGGCCTTCTGGTGTTCTGTCGAAAGGCAAACCCATGTGTTCGAGCTCATATACAGCCTGAATGGCCTCATGACACATGAACTCAATCGCGTCTTGATCTCCTAAATAGTCGGAGCCCTTAACCGTATCGTAAACATGCCAATCAGGATTGTCTTCTTCGTAATTACCAAGGGCTGCACTGATGCCACCTTGAGCAGCACCAGTGTGCGAGCGGGTCGGATAAAGTTTGCTGATAACGGCCGTCTTGGCAATTTTGGAGGCGTACAGCCCGGCCATCAAACCGGCGCCACCAGCACCAACCACTATAACTTCAAATTGGTGAACATTATCCATAAGAGAATTCCCGGCCTAGGCCCTCCAAATTACGTATATAGCGATCACATTTGCCCCAAGCACATAGGCGATGACAAAATTACGGAACCAGCGCTGTGCGTTAGGGGAACTGAAATAATCATCCAATATCTCCAGCACACCGTGCACTCCATGGCCTGAGACGACCATTATAAATACAAGGACCATTAATTTGGCAAGGATAGTGATCCAAATTGCTGTGCTCAGCGGATTGGCAAGGCTATTGGGGAAAAAGGCCCACAGCAATATATCTGCTAAGTTTGCGCCTGTTTTTGCGCTTAGGATCAGGGCCCCGATAAGACCCGCCAGCAGCAATGCGTACATAGCAATCACTGTCAAGCGAGTGAATATCCACATTATGGTTTCGAATTTGAAACCCCGTTTTGATAGTGGAAGGCTTCTAGTTGCCATTTAGCCTCCGAACCTGTTTTGTAACACAACGAAAAGGATAAATCCGCACAGCAGTGCATAAAGTACCCATTCGATGCTGATGGCTTTTTGATAGTGGGCGAACATTTTTGGAGACAAGTCCATAATGGTAATGCGCAAGCCATTAATGGCATGAAATAACCCGAAGATCAGAATAATGATTTGGAAGATCCAATTGCTAAAAATGCTATTGGCAGAATCCACCCCAGCTAATATGAGAATGTAGAGGCTAAAGAAGATAAATAATGCAACCCCGCCGATACGATGCAAGATAAAGGCCAAATATGGCCCCTCTCCCTTGTATCGTAAAGCGGTAGTAAGACTGACATTTCTTTTCAAGCCCATCTATGAATTCTCCTACTCAAATAATATAGAGCATCACCTTTAATTACTCAATTCTAATCGAATAGATACAACAAATTATTATTGATATCCTTTATTGAGTCCACTGCAAAAACTACCCTACCACACCGTGAAGTGCGCACGGCACTTTGCAAAGAGCACAAAGTTCACGAAGAAAACATTTAGAATGCGTGTGAAAAATACGAGTTTTTGCTCCGAAAGACAAGTTTTCAGATGATATTTGTGAGAAAACGACCATTATTTTACAAGATTCTAAGTTTTTTAGCATAAAAAACAATAACCTTTGTGTTCCTTTGTGTGCTTAGTGGAGATGAAGCCTTTTTTCTGTGGAGTCCTTATTGCTTCAATGATTCTAAAAGCTGCTCCGCAATTTGCTTTCTGTTCGGGCCCAGCCCTATTTCCAGCGCCTTTTCAAGATCCGAGATCGCCTTGTCTTGTTCTCCAAGCTTTGCGTACGTAAAACCTCGTAAGAAAAACACTATAGCGTCTTCTTCGCCGATTTCAAGAACTTGACTGAAATCGGCTATAACTTGATCAGGGTCCCCTTTATCCAAATAGGCGAGTCCGCGGCTGTAGTAGGCATTCAAATTCTTAGGTTTAATCTTGATGACCTGGTCGTAGTCGGCTATAGCTTGATCAGGATTCCCTTTATCCATATAGGCGAGCCCGCGGTTAAAGAAGGCTTCCCAATGCTGCGGATCGAGAGCAATGGCCTGATCATAATTGGCGATCGCATTGTCTAAATCGCCCTTCTGGCCATATATAACCCCGCGGTTGTAGTAGGCTTGCGCATCTTGCGGGTCGAGGACAATAGCCTGGTCGTAGTCGGCTAAAGCACTGTCAAAGTCGCCAAGCTCGGCATAAATGACGCCTCTGTTGTAGAAAGCCTTAGCGTACTCTGGGTCAATAGCAATGGCTTGATCGAAATCGGCTTTGGCTCTGTCGAGGTCGGCTCCATTGTAATAGGCGATCCCGCGTTCGTAATAGGCTTCGGCATTATCGGAGTTGTTTGCGATAGCTTGGTCGAAGTCAGCGATCGCACGACTCATTTGGCCTACCTCGCGGTAGAGTTTTCCGCGTTTTAGGTAGGCATCAGCATTTTTTGGGTCAATAGCAATCGCCTGATCGAATTCTGCGATTGCGCGTACATAGTCGCCTTGTTCTTGAAAGTCTAAACCGCTGTCAATGAAGGGTTGCGCTTGTTCTGCCTTGGACGGACCGCAACTGATTAATAAGACAAAAAAAATGATGCTGACCAGGAAGGTTCGAGATTTCAAATTCATGGGTATGCGTTCCTTTGGGTTCAATGGAATGACTAGAGTAAAAATAAATGTATACTTGAGCAAGAGCCAACCTACTTAAGCCGCCAATCAATTTTAACACGAACCCCTTTAGCGACTACGCAGGGTATTTGAATTCGCTTTGTCAGATCATTCTTCGCAACAATAGGGTTCCCCTTTACTTTACAGAAAACCGAATCACTTCTTCACTTTCATTTCCTGCCCGATCGCGTGCCAAGACCTTTAATTGATGCTCACCGCTGGTTGCTTTCCAAGTCAGAGCGTAGGGCGCCTCATCCAAGGAACCGACTAATTCACCATCAATATAATATTCCACGATTGACAAAGACAAATTATCACCAGCCTGCACTTGAAATGTGATCTGGCGATTGCTGCTGAGATCCAGTTCAGCGCCATCTTGTGGATAGCTCACACTTACTTCCGGCTGAGTATTATCCAAGGTAACCTGGATGACAGCTGTATCTATGCGTTGGTCAGTGCGGACGGCCTGTAATTGGATGGCGTACAAGCCGTTGAGCTGGCTGGTATCCCATTTGGCCAATGTGCCGTCCAATACCAGTGAACTTGAATCTTCTCCGATCTGTACCCAACTACCCGGGTTGAGGCCTTGCCCGACCAAAACCCGGAAATAATCAAAGTTTGGGCCGGAAGCTGTGCCTACAATCTCGATTTCTCCGCGTAGGTCAGCAAACATCGTTGGGGTTGATATATTCACATCAGGGTTCTTCCTTACGGGTTGAATAGCATCATAGGAATTAGGTGGCGTCTCATAGCCATTGGCTTTTGCCCAATCACGCGCTTCGAGTGGTATGGCCATATAAACGCGTTCTTCTAAATATTGCGGAGGCGTAAAGACTGTTGCAAGAAACCCAGTTTCGCGGTTAATCTCATAGACACGGTACAAATTATCGGCTTGGGTTGGTTCGCTGCCGTTGGCGAAGACTTCGCGTACGATGGTTGGGCAATCTGGGCTGGGTAACAAACCCGATGGGTCACAGACATCTATCGAAGTGATGCCTGCGGGGGCGGGCCAGCCGCCAGGGGGCAGATCTCGAGAAGCGGTTTGCATTAGGGCATACCAATAACCAGCCGGGAGGCGGGGGGAGAGACGCGTTTCTGTTTCGGTCCGTGTTCCAGTCCAAACGGTGACCACCCGGTAGGGAGTGTATCCAACCGCCCAAGCTTCCAATCCATCCATAGTTATTCCTGTTTTTGCGCTAACCGGGCGCCCAATTTCAAACGGATTGGGGTGTCCCAGCGCAGGCCAGCGGGAAGGTTCATCGCTCAATATATCGGTAAGCAGATAGGCCAATTGTGGCGCGACGACTGGCTGGGCAGTTGGGTTGGTTGTATCCAGCCAAATGGCATGGTCAGCGGTTTCCACACGTAGCACGGTTATGGGCAAAATCTCAGCCCCAATGGTACCCCCATATTTAACACCACCTGCGGCCAGGACACCATATGCACTCGAAACATCCAATAACGAGAGAAAAATTTCGTCATGCAGAGGAATGGCAGCTCCCAAAGGGGACGAGGCAGATTCAAGGCTGAGGCCGAACGAACTTAATGTTTGGGCAACGTTTTCAACGCCCATTTGGTCCAGCACTTGGGCTGCGGGCACGAGATAATCATTTGCCAAGGCGAGACGCAAGCGGATGGGACCATGGTATTGGTCGTCTGGGTTGCGCAGGGTTCCCAGCCCGGGCACATCCCAGACAAGGGATGCAGGACTCAACCCACGTGTAAATCCGGTTAGATAAATGAAGGGCGTCAGCAGGGACCCAGCGTCATGTTCAGATAAAAGCGCGGTTTCTTGTCCGCGGAAGGACTCGCCAACTACAGCCAGTACTTGACCGTTGCGCGGATCGGTAACGATAGCGCTTGCGATAGGTTCGTGGATCAGCAGATCAGAAGGCAAGGATGGCAGCAAGCGGGCAGCTTCGCAGTCTGTTAATACGGCAGAACTTCCTTGAAGGCGCACCATATAGATTTGCATTGCACAAGATGCCTGGTACTGAAGATCGTAGTCCAAGCTGGTTGTAATCGTTAGCCCGCCCCGTTCAATCCGTGCGCTGTTGAATTGCGTATCAAGTTGTTGCAAGGCTAGGTTGAGAAAAGCGGCCGCGAATTGATTTTGTGATTCTGGAGGATCGCTAAACCTAGGGGTTTCTGCGAGCATTTTGTTGATTTCTTCTTCTGGAAATAAGTCCAAGGCTTCCATGATGTGAATGGTTTCGCGTCCACGCTGTAATGCAGTTTGGGATGCATCTATTGGATTTAGGCTGGGCGCCTGACTAACAGCTGCCAAAATAGCGGCTTCGGCGGGCGTCAATCCAACAACGGATTTGCCAAAATATAGTTCAGCCGCAGCATTTGCACCATAGGCATCATTGCCATAATTTGCTGAATTTAGGTACCATTCGATAATCTGAGTGCGACCATATTCTGCTGTGATCTGCGCAGCCAGCAGGCGTTCACGAAAAGCTCGTTGTAGGGAGGCTGGCTCATTCCATAGCAACAAGTCACTGACCAATTTCTGGGCAAGAGTTGGATGCAAGTCAGGTTTGTCCAGGCCGGTCAATGCGTAGCCGGAGTGTTGCCAAATGTTTGGGTCGGCCAAGGCAATCGTAGCCTGCACGAGTGTTTCTGGCAAATGCTGTGGATTTTGTTTATCGAGGGGTATATAGCGCCGGGGGGATTCGCTCGGCGCAAAGGTTTTTAAGAGATGCGTACCAGTACGGTCGTAAATACGGGTAGGCTGTTGTAAGAGACCGTCCGGTGGGTTGAGCAATTGTGGCAGGATTGTTATGGATGGCAGGTCTTGAGTCAGATTCGCGTAGAAAAAAGTAATCCCTAAAATGGCCAATGCCAAAAACACACTGAACACAAAGCCAAATCCCAAAGCGATTCTTTGGGTCCGCTTTTCGACACTGCGGCGGCTAGCCGCCCGCCGATCACGGCGGCGACGGAGAATTGTACGGATTGCTGACATTAATCGACCATTAAATCTTCTACCAAATCAATATTCCCACTGGGCATCATTAGCATTCCCCTCTTCCTATGGGATCCGAGTTTATGCTTAATTTATATTCGGACCAGGGCGTCCGTCATTTTTGTCACCCGTACCATTTGCTCAACATCATGCACGCGGACTATATCCGCGCCACGAGTGATGCCCACGGATATAGTGGCAGCCGTTCCTTCGACCCGCTGGTTGGTTGGCAGATCCAGTGTAAACCCAATAAAGGATTTGCGCGAAGGGCCCAACAACACGGGATACCCCAAGGAGCGGATTTCATCCAAGCGCCGAATTAGTTCCAAATTGTGTTCGACTGTTTTACCAAAACCAAGTCCCGGATCCAGAATGATGCGCTCATCTGGAATCCCAGCCGCATGTGCCAATTTAACCGAGTCCATTAATTCACGTTTGACATCCGTGAGCAGATCATCGTATTTTGAGCCGCTGTAGGAATTCCCAAGCTTCTCTCTCAGCTCCACGCTGGCTGGATTGCTGCGGTTATGCATCAGGATAACTGGAGCGTTATGCTTGGCGGCCACTCCAGCAAGGGCTGGGTCAGCCCGTAATCCCCAGACATCGTTGAGGATGTGTGCACCTGCGTTTAACGCTTCATCCGCAACGGATGCTTTGTATGTGTCGATTGAGATAATGGCTTCCGGGAATTTTTTGGTTAACTCTTTAATGATGGGGATGACGCGTTCCGCCTCAGTCTGGGCACTTACTGGGGCAGAACCAGGCCGAGTCGATTCTCCACCCACGTCGAGAATATCTGCACCCAATGAAAGAAAATTGGCTGCTTGCTCTGCCCCCGACTGATTCCCGCGAGGGGAGGCTAGAATTCCGTCGCCTGAGAAGCTATCGGGCGTAATATTAAGGATGCCCATCACATATGTGCGGGCACCCCAATCGAAAGTGTGATTGCCAATTTTAATTGGCTTCATGAAATTTGATCAAGCGGACGGCTAAGCCAGACCTCGGCCTCATCGATATCTGTAAATAAGCTGAAGTAGATAGATTCTCCACCGGACAAAGCGGCAATCTCTTCAATAGCAGCCTTTGTCTTATCTGAAGAAACAACCACTGCAAGGCGAATATTGCGTGTGCTCGGATCAATATTAAGATCTACCGCCATTCGAATAGCCTTTTCAGGGATTTCTTCTACCTGGCGCAAGTCGTAAAGGTTGCGTACACGCTGGTCTGACCCGAGCAAATGATCTGAGGCAAATTCATGCCAATTAGCCAAGGTAGCATCAGACAGATCGGTAAACGTCACTGTCATGCCACCATCACCACGGCGGACCACATTCATCCCTACATCGGGCTTAGATTCCCAGTTTAGCGGTTTAAGTTCGGTCATGGAGCCTCCTAATTGATCTTGAAAGATTATAACTCAGGTAAGGGATGGATGTCGCTCGCATCGACTGTTTGCAACAATTTATCTATTCTTGTCTCTAATACCGGATGCACGAAATTAGCTCCAACGTCCGCCAAAGGAACGAGCACAAAAGCACGCTCATGCAAATTCGGGTGTGGGATAACGAGAGGATCCGATTCAAGTACCAGCTCATCATAAAACAGGATATCCAGATCGATTAAGCGCGGCCCCCAATGGACGGAATTTTCGCGTCCCATCCCTGCTTCAATTTGCTTCAGATTCTTAAGCAATGGTTCCGGTTCCAGTTTTGTTTCCGCTTTAACAACCATGTTCAAGAAAGCAGGCTGGTCTTCATAGCCCCAGGGTGGGGTCTCGTAAATCTTTGATTCTCTCAATACCTGGATCGCGGGCGACATAGAGCCAATTGCTGCGCGCAGGTTGTCTAATCGCCGACCTAGATTGGATCCAAGTGCGATGTAAACAGTATGGTTCATTAAGCGATTATATATCATCCATTAAATTCTTGATAAATAAATATTGCCTATTGAAATCCGACCGAATTTACTGTAAACTAGAAATCGTGTAAACAAACAAGGAGGATTAACTTATGCCACAAGCAGGAATTCACAGTATGGCCGGAATGGCTGTCCGCAAATGGACGCCAAATAAAAAATGGCTGATGTTGGGGATTGTTTTGGGCAGTCTACTCCCAGACGGCGACAACTTTGCAGTGGCCATTGCAACCGTAACAGGGGGATTGACCGAGGGTTTGCATCGCACTCTCACCCACAGTTTGTTTTTTATTGCAGCAATTGTCATTGTTTTCTATGGCATTGCGTGGCTGTCCAAACGCCCAAAGTGGGGCAATTTGGGATTAGGATTGGGCATCGGTGTGTTAATGCACGTTTTATTGGACTTGGTTGGCTGGTTCAACGGGGTACATTTGCTCTGGCCTTTAACCACATATGTCAATTTTTGGGGAAACGTCAGCATACCCGAATGGTGGACTAAATTGATGAGCCCGATCGAGAATCTCTTTTTTGCTCTGTACTTCCTATTGCTTGCTTCGGCAGCGCGAAAACGCAATACAGATAGCGACTATCTGCCCAAACTTCGAAAATGGACTTGGGTGCAAGGGATTCTTTTCGTAGCGTTCCTGGTGATGGTCTACACGATGAAATCAGGGTTTCTGACGATCTTCGGGGCAGTCTATCTCTTTTCCCTTGGGTTGGCCTTTGCGATCACCATCCGTATGCGTAAAACCGTTGAAGCATTGGCTAATTAATTTCTATCATATGGTAGCAGGCAAAAAGTGTTGATCCGAACGGGCTGCTATCTCACTATGTTGTTTCTGTAAGGAGGATACCAATGGAAGCACTACAAGCTTGGGGCATTCAATTAATCCAGAGCATACAGGTCTTAAGTCCGGCACTCGATTCTGTTATGGAGGTCTTCACCTTTTTGGGTACGGTTAATTTTTACATACTCTTCATTACTTTCATATATTGGGTCGTTGATGCCCGATTGGGATTTCGGGTGTTCATGTTACTTATGACCATAGACGTATTTGGGTCAGCCCTCAAACAGTTGCTCCATCAACCGCGACCTTACTGGATCGGTGATGTAAAGCAAATGAGTATAGAATTAAACTACGGAATCCCGTCAACACATGCCAGCAACACACTCTCTGTTTGGGGATATTTGGCTTTTCAATTGAAAAAGCGCTGGTTATGGATATTGGCTATATTCCTGGTCCTATTGATCGGTATATCAAGATTATATCTGGGTGTCCATTTTCCGCATGATGTCGTCGGTGGCTGGTTGATAGGATTGTTGGTTCTGATTCTTTTTGTAAAATATGAAGACAAAATTGCAAATTGGTTCAACCAAAAAAGCTTAGGATCTCAGGTTGGGTTTGGATTTGTACTCTCTCTGCTCTTCATCTTAGTAGGCGTGGCTGTTAATACGATCACCGCTTCAACACCTGACCCGGAAAGCTGGGCCCACTTATCGACTGAATCTCGCTCCTTGTCACATTACTTCACCCTCGCAGGCGCATTATTCGGGGCCATAGCCGGACATGCATTGATAACAGCTAAGGGTAATTTTCAAACTCCGGGTCCCCGGGTTCAAAAACTGGGCAGGTATCTAATCGGCATCTTTGGATTGTTCATCATTTTGTTTGGCCTTGACGCTTTGTTCGGCAAAATTGCTGTTGACGAATCTATGCTCGGTTTTATCTTGCGCTATATCCGCTACGGAGCCACTACCTTCTGGGCCATGTTCGGTGCGCCGTGGGTATTTATTAAACTGAAATTAGCCAAGCAGAATTAGCTCATTTGGGTGTAAAGATCTTGGAAAATCTTCAACTAAGGCACAGGAGAAGACTATGACTGCTACCGTCATCCTAAATCCGTATTCCAACCGATGGGAGGCGGGCAGACGCGCACCTGAAGTTGAAGCGGGATTAAAACGCGCAGGCCTTGATTTCGTACTCCATAAAACCGAACATCCCGGGCATGGGTTTGAGTTGGCACTGGCTGCCGTTGAAAGCGGCAATACACCGCTGATCGCTGTTGGAGGCGATGGAACCCTGACCGAAATCGTCAATAGTGTATTGCAGGCGACGCCGCCCGAGAAATATCCCGCTGGGCCAGTAGGATTTATTCCACAAGGTACCGCAAATGACCTGACCGATGTGCTAGGAATTCCCCGCGACCTGGATGAAGCAATTCAGGTTATCGGAAACGGGCACACCCGTGTTATCGATGTAGGCAAGGTCAATGGACAGTTCTTTGGAAACAACTCCGCGATTGGTCTCGAACCCATGGTCACTATCGAGAATATCCGTTTGACCCGGCTAAGGGGATTAATCCGATACCTGACTGCAGCCGTGATCGCCGTCCTAAAAAAGCCTCAGTGGCAAGCGCAGCTCAAGTGGGATACCGGAGAGTACAATGGCTCATTATCGCTTGTCTCTGTGGGGAACACGCATCGTACTGGAGGCGTATTTTATATGACCCCTAATGCCGTGATCGATGATGGCCTCTTGGACTTCGTATTTGCCCCAGCCCTTAGCCGGCTACGGCTGCTCCAATTATTGCCCAAAACACTGAAAGGTGTCCATGTCGACGTACCCGAGGTTCAGGAACATCGCACGCGAAGCTTGATAATACACACGGATACACCGACCCCAATCCAGGCAGATGGAGAATTAATTTCAACTGGCACGACAGAAATTGTTTTTTCGGTCGTGCCAAAGGCCTTAAAGGTTTTTGTGCCGAAGGTAGAATCGAAGATAGCGTAGTATGATTTGCAGAGATGTGCTTTACTATTGACATTTACTATAGTCGGTAAACGGTCTGTCACTCTCCCGAAGGCCGTCCGCCCCGCGAGGGCGTCGGCCCGAGACGGGGATACCGGGACGGTGTGAGCAGAGCGAAGAGTCTCTTTTTACGAGACTGAGATGTTTCACTCCGTTCAGCATGACTTAACTAATTAATGTGAATGTCAATAATATCGTAAAATTTTCTTTCTGCCGGGTTGGTTGTATTATTTACAGATCCTAACCTAGAGAAAGTTGTCTCCCTCAAAACCAAAGGCCCGACTCAACATGTCGGGCCTCTAAATATATACTGATTAAGAATTATTTTTTGGTTGCGTCCCCAAAAAGAATGACAACAATATGCTGATTTAAAAACTCCGGTGTACCGGCATCCTTGCCAGGCACTATTTGGCCGAGCGAATAACCACCGGCTATCGGAACCTGTTTCCCGATGATTTCCTGAATGGCTTGGATTTCTACTCCTGGGGTGGCTTTGAGCAACATTTGCCATGCTATATCTATAAGTACGAGTGCAAATGCAGGTTTAGCACCATCCAATTCTCGTAAAGCTTGTTGCGTTGCCTCTTGGGCCGCTTTATGGCAGCTTGTGCGGCTTCCAACCAATATAAATGCATCCGCTCCATCACGGACTGGTGCGTTCATCCGAAAACTGCCATCAGCTTCTACACGGATAGGTGAGCGCACAACCAATTCATCGCCTTGCTCAATACCAAGTGGATACAGGCGTGCCATTTGACTTAGTGGCGGAAAGGCCCATTCTCGGGCTGGATAACCGAACATTTCAGCATAGGTTTCGGAGGCAGGGCCTGCATTCAAAGTTCGCAGCCAGAATCCGCGTGAACGCGTAACTCGCATGAGATTGCCAACCGGGTCCCAACCATGTGCATAACCGACACCCATACGCAAATTGCCTTTGAAGGTTAAGGCACTCAGTGCGCCAGTTCCGGTCTGATTGCCGGCTATCTGATAGGTGTTACCTGTATGCAAATCCCCGGATGATAATATGCCTGCGATCTGATACCCACTAGGAGTTAATGAGTGGCAAAATTGTTCCGCATCTCCATTAAATCCATCTGCAAAGAAAATAACATTTTTAGCCTGCTGACCAGATATCAACCTTTCTAGCTGAGAAGCAATTTCGCGACTGCTTTGGGCATACCCAGGTAACCAGTGCGAACTTGCATCCAGTTCTTCAGCACTAAGAACAGCAACAACTACTGAATGAGAATGCAATCCTTCTCCGGTTACTCCCGCAGGCGCACTGAATCCAATTAAGGGCGTATCACCTAGCAGGCTGGAGACGCCACTGGCAACATCCTGCGGCTGGTATTGATGAGACGCGATTACAATGCCCATCCCGGGAGTTACTGCTCCCAAGCGATTCAAAGCTTGATGAGTGGCTTGCAGGCTAGCCTCACGTCCATCTAAAGCTTGCGCCTGTCCAACAGCAGCTTGAAGAGTCATCTCAAATTAATCCTCTGCGACGGGAATCGTGAAATGGAATGAAGTTCCTTCCCCGTATTCGCTTTCAAACCATATTTTTCCTCCCTGCATTTCGACTAAACTTTTGGTTATGTTCAATCCAAGTCCTGTGCCTGGGGCTTCGCGAGCTTTCTGATCATCAGAACGGAAGAATTTAGAAAATATCTTTTGCTGATCTTCCAGTGTAATTCCAATACCGTTGTCCGTTACCCACATATGAATAACCTGATCAGCACCTTCAGGATCCCATTGATTTGCTGTAACTTCGGTGCCAACTTTAATCTTTCCACCTTCGGGAGTGTACTTATTTGCATTGCTTAGAAGATTGGTCAATACTTGGGCTACGCGCGTCCGATCTGCCCAGGCTTGCGGAAGCCCATCAGGCACATTCACTTGGATCTCTTGTTTTCTTTCTTCGATTTGGCGGCTTGTCGAACGGATAACTTCATCCACTATTTCGGGCACATCCACAGCTTGATAGTCCAGCCGGAGGCGACCTGCCTCAATCTTAGAGTTATCACTCAAATCTGAAACAAGAGTAGCCATACGCTCCACGTTGGCGTGTATCGTACTTAGGAAATTGGTCTGCATCTCATTGATTGGTCCAACGGCACCACCTGAAAGCAGTTCCGTATACCCTTTAATTGAAGTCATTGGGTTCTTGAGTTCATGCGCCACAAATGAGACAAATTCAGTTTTTGCATCATTAGCATTCTGGACTTTTTCATATAGTTGCGCATTTGATATAGCAATGGCTGCATGATCGCTAAGCCGATTAAGAAATGCAATATCTTGTTGTGTGTCGCTGGTGCTTTCAAGTAAGAGCAAGCCGATGACTTCTGCCTCACGACGAATCGGGATGGCGATCTGCGTATGCGCGTCAAACAAGATACTATCCTTGGAGCCGGATTGTAATGATATTTGCTGTGGTTGCATTGATTCTATTGCAGCCTGTACCGCCGGGATTTCCTGATGTAGTAGGCCTGCTGCAAAGCGCTCATTTTGATCGCCATACCCTTGGTCAGCCATCACGCGCAACTTATCATCGGCAAGCATACCAATTAGTCCAGCTTCTGCTTTCGACTGTCGCATTGCCCATTCAAGGGTTATGCGCATGGCACGGTCAATATCTAAGCTGGCGTTCAATTCGCGGTCAATGCGTTGCATAACCGAGAGTTCTTCCACCCGAGTTGCAAGTTCCCGGTCTGTGAGAGTATACAAACGAGCATTTTCTATGGCTACTGCTGCCTGCCCAGCAAAAGCTGAGAGCAAAGTTTGGTCATCTTCGATGAACGGCAAATTATCTTTGCGGTTTATTACTTCAATTACGCCAATTACGCGGTCTTTGAACATCAATGGCACTGCAAGTAGAGATTTACTGACGAATCCGGTTTTTTGGTCTACAGCAGCAAAACGATCTGGAGAGGTTTGCGCCTGATTTTCTACAACAGGTTTTTGCTCTGATGCAGCCCGACCAACAATCCCACTCCCAGCCGGTACGCGTTGGCCAACAAGATCTGCTGATACCGGAGGCCCAACCGTAACTTTGAAAATCAAATCATCAGTCTGTTCATCCATCAAGAATAGACTACCAGCTTCGCAATTAAGAATACTGACTGCATTCTCAAGTATGTTTTGAAGAAGGGGTTCTAACTCAAGTGTGGAGGTTAACTGGCGGGTGAGGTCGTTTAATGATGATAGTTGAAATGCACGTTGTTGTGTTTCTTCCAACAGGCGCGCCTTAACGATTGCGCCTGCGGTTTGATCTGCGATGGCTTGCAACAAATCAAGCTGGGAGCGTGAATATGTGATGCTGGCATCGCGACTTCCAACGGCTAACGAACCTATGGTTTCTGCGCCAGCATTAAGTGGCACTCCCATCCAGGCATACACCTCTTGCATTGACGGGGTTACTTTGCGAGCTTGGCATTCACGCAGATAATCCTGGGTTAGAACCGGACGTCCATTGCGAAATACTTCCTGATCTAGGCCGAGATTTTCAGGTAGCGGTATGTTCTCGCGTTCTTTAAGGCGCTCAAGATTCTCAACACAGAAAGCGAAGTAATAATAATCACCGGGTTTGCTATACAAAGTGACCTGGAATTCACTGGTTGGGATGATCTGCCCAGTTTGGGCAAAAATCAACTCCATGACATCATCAAAGGTCGGGGTAATGTTGACACCCCGCGAGACGCGTGTAAGTGCATTCATTTCCTGGATGCGCCGTTCCAGGTTGGCAACGGTCTGTACGCGTCCAATCGCTACTGAAGATTGGTCGGCCAAATTCTCAAGGAAGGTCAGGTCTTCAGGTGTATAAGGCAGCCCAGACAGGCGTCGTCCAAGCGCAAGCCAGCCTGTTGGTCCATCTTTGCCGGCCAAACCAACTAGCAATTTGGCGTCTAGAAGATTGAGACGCGCTTCTTCAGCCATTAAATTTACAGGAAGAGAAGCCCCATCCAGATACAAAGGTAAACTTTCTTTTTCAAAATAGCCAACCAAAGGGCTATTGGCAGAGAAGCGTACATCGCTGCTGGGACGACCATCAATATCGGGTAAGCTGACATATTGATCATTGATGGCATCATAGATATAAATATGCACATATTCGGGTGCAATCGTATCCATGATCTGCTCGCGTAAGATGCGACCAACATTTTGAATA
Source organism: Anaerolineae bacterium (assembly GCA_030123675.1). GTDB lineage: Bacteria > Chloroflexota > Anaerolineae > Anaerolineales > Villigracilaceae > JAABUE01. Next base: position 8,917 of record JASJYH010000019.1, on the reverse strand, counting down.
TCTAATACGCTCGTCATTTGGTGGCTGAAATCTCGTAATTTTTGTTCGAAGACGCGCTGCCCGCGGAAGAAAGTGGTATCGATTACATTGAGCACACGTTTTCTAAATGGATCTAAAGAAACTGCCAACGCAAACACCAATAACCCGATGACAAAAGGGTTGTTGGTTGGTATGGCTTCATTAAAAACCAGACTGAAGCCGCTAACCAATAATCCGTAACCAATCACTGCGAAGATAGTGAGAACCGAATAGACTAAGCCTTGCCGGAGCCAAATGTCGGTTCGTACCAATCGATACCGCAATATTGTATAACCGATGGTTAAAGGGAAGATAACTACAAAAAAGAATAAATAAGGGGAAAAATTAACGAGATCAAATGTGAATAGTAAAAGCCAAATACCAATTGGCCCCAGAGAAATCAGAAATCCTATCAACATCACACGCGCCTGACTTTTGACAACCGGCGAATGTGCCATAGAGCCTCGATATATTGTGAAGCCCATGTGAAACAATATAATAAGAGCATTAAAAATATATATTGCTTTCCAAGCATTAATATAGTCGGTCGGCTGTTCAAAATTGGACATAGTGACATATGCATATCCCGCCAAAACAAGCCCGATAGGATAGCCTGCCCAGCGTAAATATGGATGTCTCATTACAAAGCGAGCTTCTTGCGGGAAAGAAAGCGTCAAATCTATCAGTGCGCCGCCTGCCATAGCCAGAGCAAATACCCATAGATATGAAAATCGATGGGTTGTATAAAGGTCGAAATAGGTCCCGGCAACAATAGCCATAGAGGTCGTAAATATCGCGAAAGAGCGACCAGCCGGCTCATTGCGACGTAAACCGAAAACCCAAAAACTTAGGGCAAAAAATATGATACTGACTATCGATGGAATGATCAGATATGTATTCCGATCTGTTGCAGGCAGCAGATGCAATTCCACATCATAAGTTTTTTCAATTCCCTCAGCGGAGCGCAGCACAACAGGCACTGTCTCACCAGGGAAGAAACTGCTTAAAACTTGATCTATATCTGAGGTGTTACTGATAGTCTCGCCGGCAATTGAGCGCAACTGATCCCCAGGTTTGACCCCTTGGTTGAATAATCCCCAAGCATTGCTAGGTCTACTTGGCCCGATACCGTTACTTACCAGTGTTGGCTCAAAAAAGGCCCCCAGGAAAGGCCGGTTTATCCAGCTATTAGCAAGAATTAGCGCAAAGATAAAAACCAAAACGCCGATTGCCTGATAAAGAAGGACAACCATTCGCAAACTTCTGCCCAAGCTTAGATTAAATCGTAGCGATTGAAACATAAAGGAATAGAAATAGAACTAGATATATTATTGCGAAATTTGCTTTCTTTATGACATTTTACACCAAATTGTAAAACAAATTGAATAGTCCTTTCATAACAAACCGATAACGAAGATATGCAAAACGACCAGCACTCAGGCTGGTCGTTTTGCATATCACATCGAGCAGATGCTCTAAATATCTAGGTTGCGCACACTGCGTGCATGCGTTTGAATAAAACGTTTGCGTGGATCAACTGCATTACCCATAAGCATGTCAAAGGTCCGGTCTGCTTGGGCGGCATCCTCCACAGTCACCAATAGAAGAGTGCGGTGTTCCGGGTTCATGGTAGTCTCCCATAATTGTTCAGGATTCATTTCGCCAAGACCTTTGTAACGCTGCAAATTCACCTTATCGCTGCCAAATGATTTCATTAATTTCTCTTTCTCATTTTCCGTATAAACATATTGCACTTTATTTTTGTGTGCTATTCGATAAAGCGGTGGTTGGGCAATATAGAGATGGCCTTCATCGATCAACTCTGGCATATAGCGGAAGAAAAATGTCAACAACAAAGTCCGGATATGGCTGCCGTCCACATCGGCATCGGTCATGATGATGACTCGGCCGTAGCGCAAGCCCTCCAGGTTGAAGGATTCGCCAATTCCGGTACCTAACGCTGAAATTAGTGATCTAACTTCATTATTGCCCAATATTTTATCCAGGCGGGCACGTTCTGTATTCAGGATCTTTCCACGTAACGGTAAAATGGCCTGAAAGTGGCGGTCACGACCTTGTTTGGCTGATCCACCTGCTGAATCACCCTCGACGATATAAAGCTCTGTCTTAGAAGAATCGCGCTCTGAACAATCGGCCAGTTTTCCAGGTAGTGTTAGCGATTCAAATGCCGATTTTCGGATGACCAAATCGCGAGCCTTACGAGCTGCATCGCGCGCACGCGCGGATGTCAAACATTTGGCTACAATCGCTTTGGCTGCCTGCGGTGTTTCTTCAAGGAAAGTATTGAAGCCTTCCCCGACAACCTGCTGGACGGATGTCTGCACTTCAGGATTCATAAGCTTAACTTTGGTTTGCGACTCAAACTGTGGGTCCGGGTGTTTGATCGAAACAATAGCAGTCAACCCTTCGCGGGTGTCATCCCCAGTGAAATTTGAGTCGGCATCTTTTAAGAGTTTATTCTTGCGTGCAAAGTCATTTATCACTCGTGTAAGCGCACTTCGTAAACCGGTAAGGTGCGTGCCACCATCGATGGTGTTGATCGTATTGGCAAATGCATATACTGATTCGGTAAAGGAATCTGTATACTGAATGGCCGCTTCAATGATCATGCCCTCGACTTCTTTTTCCACATAAACGACTGGATGTAGCGAAGACCGATTGCGGTTCAAATACCGGACGAAGGAACTGATTCCGCCCTCAAAGTAAAAAGTCAGCTCTTGGTTGCTGCGCTCATCCCGAAAATGGATGGTAATACCTCGTGTCACAAAAGCCATCTCACGGAAACGCTGCGCCAGGGTATCAAATCGATAATCTGTTTTATTTTTAAATATTTCCGTGTCATACTTGAATGTGATCTTGGTGCCACTTTCATTTTCTTCTTTTACTGTTCCAACATATTTTACGGGTCCTTGTGGGATCCCACACTTATAATTTTGTCGATGGATTTTCCCATCACGTTTAATTTCGACTTCACACCACTCAGATAGCGCATTCACTGCGCTAACTCCAACCCCATGCAGACCACCAGATACTTTATATCCGCCCCCACCAAATTTTCCGCCGGCGTGCAAAGTAGTCATGACTACTTCAAGAGCAGATATCTTCATCTGCGGGTGCTTATCTACAGGAATACCACGCCCATTATCCTGGATAGTTACACTGCTGTCGGCATGGATAATGATATCTATGCGTGAGCAATTGCCCGCCAAAGCTTCATCAATTGAGTTGTCTACAACCTCATAGACAAGGTGATGCAAAGCCTTGATATCCGTGCCTCCTACATACATGCCTGGGCGCCGGCGAACAGCTTCTAGACCTTCTAGAACTTGAATATCTTTTGCTTGATAACTTGTTTTACTTTGAACCACTAAGACCTCCGGATAATGTTCGTGCTATAAATCTACGCTTTCTGGGTTGGTAATTTTGTTTTCAATTTCTCAAAAACTGTTTCTAACCAAGATTGCATATCGCGATAGTAAATGAAACTTGCGGCCAGCAGGGATGTTGTAACAAACGCGTGTCCGGCAAGCCCAACTAGGGTCAATACCAATTCGTCCGATGAGGGGATGTTCCAAAGAAAATTCATCCCAAAGGCGAGTAGTATAACAATCAAAACAAACAAACTGCTGGTTGGCATTGTGTAGCGTGCCATTCTTAAACTGCTGTAAATGGAGGAGAATGCATTTTGCTGGTTTAAGAATATATTATGAGGAGTAAAAAATATAGGAACGATTAGCCACATTGAAAGAAAGCTTAGGATTAATAACACCCAAGTTGCAATTAACTGGTTAGAACTGACCAAGAAGCCATATAAGGTCAGCGTCGGTAAGCCGATCGTAATCGCTAGTATCATATATACTATTGAGAGCAATATTGTTTGCAATACTGACTGACCAAAATGTATTTCAAAGGGTGGTTGTGTATCTGACACAATCAAGGACACCCAGCGGAAGAACATACCGCCAAAAAACCAACCGATCAGAATTAACAAACCAATCAATCCTAACAAGGTAAACCCAGAATCTACTTGAATAACAGAAGGTGCGCCAAAAGGGGTTTCAGCGGGTCTGGCTCCACTCATCAGGCTGAAAATTCCAATCGGGAAGGTACGTAATAAGCTTAATAAATTGAACAACTGCAATTGTTCCAGAAATTGCGTACTAGATTCTTGAAAAGCAATTAAATTTTCCGGTGGGATGCTGCTGCTATTGTTCGTAATTCGTGAAAAACCTTCGAAAAAATTTTGAAAGAGTTGGTCCAACCGCAAGCGCGGACCAAGCCAGAGAAACAAATCTAAAACCAGGGGCAATAATATGACCGATATGTTGGTAGCAATCGCGTCAAAGCCCGCTTTAAGCGAACTTAGTACCCCCGGAGGGGGGGGCAGAGTTTCGATTTTGTTCATTCCCATAACCTTACAATTCTACCATAGGGCCAACTCCTTCAGAAAATATGTTCTATAAATGATGTTTGGCGTTGTCTTGTGGTTTTCGTATAAGCATAGCTACTTTAATGCTCCTGATTCACCATAAAATTGATGTTGAGTTTCTCCCATTATTTATATATACTGGTATTATCTTAAAATGGGTAGAGTAGGATTATCTTGCCAGTGTAAAGGATGAATTATGGGTAGCACCGCTTTAGAGGCCATTCTCGACGTTGTCATTGGTATGATTTTCATGTGGCTCATTCTCAGTATTGCCACAATGTCCATTCAAGAGTGGATAGCCAGTTATCTGAAATGGCGTTCAAAAGATCTGCAAACCGTTGTTCAGCGGTTATTGGGCAATAGCAAATTATGGTCTGAGCATCTTTATGCACATCCATTGATTCAAGGATTATCCAAAAAGACGGGGGTCAAGCCTTCTTATATCCCAGCGAACAAATTCGCCCTAGCCCTATCAGATATTGTCATGTCGGCTGGCACCGAACAAGCCTACATTCAACGACAAATGCTGGCAGCAAAGGGAGAAATAGAAAATGCGCCCGATCAAATTTATCCATATATTAGTTATTTGCTCAAGCGATTTGCAAGATTTGTTAGAAAAATAATAAATAAGATCGCCTATTTTTTAGGGTCGAACCGCGGAATGCCAGATCAAAAATTCGAAATAGTGCTGGGATTTGCACAAAATTTGTTTCATGCCAGCACACCATCGGCTTTAGGGGATTTACAGGAAAAGTTCAAGAAATTCTTTAGTGCGCTCTTAGATGATGAAATAACCTTGAGCAATGGCAAAAGCTTGTCTGTATCAAGCGCCGATTTTCTAAATACGTACCCCAGATTTCGCAATTTCATATTAAAGCTTTTGGAGATCATTTTACAAAGTCAACCTAATATAAAATATCGATGGGCGGAAATATTGGTTCACAATGATAATAATTTGTTATCTTTAGTTCAAAAAAACCTGGAAGATAGCCAATCTTATCGAGAAAAAGTTCGAGAAGTTGTTCAAGAAAGAGCCGAAAATCTAGATCTCCACGAAGAAGACCTTGAAGAGTTAATACACTGTATCAAACAAACATTTGATGAAATTAATTACATTCCGGTGGTGAATTACATTCAGGAATCGATCGGTACGTCGCAAGGCATGGAAGCCTTGCAGGTGCTTAATTCGCCTCTGCATATAGCCCTTTCACAAATGAGAGACGATATCATTGGTATCGCAAATACACCAGAAATACTGGAGCATGTCCGTGAGCGCTTCGCAATTGCAGCCACAAATTTAGAGCAGGATGAGTTTAAACTCTCAACCATGCGCCTAAATATTGAAACATGGTTCAAAGAGTCGATGGACCGTTTGAGCGGTTGGTACAAGCGCAAGGCAACTGTTCTTGCTTTTTTCATCGGACTTATCTTAGCTACCCTTTTAAACGTAGATTCGATTGCCCTGGCAAGTCACTTGTGGAGAGAGCCAGCTGTACGGCAAGCCTTAGCAGCCAACGCTGCAGAATTTACCAGTGAAAACACATTACTACCAACCATACCTATTGAAGATAATGAAATCGTAGGGGCTGTAGAATATTTCAACGAACAATTCAAGGATTTGAATTTACCCTTAGGTTGGATTTACGAACCAGTGCCTTGGGGGACAAACCAATCCTGTCGGTTGGTTCCCATCGGCGAAAATGTTATTTGGGGAATTAAAGACAATTTTGCCACTGATATATGCCATAGGATCAGCAATGCCCCAAACGATTCAGCAGAGGCGTTCTTGAAGTTTATGGGAATAATCATCACCGCTTTTGCTGCTGCTCAGGGCGCTCCATTCTGGTTTGAGATCCTCAAAAAAGTAGTCAATATTCGCGGATCGGGTGCCAAACCTGATGAAAAGACAAAATAAATCAATTAGGGCAACCGGGTGGGGAGCTTATCTATTCATACCTGAAGTCGAGAACAATACAGCTATAATGTTGGAGTGAAAACATTCCTGATTTACGGCTCATACGGCTACACCGGGCAATTGATCGTCGAAGTAGCAATACAACACGGGCTTAGACCAATTCTGGCGGGGCGAAATGAAAGAAAATTGCGTGCCCAGGCCGAATCCTTTGGACTCGAGCACCGCACTTTTTCTCTTGATGACAAACAAATTCTTCACGATACTTTGGCTGATGTTGAAGGCGTATTACATTGTGCGGGACCTTTCGTACATACATTCCGGAAAATGGCAGAAGCTTGCCTAGCTATGCGTTGTCACTATCTAGATATCAGCGGTGAGATTCTTGGATTTGAGACCCTCGCTAAAATGGACGAAGATGCCAAAAAGGCAAGCATTATGATGATGCCAGGTGCAGGCTTTGATGTTGTTCCCACCGACTGCCTTGCCCTACATCTTAAAAACCGATTGCCCTCCGCTACACACCTAAAACTCTACATCAACAGCATAGATAGCGGCGTATCACGTGGGACAGCTCGCTCCGTCATCGAGAACATGCACCGTGAGGGCACGATTCGCACGAACCATGAGTTGGTTCATGTCCCGCCGGCGTGGAATGTACGCACAGTTGATTTTGGAAGCGGACCAGAAAAAGTTGTCTCGATAGGATGGGGTGATGTATCCACTGCCTATCACAGTACAGGCATTCCAAACATTCAGGTATATATGGCCTTTCCGTATCTTGCTATTTTATTCTTACGGGCCATGCGTGTGATTGGCCCGGTGCTTTACACACGTCCTGCTAAAGGATTACTGAAGCAAGTTCTTCGCTTGAGGCGAAGCGGACCGACCCAGGAACAAAGGCAAAAGGGTTACAATCTGATTGTTGGCGAGGCGGTCGATGGTCAGAACGGGTCGGTCTCATCCAAATTGAAAACACCCGATGGATATCGCCTGACCGCAATGGTGGCGGTAGCTATCATGCAAAAAATACTAAATTCTGAATTCGAACCTGGATTCCAAACACCGTCTATGGTTTATGGTCCGGATTTTATTTTGAACTTTGATGGAATCGATCGAACAGACCTTTAAAGGAGTCTCAATGAAAATGCGAATATTAGGAATCATATGTCTTGGTATATTGTTTCTGGCAGCTTGCGCATCCACAGCGAGCCAACCGGCCACAGAAGAATCTGTCGGTGCAACTGTTCAACCAGCCCAAAGCTTGCCTGTTTTTACGGAGGAGCACATGCCGTTTAAATTGATTAGCACCGCCTTTGCTGAAGGGGAACCAATTCCCTTGAAATATTCATGCGACGGGGATGACATATCGCCACCACTGGCCTGGATAAACCCACCCGTTGATACGCAATCCTACGTTTTGATCATGGATGACCCAGATGCGCCTGGTGGTAACTGGGATCACTGGATTCTATTTAACATCCCCCAAGACAAACGAGAATTGCAGGAAAATATGCCTATTAGTGCAGAGGATAAAGAACCCGGAGATATAAGCGTGGGAAATAGCTCATGGGGACGTGCCGAATATGGAGGTCCCTGCCCACCCTCGGGTACCCATCGCTACGTCTTTAAACTCTATGCCTTAGACACATCTTTAAGCCTTGCTCCCGGTGCCACCAAGTCGCAAGTTGAGGCCGCCATGGATGGACGCATCCTTGCACAAGCTGAGTTGATGGGCACATATAGTCGTTAAAATATAAACAATTTAGTTCTAGCCTCTAAAATTAAACATTGAACTACATCGGCGAATTGGCCGCTCTGTCCACATCTGTTTGTTGGGCGGGCAGCTCTACCTTTTTCACTCTGTCCGGGCAGCAAGTTGGCTCTGTGATAGTGAATCGGATACGGGTGTTATTGGCATTGCTTTTTCTGATGGGGCTCAGCTGGTTCCTCTATGGGACTCCTTTTCCTGTGGACGCCGGTGCCGAGCGGTGGATATGGTTTGGACTTTCAGGGGCTATAGGGTACGCCTTAGGAGATACCTTCTTATTTCAAGCTTTCATTTACATTGGCGCACAACGCGGCATGTTGATGATGAGCCTGGCTCCTTTAATGAGTGCAGGCTTGGCTTGGATATTTTTTGGAGAAGTGTTGTCCGGCCTGCAAATAGTTGGTGTGGTTGTTACACTAGGGGGGATTGTTTTGGTTATTATCAGACAGTCGTCTCGAGCGGAAGCAAAACGTGAGAATAAACCGTTGCGCGGAATTTTGTACGGACTCGGTGCGGCTGCTGGGCAAGCAGGCGGGTTCGTCCTCGCCAAACAGGGCCTGACAGATGGCTTTTCGCCGATTGCCGGAAACACAATCCGTATTTTGGTTGCATTTGTCATACTATGGAGCTTGGTACTCATCCGTGGCAAAGCTGGCCGGACTATTCATGCGATGCGAATTAAGCCTCGCGTTTTGACAATGCTTATAGTAGCATCTTTTATTGGGCCGGTAGTAGGTGTTTCCTTATCCTTATTTGCATTGCAATT
>JASJYH010000199.1 GCA_030123675.1 Anaerolineae bacterium | reverse complement strand
CCTAAATCCAGCTAGCGGGAGGAATTGTATCCCAATTAACCATATTGTCAACCAAATGTGAATAAGATACAAAATATAAAAACAATCCGAATAACTTTTTACAATTTATTCGATTAAACAAATTTTCAGATGATTTTAGTGAGAAAACGACCATTTTTTTACAAGGTTCTAAGTTTTTTAGCATAAAAAACAAAAAACTTTGTGTTCCTTTGTGTGCTTTGCAAAGTGCCGTGCGCACTTCACGGTGTGGTGATGAATCCTTTTTGCTGTGGAGTCATTAATGGTTTTGAAAGGATAAGTAACCATTACCCTTTTAATTTGTTAACCTAATTAGAAAGGAGGCAGCCATGAACATCTTTACTGCATTTGTTATAATATTACTCTTAGTATTTGCTGGCATAAATGTTTTCCTCGCACAGTTCAATGCAGACGAATTAAATGATATGGGTGTTGAGAAACATTGATGAAAAAATCGCCAATTTACCCTAAGCCTGGTGGGTCCAAAAAATCCTGCCAGGCTTTTT
>JASJYH010000198.1 GCA_030123675.1 Anaerolineae bacterium | reverse complement strand
TTTTGGAAAGCCTGTCAATAAATAGCTGGGTTCGCTCCATTTCGTTCAAGGTTTCAAGCATGCGTCGCAGTTTCCAAACTTTTTTCAGGTTATTTGAATCTATCAACAGCTCTTCATTTCTAGTTCCACTCTTAGTCACATTAATAGATGGGAATATTCTTCGCTCAGACAATCCTCTATCAAGGTGGAGTTCCATATTTCCGGTTCCTTTGAATTCTTCGTAAATCAAATCGTCCATCCTACTGCCTGTTTCGACCAAAGCGGTAGCAATGATAGTAAGTGAACCACCATTTTCCATATTTCTAGCCGCTCCAAAAAACTTTTTCGGAGGGAAAAGAGCAACCGGATCAAAACCACCCGAAAGGGTACGACCCGACGGAGGTAGTGCCAGGTTGTAGGCACGACCAAGCCGAGTCATCGAATCTAAAATGATAAATACATCTCGACCAGTTTCCACCAGTCTTTTTGCCCTATCCATGGCGAGTTCCGCCACTCTAGTTTGGTGTTCTGGAGGATCGTCAAAATTAGAAGCAAGTACTTCACCTTTTA
>JASJYH010000197.1 GCA_030123675.1 Anaerolineae bacterium | reverse complement strand
GGACCAGGCACGAATAGCTACCTACCCTTCATTTGCCATATAAGAACATCGTAGTAAATGGTTAATCTAAAGGCGAAGAACTCGTTCACCTTGCCAACGAGAAGCCCGACACTGTGCTAGATGACTTATTCGAATTTGCGTTCAGCAGCCGGAGGCATCTACATTTCTGGTGATTGCGTATGTCCCTAAGTTGAAAAGTGGTGGGATTTGTTAGCGCCCAAGGGTAGTTTTATCCCTTTATGAGGGGCTAAACTGGGGACAAAGGGTTTATTCTGTCCCGAGTTGTTATTCTAATGAAAAATGTGTGGTTATGCAGATAGAGGATTGTGAATTTAGAGGTGTTTTCTACTATAGTAGCAGATAGAGAAGTGGAAAATAACTATCCTCATTAACTTCCAGTAATTACCCCTTTTATTTCCAAAGACTCCAATTTCTCCCAAGCGCCCAGCCAGGGCTTTCCCATTCGATGGTTATCCGAAACATTTACCTTATGTAACTTCTGCCCGATCTGGGCGGATAGAATCGCTACCTGGCCCCAATCATCCCCTAATAC
>JASJYH010000196.1 GCA_030123675.1 Anaerolineae bacterium | reverse complement strand
TGCTGTGAGATCAAGCTCAACAACCTCATCACAGTCCGCTGCGCCACCCAGATAAGCGTCAGCGCTGTCTTGTGGGTCTGACCCACAGGGCATAACAACACCGGTGATCCGAACATCACTACTGTGTGCCAGCGCAGCAACGACAGTTGAGTCAATGCCACCACTGAGGCCAATGACAATGCCATCAACGTTCGCCGCCTCAATCTGCTTAGCAATCCAGGCAGCAATGACATCAACTACCTTCTGGCAGTTCATGCTAAGTCCTTTCGAGTATGGGAAGGGGGAGATGATACCCGGGACGGGAATCGAACCCGCATATACCAGATTGAAAGTCTGGCGACTTTACCTAGTTCGTCTACCCGGGCAAAAACAAGGGGCCGGAGCTCCTGTTATACTATGGTGGAGATGGCGGGAATCGAACCCGCGTCCGCGCAGACTTCTTATCGGGCTTCATCCACGAGCGTGTCGAGTTCCTATCAGTTGTTAAGCGGCGGCGTGCGAACTCGCAATGCCTTCCGTCGCCGTATTTGCCCTGTGTAATCCTCGGCGCTGGCCGGTCA
>JASJYH010000195.1 GCA_030123675.1 Anaerolineae bacterium | reverse complement strand
CACCTTTATGGCAAACCCTATGAACAGCGCTAAAAACACCCATATTTGGAAGTTGTAGTCATACGTAGTTTGCATCAGCTTGAGCATGTTGAACGTGTGCTGACCGTCATAGAAATAGAGCGCAAGCATGGCGAGGAGTATTAATACACTGCCGAGCAGCGTGTACAGGAAGAACTTGATTGCCGCGTACTCTCTGCGGGAACCGCCCCAGATACCGATCAGGAAATACATCGGAAGAAGCATTACTTCCCAGAAGATAAAGAATAAGAAAAAGTCTATGGAGACAAAGACACCTATCATACCCGCGTCGAGAAGCAAAAAGAGAGCAAAATATCCCTTCACAGCCTTTTCGATATTCCATGAGGCAAATATGCAGATAAAGGAAAGTAACGCAGTCAGCATGATCATCGGCGCACTCAATCCGTCCACTCCCATATAATATTCGATGTTAAAAGCGGGAATCCAACTGTAGTGTTCGACGAACTGCATCGCTGAAGTAGTCCTGTCGAATATCAGGAAGAGCTGGACAGCAAGCCAGAGCTGTATGCCTGTAGTTACAGCT
>JASJYH010000194.1 GCA_030123675.1 Anaerolineae bacterium | reverse complement strand
TTCTCTCTTTTCGCTCTCCGTAAGCTGGTTCTGGACATATTCCCTTATCGTTTCCTCATCCGTATTCCCTATCGTCTCCACGAAGTAACTCTTTGTCCACAATTTCCCGCCCCAAAAGTAGCGCCGTTTGATCTCTGGAAACCGCCTAAAAAACTCTCTTGCCGAGATACTCTTTATTACTTGCATAACGTCGCTTGGGGCCATTTTCGGTTCACCTCGTACAACCATATGAAGATGATCTTCAGGTATCTCCAATTCGACGATGTCTATATCGTAATCGTAACCTATCTTTTCTATAATCCCTTTCAAAACCTCTCGGTAAGGCTCACTAAACACTTGGTGTCGATATTTCGGAATCCAAGCAAAGTGATACATTAACCGGTAAACGTGATGTGTATTTCGTTGCAACTCCATAGGTTGGATAGTCCACAATGGGGAAAAAGACCCCCATTGTAGACTATCCAGCTCAGGGGCAAGCCCCCGAGATTTTCGCTATGCGGTTAAATATACCGAAAATAGGCCAAATTAGCCTATATTCAAGGGTAACGTGTTAAAGATGGGCTAA
>JASJYH010000193.1 GCA_030123675.1 Anaerolineae bacterium | reverse complement strand
AAACCCCACTCATCTTCTACGGGCCCGGGCGTTATACCCCGCGCAAGGAATCCTACCTGGTCGCAAATATTGATCTTGCGCCCACCTTTGCGGATCTGGCTGGCGGGGATACCCCGGAAAGCGTAAACGGTTTGAGTTTGATCCCTTTGCTCAAGGCTGAAACGACAACATCCTGGAGGGACGCCATCCTTCTGGAGCACTGGCCAACCGAACAAGGCACAGGCTCGATCATCCCCGAATTCTATTCCGTCCGAACTATGGAGTGGAAATATACCGAATACGAAACCGACGAACGTGAATTGTACGATCTGGTCAACGATCCATATGAGTTGGTTAACCTGGCTGATAAGTGGAAATATCGCGAGCTTCAAGCTGAGTTGAAAGTGCGACTAGAAATTCTGAAGGAAGAATAAACTGGGGAGAGCTAGAATTGTGGATTGATGTGTATACTTACGTCTTTCTCCTGAAGAATATTGAGTTGGTTTATTTTGCATTGTATAATAATTTCTGATTTCATTTTAATATATGAGACTCTTTGTTCCTCTTGTGATCGAATATTATTAATAATTTGA
>JASJYH010000192.1 GCA_030123675.1 Anaerolineae bacterium | reverse complement strand
TCAAGGATTCGGTATTGTCCCGCTGGAAAAAAGAGTTCATTGAACGTTCACCGATGTTGTTCGAGAATGGAGCGAAGAGTGACGCTCGCGAGGAGCGCATTGATGAGCTTGAGCGCATGGTTGGGCGCTTAGCGACAGAACTGGAAATGCGAAAAAAAGTTTCCAGGTTCTTGGGCTCGGAATAGAGCAGAAGCGAGAATTAGTGCATATACTCAAGCAAGAAGACTATCCTATCCAAGCGGCCTGTGCAGTGGTTGAATTGCCCCGAAGTAGCTACTACTACAAAGCAATTCAACCGGATGAGAGCAAGTTGGAAGCAGCCATCGAAGAAATTGCTGGTCAGTTTCCAACCTATGGTACACGAAGAATTTCTCAGCAGTTACGTCGAGCGCCCCACAAAATGACGATCAACCGCAAACGGGCCAGACGAATTATGGTCGAAAAGGAACTGCTCAGACCTGTGAAAAAGCGCAAACATCGTACCACGGACAGCCAGCACCCTTATCTTCGCTATCCAAACTTGGTCAAGGAATTGGAAATTGTTTATCCTGAACAGGTCTGGGTCAGCGATATCACCT
>JASJYH010000191.1 GCA_030123675.1 Anaerolineae bacterium | reverse complement strand
GGGGTAACGCACGTGGGGTTGCCTATGACATTTCACTTATAAGAGTAGATAATATTAAACCAACTTGAGAGATAGTTTATTTCTTAAGTTGGTGTTTCCAAATCTGAACTGAGAGGTACCCGGGGAACTGAAACATCTAAGTACCCGGAGGAAAAGAAAGTAGTAACGATTCCCGTAGTAGCGGCGAGCGAACTGGGATCAGCCTAAACTCGTCTACTGAATCTTGAGCGTAAGAAAACAGGCGGCTCCTAAAAATATGCGAGCAGAGCCAAAGTTAAAATATGTTTCTCTTACGTTCGGGACTTGGTAGATGAGGGTTATAGGGTAGTGTCGGGCCATTTGGTTGGCCGAGTAATGCGTAAACGTTTTAATAGAAGGACCTTGGAAAAGGCAACCGTAGAGGGTGATAGTCCCGTACATGAAAGAACGTTTCCTGCTTGGATATTATTCCTGAGTACGACTAGACACGTGAAATCTAGTCGGAAGGTCGGGTGATCGTGCCCGAAGGCTAAATACTATAACTCACCGATAGTGAACAAGTACCGTGAGGGAAAGATGAAAAGTACCCATAGTATGGGAGTGAAATAGTTCC
>JASJYH010000190.1 GCA_030123675.1 Anaerolineae bacterium | reverse complement strand
CCCCTAATTGAGAAAGGGTATCCAACAACCTCTTCCACATCATCGGCATATTCTACTCGAAATTAGATTCAACCTGCCCTCCCGTTCAATACCCATAGGGCGGCACTTGAAAATAGATCTCGAACAGATATTGGGAAGATCCTCAACATATTGAGGTACAAATACCGAGGACATAATATTTATGTCACTCTGCCCGCGCCAGTGCCGCAGGCAAAGGTGAACAAAGTGAAGAGTCTCCCGCGCATAGCGTGGGAAGATCCTTCACGCTTTCAGGGATCACACCGTCCTCCCGCAGGCTGCCGGGACGGAGCGGTATCCCCGTCTTCGCAAGGTATAGAGAATTTTATAGGCGGAAGCCAAGAAAGGTTGAAGAATTTAAAAAGATCGATCTGCTAGGAATGTAAAAATTACGGTTCCCAAGAAATATTAGCATTACAAAACACTATCATTTAATAGGATAAGCTGAAAAGGGATATTAAATCGGGTAAGCTTCTGATATGGGAAAGGCAGCAATGATTTACGCAAAGCCAAGGTGGAGGATAAAATGATTGCAAGACTAAAACTCGGAACCAAATTCACATTATTGTTATTAATC
>JASJYH010000018.1 GCA_030123675.1 Anaerolineae bacterium | reverse complement strand
TGCTACTTGGGCTTTGTTCAAATTCAATCCAACCTATGGCTGGATATATGGCGCGGTTACGCTTGTGCACTATATTCTCTCTTATGATCGCATCGCTTGGATGGTCAAGCGATAAGAGGGCCCGCTATAAAGTACAATAGCGAAACTTGCACCCGCAAAAATTCATCTGCAAAAAGGATCTCGCATGACCGAAGAAACCGAAACCCTAACCTTTCATAACGAAGCCGCCATTTCCCGTATATCCCTGTGGGCCAATATCATTGGAATCGCAATTCTACTCCTCTCCATGATAGGCTTTATTCAACAAGTTATCCAACTATCCACCAATTGGGCTCAAATTTCTCAAGGCCTGCCAACAAATCTTTTTGAGCGCATTGCAGTATTTTCCACCCAAGTATTTATGGAACCGCTCAAAGGCGTTTTTTATTTTTTGGTGCTGCTTGGCATTTCACAACTCCTTAACCTTGGTCTTGATATCTATTACGGCGACGTAGAAGAAATAGAAATAGATTAAACCGCTCTGAATAGGATTAATGAATTTAGACGATCTTGCCTATTTCAAAGAAATTGATCAACAGGATATGCTGTCCCATATCGACGGCTTACCTGATCAACTTCTTTCCGCGTGGCAGCTGGCAAAGAAACAAAAATTGCCGGCGTGGCAAGATATTCGTTACATTGTTATCACGGGCATGGGCGGTTCAGCGATCGGGGCGGACCTGGTATCTGCTGCCGTCATGGAAACATGCCCAGTACCTATAATCGTCCATCGTGATTACGGTCTGCCGGCTTTCGTTAAAGGACCAGAGACTTTGGTGATTTGCTCGTCACACTCAGGCAACACCGAAGAAACCTTGGATGCGTTTGAAACAGCCCTAATAAACGGATGCCACATATTGGCAATTACGACAGGCGGGAAACTTTCTGAGAAAGCCAAAGAAGCTGGCTCACCCGTTTGGCAATTCGAGCATAATGGCCAGCCACGTTCGGCTGTCGGCTTTTCTTTTGGACTGCTGCTGGGCGCACTGAGCAAACTTGGGCTTATCTCTGATGCGAGTGATGAGATAGCCGGGGCAGTGAAAGCGATGAAGAGCCAGCAATCGGCTTTAACAGTTGAGTCGCCCGTATCCAAAAACCCAGCCAAACGATTGGCCGGGCAATTGGTGGGACGGTGGGTGACAGTATTTGGAGCGGGTGTGTTGGCTCCGGTAGCACGTCGTTGGAAGGGGCAGGTCAATGAGGTCGCCAAAGCAGTAGCCAACTTCGAGTTTATTCCAGAAGCCAACCACAATACCCTGGCCGGCATGCATTATCCGCCCGAAGTGATTCCCCCACATGTAATCACCTTGTTTTTGCGTGCCGCCTCCAACCACCCTCGTAATCGCCTCAGGCTGGAAATGACCCGCAAGAAATATATGCTTGAAGGGTTTAATTCCGATGGTTACACGGCCAAAGGCGATTCGCCGATAGCACATATTTGGACAACGCTGCATTTTGGCGATTACATGACATACTATCTGGCAATGGGCTATGGAGTTGACCCAACTCCTGTGGACGCTTTGGAAAATTTTAAAGTAAAGTTGAACAAAAAATAGGTGTTGAATACGGATCTGAATTCTGCCTTTAGGGTATGGATTAAGGGGGCATAAATTAAGTGCTATTGTCAAAAATTAAAAACGTAAAGGAATCATATGCACATACTTGTTACCAATGATGACGGTGTTCAAGCCCCTGGGTTGCTTGCACTTGCTCAGGCGATGAAGCCGCTTGGAAAAGTAACTGTTTTCGCCCCCGATAAGAACTGGTCTGGAGCAGGCCATGTTAAGACGCTAGATCGGCCCTTACGCGTCAACAAAACGCAACTTTCGGATGGCACACCCGCCCTGATGAGCGATGGAGCGCCCTCCGATTGTGTGGCATTGGCTTTGCTCGGATTGGTTAAAGATGTCGATCTGATTGTATCCGGAATTAATCCCTACTCTAATATTGGCCAAGATATGACCTACTCTGGAACTGTCACGGCAGCAATGGAAGCGGTCATTGCCAACGTGCCCGGGCTGGCGTTTTCCCTAGCCTCCCAGGATAATCCGTCAAGTGGCGCTCCAGATTATGGGCCAGCTGGCCATGTTGCTCAAAAGGTAGCAAAAAATGTCATAGAGAATAGACTACCAAAAGGAGTGCTATTAAATGTTAATGTGCCTTATTTGAAAGAAACAGAATTCAAAGGCTTTCAAATAACGCGTCAAGGTCAGCGCGTTTATCTTGACGAATTGGTAGAACGTGTGGATCCCCGAGGGCAACCGTATTACTGGATCGGTGGCGAGCAGCCAACTGGTATTATTGAAGACGGTACCGATTATGGGGCACTGCAAGCAGGATATGTTTCAATCACGCCACTTCAATTAGATTTGACTGCGCGCGAGGCAATGGCTACATTACAAAAATGGAATTGGTAACAATAAACCTAGCCATGTGACAGTTTAAAAACCAGGACGCAGATGAACACTGATTTGTGAAAGATTTCGGTTGATCATTAAATAAACCGATCAGTATCGATGAACAGATTATTTACATCCCAAGGAGATTAATATGAGTTTTCTAAAGAAATTATTTGGGCTTTCTGCTTCTCAATCGAACATTTACACTTTTAGTGTGCAATGTGAACGTTGTAACGAGACTATTGAAGGGCGTGTCAATTTATATCACGACCTCAGCATAGACGATGCAGGCGGATACCATGTTCGCAAAGTGTTAATGGGTAGTGGGCATTGCTTCCAACAGGTAGAAGTAATATTGAATTTCAGTACAGCGCGGCGTCTTCAAAATAAGGAAATCATTGGCGGAAAGTTTGTGGAAGAATAGACTATAAACCGAGGATGCAGACCGCGATAACCATACAACGGTTCTCAGTCAACCTTTCATAGCCTGAAAGAAAAGCATGCAATTTACATCCCCACCAAATCAAGAAGCTTATTACAATCAGGTCTGGAGCTTGGTGCGCCAGATCCCAAAAGGAAAAGTTGCTACTTACGGAGGGATCGCTAAGATGCTGCCACCCCCCAAAGGTGTGGAAATCGAGTCATACCGCGCCTTTGGGCCACGCTGGGTGGGAGCTGCCATGGCAAATTGTCCCGAGGACGTACCCTGGCAACGAGTAATCAACGCCAAAGGTGAGATTAGCCAACGCCCAGGAGCGTCCAAACAAACTGAATTATTGCTGGAAGAGGGAGTGGTTTTTAATGGAAAAGGTCAAATTGATTTAATAAAATACGGCTGGGGTAACACAGCTCATACTTCGAAACAACCGTCCCTCTTTTAGGCTAAACCTTCTAAATTTTAGGCAATCTCAAGCCAGCTGAACATCCTTTTGATCACAATCCTAACCGTGCCGTGGGGCAGCCCTGCCTGGCTATGGCGGTATCGAAATCATCTCGATAGATTGAACAGATCGTTTCCGTTGATCTCAAAATACCGGGAAAACAGGCTTCAGCCTCTCATTAATCGTTGTGAAGATGTTTTTTGGTTAGCAGGCTGGTTCTTTGGGATTGGCATGTTGATTATGGTATTGCTAATAAATTCGTATTTTAGGTATGAAT
This sequence comes from Anaerolineae bacterium, assembly GCA_030123675.1. Lineage (GTDB taxonomy): Bacteria > Chloroflexota > Anaerolineae > Anaerolineales > Villigracilaceae > JAABUE01. The sequence continues at coordinate 30,840 of JASJYH010000018.1, read as the reverse complement.
TATTGTCAGCATTAAGCATCATAATACCTATTTTTACAAATTCAGTGCTAGAACCCTCACAATATGATAATGATGGGTAAGATTGCCCTATGTAAAAGGATACTTCACCAATCAAAATCAACTTGGACGGGCACTAGTGTGAGACGGACTCTTTGTCCATAAGTTCGATTTCGGCAGAGGCACAAAGAGAAGGCTGCATTTAGAGGGATATAGTTCCTGGCGCTATGATATATTTGTGTAGTCACACTTATCGGTAAATATCTCATACTACAAATCAATGGTTGTATCTAATCTGAATGAACTCGCCCCTCAATTAACAAAAACACTGGATAATTGTGATCCTGTCGAGTGGGATGACATTATTTCGCTGCTCAATCAAATTAAGAACAAGACGAAACCATCGATAGGCCCTCCAAATGAAGGTCCACTAAAACTCTTTGCCAAAGGAACAGCATTTATTACCTTCAATTATGGCATTGACGGGGTTTCTATTGAAATATCAAAATATGCCCAAATTCTAAATAATCTCTTTTCTCCTTCCAAAAATTCTTCGATTCATCTAATTGGTGGAACTTTCTATTCGCAAGCGAAATCGATTCTAAGTGCCGAGTGGATCCAGCTTCAATTAGATGGGATAGACGGTTGGGACAAATGGGAGGGTGGAAAATGGTACGAGGCATTATTCAAAAGGGAGATGAGACCTTATAGTGCTGAATCAAACCTTCTGGCCAAAGAGGTATATAAACAGGCGGTTTCTATCGCGAAAAGATTAGGGGATTATTTTATTACGCATCAAATTTCTTTGGTCATTCCCGTAAACGTGGCCTCTAATCCGGGTAATTTTGCATTATCACTGGGCTTGGTGCTCGTGACCGAAATATTTGGGATCTATGTTTTGAATTCAAACCACGACTTTTTTTGGGAAGATGGCAAGCCCCCATCAGAAAGAAAAGCTGGGGAAGAACCCGGTAGTCGCGACCATTTTTTTCGCAATATGGACAATAAATCCTTTTTCAAACTCCTTGAAATGATATTTCCCTGGGATGGAAATAGGTGGATACAAGTCAATATTAATGCAAGACAATCGAGGAAATTGATCAATAATTTTAATTTTCCAAAAGAGAAAGTGTTTGAAATTTCAACCTGCATTAACGATTCCCTATTCGAGCCATACAGCAGATCGGATATGCTCGATATCAGGTTAAGGATGGGCCATATCTTATCGAATGGGAAACCAATTATGCGCCCGATTCCAATTGCTGATCATATTCCTAAAATTGAAGAGTGGATGAAACACCAGCGCCCGGTTATATTGGGTGCTCGTCCTAGGCTAAGTATTGATCCCATGTCTGACGATTTAATCATTCTGCTCCAACCTACTCGTGTTGTCAGTCGAAAAAGGATTGATAGAGATCTTGAATTGATCCATGCACTATTTCGTAACAGTTCATTGAAAGGTGAATTCGAAATTAACCTAAATCGTCAGCTGATATTGCACATCACCGGCCCAACTCCAAAAGAGCATCAAGCTGATTTAGAAAAAGTTTTATTTGCCTTTGGGGAAATCCTTAAAACATTGCCAGGAATGATGGCTGATCGGATATTCTTGGCATTTTCAGTGGGATACGAGACTCATCCCTCATTCGAAAAAAACAAATTTAATCCAATATCCATTGAAGAAATTTACCGAATGGCAGATGTGGTTATGTTTCCGAGCGAAACCGAAGGTCGCGGACTTCCAATTATCGAAGCAAGTGCAATTGGAATACCTATTATATGTAGTCATTACAGTCCCAAAGAAGTCTTTAGTGATGTGATTGGGGAGGGACTTCCCGAAGAGTTACAGATCCGTTATACATTATTTCCTGAAGGTAAATTTTATCCATCTTTTTTGTCTGCCGTGGCTGATTTGCTATTTAATCCGGAAGTCAAACAGAATGTTAGTTTGCATAATAAAGAAGCTGTACGTGCCCGGTATAGCACAAAGGCCTTTAAAAATAAATTTGAGCGGATACTCAATCAACTTTACAATTTGAATTAGGAGGATATATGCATATTGGGTTTATCGAGGATACTCATTTGCACGGCGGCACGCAAATATGGGTTGCTGAAGCAGTACAAGCCTTTATTAAGAAAAATCAGGAGGTATCCTTACTAGCCCCTCAAGGTAGCTGGATCGTTGAACAATGTCGTAAATCAGGCGCGTTCATTACAACTTATGATTTTGATGAGGTCATTCGTGAAGGCTTGAACAATCAGGAAATCTGGACAAACGCACTCAGCCTATGTGATGTGGCTATTTGTACGGTACACCCTCCGAGGCAGGGATTCCATTGTTCGGTGTTTGCTGCTCATTGTATAAAAGCCGCCGAATTAGATACACATTTGATCCCCAAAACCGGAACCATCGTACCCGAGTATCTTCGAGAATTCTATCTGCCCGACGAGACTATTAACTGCTCGGTTATTGCGATCACAGATTTCACCCGCCGATACTTGATCGAAACGTACGATATCCCAGCTGAAAAAGTAAATTTGGTCTATCAAGGGACAGATACAGAAAGGTTTCAGCACTCACCAAAAACCAGGGAAGTGGCCAAAAAACGATATCCCCTTCCAAAGGATGCATCGCCAATACTTGGGAGCATCGGGTCCTTTGAGCAGCGCAAAGGGCATCCGATTTTGTTTAAAGCCCTACAAAAGCTGGTTGCTGACAGCCTGCCAAATGCGCACTTGGTATTGGTCGGCGATGGCCCAGATGAAAAGATGCTAAAGGAAACGGTAAAGGACTTGGGATTAGATCGGAAGGTCTCCTTTTTTCCTTTTACTGACGAACCAAACGTTGTTTTTGAGCGTCTCGACTTAACCGTGCTTCCCAGCCTGTATAAAGAAGGTCTGCCGAACGTGCTATTAGAATCCATGGCGATGGGAGTGCCCGCGGTTTCATCCAATATTGGAGGTGTTCCTGAGATCGTTATAGAAGGGAAAACAGGCTATATGGTTGTTCCAGGAGATGAGGTATCCCTGGCAAATGCAATAGAAAAAGCTTGGGTTGACCAGAATAATTATCAAGAAATGAAGAGTAATGCACGAAATTTGATCGTGGATCAATTCGACAAATCAAACCAATTTGAAAGGTTCATAGCCCATTTCCAAGAGCTAATAACTTCAGATTGAATTACTGTGTGCTGCGTTAAAATCTGAACTAAATAGCGATAATTTACTCGCGTTTTGATCACTCACAATACACAAATTTATGCAAGAAGCAGTATAATCTTGGCGTGCCCGATGATACTACGGGAAATGAAATCATAGTAACATGAGGCAACCATGACCAAAACATTAAAGAGACCGATCAATATTGGGTTTATTTCTTTCAGATTTCAAGGTACAGATGGGGTTTCATTAGAGACTACAAAATGGGCGGAAATTTTAGAAGAGATGGGGCACAGGTGCTACTACTTTTCGGGCTTATCTGATCGTCCGTCCGATCGTTCTATGGTGGTTGAAGAAGCCCATTTTCTTGAACCAGAAACTCGAGAATATTACTACAAGTTTTTCGGTTCAACAAATCGGACTCAAGCAGAAACAAAGTGGATTCATTCTAGGAGGGAGTTTTTTAAAAAACATCTTTACTCGTTCATAGAAAATTTCAAGCTCGATTTATTAATTCCCCAAAATCTCTTATCCTTCCCACTAAATATTCCGCTCTCATTGGCCCTTGTTGAGCTCATCGCTGAAACGGGCATACCTACGATAGCCCATCATCATGATTTCACCTGGGAACGAAAGCCGCTCCTGGTCAACTCAATTTGGGACTATATTACGATGGCCGTCCCTCCAAGTTTGCGGTCTGTTCAGCATGTGGTCATCAACTCCTCGGCCAGTCATCAATTGGCACGCAGAGTAGGTGTCAGCTCTATCAATGTTCCAAATGTGATGGATTTTGAAAATCCACCTCCTGAGACAGATGAGTATTCTTCCGATTTGCGCGAGGCCCTAGGAATTGAACCAGATGAACTCTTTATATTACAGCCTACCCGGGTAGTTCAGCGAAAGGGAATTGAACATGCAATAGAGTTGGTCAGCCGGCTGGGAAGAAAAGCCCGGCTCGTCATCTCGCATGCATCCGGTGATGATGGATTTGAATATGAAGCCAGGGTAGCGGATTTTGCAGAGCGGATGGGTGTCCGGACAATTTTTTCTTCAGAGCGCTTCGGAGAATACCGTGGGACCACTGAGGATGGAAAGAAAATTTACAGCCTTTCAGATGCGTATCCGCATGCTGATTTGGTTACCTATCCTTCCTTGATTGAAGGCTTTGGAAATGCTTTCCTAGAAGCTCTATATTACAGAAAACCGATTGTGGTAAACAATTATGCTATTTACGCCACTGATATTCGACCAAAGGGTTTTAAGGTGATCGAGTTTGATGATTACATCACGAAAAAGACCGTTCAAGATACACTTCGAATTCTGGACGATTCCGAATATCAGGCAGAATTGTGCAGTTTTAATTATGCACTTGCCTTGCGCCATTTCTCATATAAAGTCCTCCGGAGTCAATTCCGGGTTCTTCTGGCAAATGCTTTTGGATTAAATGAGGCTTAATTTCGTTTCTAGAAGTTTTCAATAACCAACTTAGGCGAGTATTCTTCATCTCAATTCCCCACTTAAATATAAACTTTTCCTGTTTAAGGATTATATATTTCAGACTCTGGGTAAAAATCCACCCAGGCCCAATCGTAAGCACTCAGGCTGGGAATAGGCTGGAGCGACTGCCCCTCAAGCGGTCCACTTCTTGCCAGACCCAGGCTTGGGTCCCAATGTGAGCCGGTTTCTTCATCAACAAGATCTTTGCCGTCAAAGGAGAAAGTGAGCGTTTGCCCATCTACTTGACGGAAATAGGCCTGATAAATTTCACCCGAAGCCCAAACCAACACCGGGAAGTCTGCCAACCTATCGTTGATAGCGCCCAACTCCACGACATCCAGGTAATAGTAAGCCTTGGATTGCTCGCCCAACACCACGCCGATTACAAAGTTGGGTTGGAAGCCCTGACGCCTTAAGCTTAACCGCTCCAAATCGTTGACCATCACCAATGTGTGCGGTTGGGCAGCCTTCCAATGTTCCCAAGTAGTTACCTGGGAAGGCAGCAAATTGAGCTGTACACCTTTATACGGACCCCTGATCCCTCGCCCCCAAGGCTGCGACCAGATCGAGCTTGTTTCATGATCAAACCAAGTCATGGCGTTCTTAACCAATGAGCCCGCATTCCCAAAGGTGTGGGTCACTCCATCGATGCGCCGGTCGTGCACGAGACCGGTGTAGCAGATCGGTCACCAGGTTACCAACACCGGCCAACCGCCAATTTCATCGTTGACGATCTCCCGGAAGCGCATCACTGTCACAGGATAGGCTCTAGCATCCCCGTCAATAACCACACCCATCACCAATTCATCATCGATCAATGGAGCTTCTTGTGCGGATACAAAACGCGGAGTGTAAATAGGTGGAATGCCATCGAAACCTAGCATTTCGGGAATAATGTATTCCGTGTTGTCTTCAATGCGAACATTGGTTGGAAAAGGGTTAGGTGTGCCGTCTTGTGTTTGCGGCGTATAGATTTCAGTTACCTGCAGGGAGGTAGGTTGAAATGAGCCTATTGATGGCGAAACCGGTGTAGCAGCCGTGCAGGCAGTCAGAAAGAGACTGAAAAATAAGACGGAAGAGCGTAGGGGTATTTTTTTCAAATTTTTCTTAATTCAATACTGAAAAGACATCCGGTTCACGTCCCTCCCGGACGGCATTAATTGCTTCCTCGAGCATAGGCTTGGTCATCGGCCCAGCGTGTACGTAGCGGATCACGCCTTCAGGATCAATGAACCAGCTCGTAGGCAATCCAACTGGACGATAGATCGAGGTTAGCTCGCCATTTGGGTCCATCACTAAGGGATAAGTAATATTAAATTCATCTCGGTACCCGGCTACAATCGCATCGGTCTCCTGAAGGTTTAACCCGATGAACATAACTTCTCCCCCCTCGGCATTGAAAACCTCCACGAGATGAGGAGTCTCAGCCAAACACGGTCCACACCAGGTAGCAAAGTCATTCAGCAAAACAATTTGACCGCGGAAATCGCTCAATTGGATAGTTTCCCCTTCAAGCGTGGTACCAGTGAAGTCTGGTGCCAAATTGCCTATAGATATACCCACAGTCAGATCATCCGGCGCATCTCCCGGGGAAACTTGACCAATAAATAATCCACCGGCAATTAGTAATATTAAAGTCAAGGGCAGCCAAAGTCGTTTCATAATTATTTCCTTTGTTACTAGTGCCCGTCCAAGTTGATTTTGATTAGTGAAGTATCCTTTTGCGTAGGGCAATTTCAGCCATCATTATTATTTGTCCGGGTACTTGTGAGATAAGTTAACAAATTGGTTTCTTACACATATTAGATTAGAGATAAATTAGCGGATTCGGAATTTCTGGGTGATAGGGTTCTCACAGGTTATATGGAAACTAATCGATAAGCTGTTCTGATGAATGGATCACAACCAAAGAATACTTCCCTATTGTTGATTTCGTGTATTGCGCGTGTTAAATACAGGAAAATTATTGGAAGAGAAGAACTTTCCCCATACCTTCGATTTACAGATGAGAAGATAAATATTTTTTCTACCGGCTCCAGCCACCCGGAAGGCGAACCACTCCGATAAAGATCAAAACCATAGCGGCCAGGACAGCAAAAAGTGCTACGGCGTATTTGTTTGCAACTTTCTTGAACATGGCTGGCGCGTGCCCGGCCACAGCAGCGATCAGCATGATGACGAGATGCTCAATTCGAAATGATGAAAAACCAGCATCTCCAAAGCCGATAATGAAAAAAAGGCCAAATCCCAAGGTTACTTGCAAGTCCATCAATCCGCTAAAACCGGCCGAGAGTCCGCGGTCCATTTTTCCGAAATCATTTTTCCGAATTATGCCAAACAGGAATTTTAGAAGGGCAACGAAACCGATAACGACAATCACCCAGCGAAGGATTGAATGAACTTCAAGAAGAAATGCCATGGTTGATCTTCCTTCAATATTTTAGGTTGGTATACCGAATTTACCTGACCAATAGTAGCATAAATCCGTTTGTCGTGTAAAATCAGAGCCAGTTATTAAATTTTTTAATCGAGGATTGAATGGCTTATAAAACAATATTAACTGAATTTCGTGATCGGTTGGTCTGATTACAATAACCCGGCCAGAAGCAATGAACGCGTTCAACCTCAGCATGGTAATTGAATTGATGGATTCTCTCGAAGCTTACGGCACGGATGAGGCTGTTGGTGCGATGGTCATCGTAAATAATGGAAATGGTGCTCAACAATCGCAGCCTGTCGGCGCAGGAAGCGCTTCAATTTGGGTTGGTGAATCAAGTGGTCCCCGTAGATAAATTTTTAGATAAAGCCTTATCTTTGGCCAACAAGATTGCCAGCCAGGCACCAGTGGCTATCCGCTTAGGAAAAGAAGCAGTGAATTTCGCTTACGACAGCTCTCTGACCGAAGGCTTGTCCGCTGCGAGAGAACTTTTTTACAGCTTATTCTCTACCAGCGACAAACAAGAAGGCATGCAAGCTTTTATCGAAAAAAGGAAACCTAACTGGCAAGGGAAATAAAGATCAGGGAGAAGAGAGTAGGGAGCAGTGATTCAGTAGCCCAGTATCCACCTGTTTCTTGCATAAATAGACGCACTCTCATGCCAAATTGTCGGGTAATACCAAGTGTTGGAGTACAAATATTTACGCAGCCCACACCAATTTACCAAACCATGAAAGCATAGTGTATGCTCACCTTTGCAGAATTCAAGTCGGCTCTTGAAAGCCTGGATTTAGGGCATAAGCCTGCGATTGCACATGCTTCACTTAAATCCTTTGGAGCAATTCAAGGTGGAGCGAAAACTGTATTACAAGCGCTGGCTGCTTCGGTTAGCGGGCTGATCATGCCTACCTTCACGTACAAAACTATGGTCACTCCTGAGATAGGGCCCCCAAATAATGGCATCACTTACGGAGCAAACCAGGATTTGAATCGCATGACCGAAGGGTTTCATCAAGAAATGCCAACCGATCCATTGATTGGGATGCTTTCCGAGGCATTACGCCAATTTCCTGGCACAATGCGGACAACACACCCGATCCTATCTTTTGCCGGATTAAATTCAAATGATGTTTTGGATACACAAACAATTGACAACCCGTTTGCGCCCATAGGCGCTTTAGACGAAAAGCAGGGCTGGGTGCTTTTGTTCGGGGTAGACCATACCGTTAATACCAGTATGCATTACGCAGAAAAGCTTGCCGGACGCGCCCAATTCGTACGCTGGGCACTTACCCAGGAAGCCATACTTGAATGCGCAAGTTTCCCAGGCTGTTCAAACGGATTTGAAGCTATCCGGACCGATATTTCACAAGTCAGCCGTCTTGTGGAAATTGGCGCAAGTTTTATAGAAGCTATTCCATTGCGGGCTTTATTACGGGCTACAAACCATACAATTAAAAGAAACCCGCGGGCATTGCTCTGCCTACGGGATACCTGCAAACGCTGTAAGGCTGTTCGTCAGCGTATAAAAATCTAGCTAATAACATTGGGATCCTTAGTTAAGTTCTTACAGACTATCGGATTGTAATTTCCTCGATCCGCCAGCTTTCCTTACCCATCAGGCTTTTTAGACGCGCTAACATCGCCGGGCATACACAAGTGGTATCGTTGGGGAAATCAATCAGGTGCCCTTTTCCGTCCTCAAATATTTGGAAGTTAAAGCGATCACGGCCCTTAAACGAAGTCATCGTGCTGTGCAATATTTTGATGCGGCGTTTGTTGCGCTCCCAATCATCGGTGGGCCGCAGCAAAACTGTGATCTGCTGTGATCCGCGGCCCGAGTCATCGGTCTGCGCGAGAGGCGCATACATGGATGGTAGCTGAGCTGGCGCTTGAGCGGGCTGTTCAACGGCCTGAACTACCAGACCCCGGTTCGCCTCATCTGTTTGGTTTGGGGTTGCTGCCGTTATTTCGCTCTTTGGCTTTTTCTCGATCTCTGGTTCCGGCGCAGGAACTATCTCTGGTGGTAGGGTAACAGGCTCGTTCTGCTTAAATTTTGGTTCCGGGCTGGCTGCCAATCGGGCTGATTCAAATGACGGCTGCCAAGTCTCATCCCAACCGGGCGGGAAGGACTCCGGTGGGGCTGGGCCATCTTCAACATTCCAGTCGGGTTCGGTGCTATATATTGGGGAAGGCTCGTTCACCACAGGAACGGGGGTTTGGGTAAGATTTGAGGAGCTTTCCATAACGGCAGCAGCTTGCGGTTGGGTTTGAAGCGTCGTTCCATTTTCATCTGCCTGATTGTTAAGTGAAATTTCCGGCTTAATATTGTCAACCAAAATTTTTGATGGGCTGCTATTGGCATCCACTTTGCCCTCGACGATAATAATTTCCCCCATAACCAGCATGTTGTTATATTGTTTCCACGGGCGCGGAAATAAAACAAGATCAATTGTGCCCTGAATATCTTCAACCGTAACAAAGCCCATCGGCTTACCTGCTTTGGTCTGGTAGGGCCGGATATTTGTGACCAACCCGGCCACACGGACTTTTTCTTCGTGCTGAGCTTCGGGTAATTGGCCGGAGAAATGGCTGACCACTTGCGAGAGCCTTTTTTGATATGCAGAGAGCGGGTGGTCGGAAAGATAAAGGCCAATTAACTCACGTTCCCAATTAAGCATTTCGCGTTGATTCACATCTTTGATTTCGGGCAAAACAACATATTCGGTAGCGCCCATGTTCGCGCTGAACAGCGACATTTGGCCAGCCCTAATGGCTTGATAATGTGAATTGCTGACCCCGACAATGCGATCGAGCGCTGCCAGTAGGGCAGCACGATTTCCAAAACCATCTAACGCGCCTACTTTAATCAAGGATTCCAGCGCCCGTTTTCCTACTGCACGTAGGTCAACACGACGGGCAAAATCGTTTAAGTCTTTAAATGGTTTTCCTTTGCGACCCTCGAGAATGAGGTTAATAGGACCTTCGCCTACATTCTTGACCGCGCTGAAGCCGAAACGGGTAGATGTTTCCTGTTTCGCTCCATTTTCTATAGTGAAATCCCACTGGGAGGAGTTGATATCTGGCCGCAGAACAGGAATGCCCATACTACGTGTATCTGCCACGTAGAGGGCCACTTTAGCAGTGTCGTTACGCGTGACTGTTAGCAGCGCGGTCATATACTCAACAGGATATTTCGCTTTTAGATAGGCTGTCTGCACAGCAATTACGCCGTAATCGGCGGCATGCGATTTGTTAAATCCGTACCTGGCAAATTCTTCCCAATCAGTAAATATCAGTTCGGCTGTATTTTTAGGAATGCCATTCTCACTTGCGCCTTTGACAAATTTGCTGCGATGTGCCTTGACTTTTGCCCCGATTTTCTTAGAGATGGCTTTCCTAAGATCGTCTGCTTCCGATTGGGTATAGCCTGCCAGCTGGACAGCCGCATTCATCAGTTGTTCCTGATAAATTGGAATGCCATAGGTGTCTTCGAAAATCGGACGCAGGGCCTCATGCCGATACTCAACTTCGGCTTCACCGTGCATGCGCGCAATATAATCCGGGATAAACTGCATTGGCCCAGGGCGATAAAGTGCAACCATGGCGATAACGTTGTCTAGATTTTTTGGTTTCATCTGTACCAGCCAGCGCGTCATCCCACCACCTTCCACCTGGAAAATGCCGGCCGTGTTTCCTTTGCCAAGCAATTCAAAGGCATCTGGATCATCCAAGGGAATGTTGTCCAGGTTGTACTCCTTGCCATGTCTTTGCTTAATTAGGTCACAAGCGCGGGCCATAGTCGTCAATGTGCTCAAGCCTAGGAAGTCCACCTTGAGCATTCCCAAAGCCTCCAAAACGCCCATTTCGAACTGAGTAACTGACTTTATGGGCGTATCTTCAGAGTTTGAGGTGGCCCGGTGCAAAGGTAGATATTCGGTCAATGGCTTATCTGCGATGACAACGCCCGCGGCATGCGTTCCGGCATTGCGGATCGTGCCTTCCATGCCAATTGCAGTATCAACCAGTTCTTTCATGCGCGGATCCGAATCATAAATTTTTCTAAATTCAGGGATTTTAAGGGCATTTTCTTCCAGCGAGGCCGTGCGCCCGGAAACAAAAGGTACCAGCTTGGCAATCCGATCCACTTCAGATAAGGGTATATCCATTACACGCCCAACGTCACGGATTGCGGCTTTAGCGCCCATGGTGCCAAAGGTGATGATGGAGGCAACCCTATCATCACCATATTTGCGAGCGCAATATTCCATAATTTCAGCCCGGCGGTCATCGCGGAAGTCTAAATCTATATCCGGCATGCTGACGCGACCGGGATTAAGGAAGCGCTCGAAAATTAGATCATGCTCAAGAGGGTCAACCAATGTTATATCGAGTGTGTATGCCACAATCGATCCAGCAGCCGAGCCGCGGGCGTTATACCAAATATCTTTATCCTTTGCATACCGGCAAAGGTCCCACACGATCAAAAAATACGCATCAAAACCCATATTGTGGATGATGCCTAATTCATATTCGAGCCTCTTGCGGACTTCTTCGCCGTCGGCGCGATCACCATAGCGACGTCGGGCACCTTCATCACACAATTGACGTAGGTAAGTGTCTACCGTATACCCTTCCGGAACGTCGAAATCAGGCAGATGGTAGCCTTTGAAGCTCAGGTCCACATTACAGCGCTCGGCGATAAGCAACGTATTGCTTAGGGAGTCAGGGACTTCGGTGAAGAGTTCAGCCATCTCCGCCGCCGTGCGCAAATAATATGAGTCATCCGACATGGTCATTCGTTTTTCGTCGCTGAGCAGTGAGTTGGTTTGAATAGCAAGCAAGATATCCTGCAAGCGCGCATCTGCCGGGTCTACATAGTGCACATCGTTGGTTGCCAGGTAATTAGCCGAATAACGAGAACCCAACTCTATCAGCTGCTGGTTGAGCTGGGTGATCTGTTTAATATCATGCTGTTGAAGTTCTATAAAGAAGTTATCTGCCCCAAAGACATCGTAATACCAGTCCAAGCGACGTTTAGCTTCTTCTGGATTGTCTTGTAATAGCGCTTTGGGTATTTCTGCCGACATACAACCGCTGGTGCAAATCAAGCCTTCTGCATGCGCTGCCAAGAAGTCATGATCAATGCGTGGGTAGTAATAGAATCCTTCAAGCTGAGCGGCGGAAGCGATCTTAAGCAGGTTTTTGTAGCCGGTCTCGTTCTCGGCCAGCAGCAGCAAATGATTTGAGGAACGATCAAGTTTCGAATCACGGTCTTCCATCCCCCGGGCTGCCATATAGGCTTCTATGCCAATGATCGGTTTGATGCCCACCTCGATAGCCGTATTGTAAAAGTCGATTACCCCGAACATCGTGCCGTGATCGGTAATGGCGGCCGCGGGCATATCCAATTCCTTGACGCGTTTGAGCAGTTTCTTGATGTTTGAGAAGCCATCAAGCAGCGAATATTCGGTGTGGACATGCAGATGCGCAAAGGACATGGGACTATTTTCGATTATAGCACGGCAAGCCGGATATAGAACGTTTGCTCTCTTAAAAAATCGCTTTTTTAAACAAAAAGCAAGAATCAGACGGCCGGCTTGGGTAATGTTATAATGATTCTCATAACCAGGCACAGATCTTTGAGCTACTAATGTGGAAGATCAGTGCTATCTTATTAAACCCCTTGGAGTGAAGTATGAGAGCTGCAGAAGTCCCACCTGAGATGCTGGCGGTTTTTGAGAAAGCCCAGGACTCGGTCAAGAGTTATTTCGATTCTCTGCAGACAGTGCCGGCCCGCGGCCGGGTGGAGATTGGGAAGGATCGCTTCGTCTTGGCGCGAACCGATTCCCTGTCCTTTGTATTGCGGAATGTGCTGGCTGAAATTTACGGTGATCACGGTTCAGACCAGCTTTTATACTCCTTTGGCAAGGCTGTTGGAAGCGCCGAGGCACGCAAGTTATTCGACCACTTTAACCTACAAGATCCGATGGAAAAATTTGGCTTTGGCCCAACCTACTTCTCTTTCTCAGGCTGGGCCTTCGTCAATTTACTCTACCCGACCAATTTGGTGCCGGACGAGACCTTCTTGTTGGTTTTCGCCAACCAGCATTCCTTTGAGTCGGAGGGATATTTATCTGAAGGAGAGCAGACCAAGAAAGCGATCTGTCACATCACTGCCGGCTTTTTTACCGGTTGGTGTGAGGAGTCTTTTGGAATCCCATTGGAGACACGCGAACTGTTTTGCGCGGCCAAGGGTGAAGGGCTGGATCTGTTCATAACGGCTCATCGCAAAAAAATCTTGGGGGCCACCGAGAATGCAAAACGGTTGATCGATAACAACCAGGATCTGACAGTCGAAGACGTTTTGGCTTGATAGGATAGACACTTGGGGGTCTAAATTGAAGAACAACGAGCCTTTACAAGACTTGTAGTCAACAATGCAGGGGACATACCCCTATTAGATATAGTATTGATAGTTTTTCTTCGTAATGACGTAATGCATCAAGATAAGTGAAGAAAGCAGTATAGTCTTAGCTTCTTAAATTGAGAGGATGAACTGGTTAGGATAAATACCTAAGCTTGGGTTTAGTGTGCCATTTTACTGTTATATATTGGAATGTGTCGATGGGACTTACTATACAGGCTGGACAACTGATCCAGAGCGGCGATTGAAACAACACAACATTGGATCCGGTGCGCACTACACTCGCAGCCGGTGTCCGGTAAAAATTGTCTATCTCGAGCCTCAACCTGATCGTTCCACTGCAATGAAACGAGAGAGAGCAATTAAGCGTCTCTCTCGTGATAAGAAAAAACAATTAATGGAATAGCTGTCGTAACCTGCGATCAATTATTAATCAGAAAATAATGGCAAATGGCCAAGTGATATGATATGCATCCACTTTGCCCGATCCCCTTCCGTTAAGATAGCAGCCTCAGCAGCAATTTCAGCACCAGCCCGTTCCAAAATCATGTGCATGCCTTGCAAGGTAGAGCCGGTGCTGATAACGTCGTCTACAATGAGAACCTTTTTACCTTTTATCAATTTGCGGTCTTTTTCATCCAAGATAAGAATTTGCGGTTGGCCGGTGGTAATTGATAATGTTTCGGCTTTAATTGAGTCTCCCATATAGGGCTTATAAGATTTACGTAATATTATGTATGGCTTTTTGGTTTCAACGGAGAGTGCATATGCCAGTGGAATGGATTTTGCTTCAGCCGTAACTAAGGAATCGAATTCTACTTCTTTCAGCTTTTTATTAAGTTCTTTGGCACAAGCTTCTACGAGTTCTGTATCCCCCAATATGTTTAGTATAGCAATCCGTAGCCCAGGCCTAACTTCAAATAATTGTAAGTCACGATTTAGGCCAGCAATTTTTATAGAATAAGTCTCTTGAGTGGACATATTGCCATCCTGGAAAATGTCTTCGGTAAAGTTTAGTTTATCATGAATCAACCTCAATTTTTTGACTTGAGTTTACATGCTGCCAGTTAAGAAAAACCCTGCGTGTATAATCTTGAAATGTTACCGGATTTACAATTAGAAGATGTCGTTCGGCTGCGTAAGCCACACCCATGCGGCTCATACGAATGGACAGTGGCTCGCCTTGGGGCTGATATTCGTCTTGTATGCAATAATTGTGGTCGACGGGTCATGCTGACGCGTCGAGAATTAAAGCGACGGGCCAAATCGATATATCCTCGGGAGGCAAGCAACACACATGCGTCAGAATAAGAAACCGCATGTGCTCATTCTGTTTTCCGATACTGGTGGGGGCCATCGTTCAGCAGCGGAAGCTATCATCGAAGCTATACAGCTTGAATATGGGTACGCGGTTACAACCGAAATGGTGGATTTTTTCAAAAGCCACGCCCCGCTTCCCTTCAACAAACTTCCAGATTGGTACCCAGATATGGTCAAGGCCCCCCACCTTTGGGGCCTGAGCTTCAAAATGAGCGACGGACGTCGGCGTGCTCGCGCGATTACAGCCAGCATGTGGCCGTACGTGGGGCGAGCCGCAGGTGAATTGGTGAAAAATCATCCTGCCGACCTGATTGTCACTGTCCACGCATTGGCGACAACAGTCATATTAAAAGCACTTGGAAGCAACCGGCCTCCGTTTGTCACTGTGGTGACGGATATGGTCTCTACGCACGCTTTGTGGTTCGATCAGCGCTCTGACTTAATTTTCGTGCCAACCAACAAAGCGCGTCAGCGCGCCATTGAATACGACATGGATCCCGAGAAGATTCGTATTGTTGGCCAACCTGTTGCTAAGCGGCATAGCGCCCCGATTGGAAATAAAAAGGCATTGCGAGAAAAACTAGGTTGGGATAAGGATAAGATTACAATTCTACTTGTTGGCGGTGGAGAAGGCATGGGGCCTCTTGCAATTACCGCACGGGCGATTGCTACATCTAAGTTAGATGTAGCAATCGTTATCATTGCTGGACGCAACGAACAGTTGAGAAAGCAACTAGAATCTCAGGATTGGCCAATTCCCGTTCATGTATATGGGTTTACACAACGACTACCTGAATTTATGCGTGCTGCTGATGTTTTGGTTACAAAAGCTGGGCCTGGGACAATTGCCGAGGCTCTTATTGCCGGTTTGCCCATCATCTTGTATGCCAAATTGCCGGGTCAAGAAGATGGCAATGTCATATTTGTGGTAGAAGAAAACGTAGGTGTATGGGCGCCTGAGCCGGAAGATGTGGTCGAGTGCCTAGTCAAGTGGATTGAAAATCCGGATATTCGATTGAAATACGTAGAAAATTGTACGCGGGCGGCCCGGCCGGACGCCTCTCAACGGATTGCGCTCGTTATCGGGGAGTATCTTGACTTAAATGTTGAAAGTGCTTTTCTAAAGGTTTAATACAGATGGCCCTAGTCTGCTTAGGTCGACGCAGGAATTGGGAAGCTAATTTTCTTTTTGCAAGTGCACTGTGGATGTTGGGTATGGAATTTCTATATCATTCTTTTCTAAAGCGGCTTTGATCAGTTCTAAGGCCGCATCTTTGGCTTTCGCAAGGCCCGCTTTGGCAGTATCGATCCAAAAATATGCGCTCAAGTCAATTGATGAACTTCCAAAGGTATGAAAAACTACGAATGGCTCAGGTTCACTGACAAATCCTGGCACATTACCTATAGCATCCAATACTACTATTCGGACAATTGCCGGATCAGATCCATAGGACACTCCAACAGGGAGTTCGACACGGCGATGTTTAGCCCGCGTGTAATTGGTGATTGGATTCGAGAGTATGTCTGAATTGGGTATGATAATGATGCGCCCATCCCAGGTGCGCATCTCGGATGTACGTAGGTTGATTGCTAGTATTTTGCCGCCATACCCTTTTACTTCAATAGAGTCTCCAACGTCAAACGGCTGTTGGATGAGCAAGATGATGCCGGAAACAAAATTTTGCATGATGTCTTGCAAGGCAAAACCAATCGTGAAGCCAAGGATGCCAAGGCCAGCCAAAAACGCGGTTACATCGAAGAAACGTTGTAAGGCCGTAATCATACCGATCGAGATGATGCTCCAGCGAGCCAATTGTGCCAACAATTGGGTTACCTCTGGGTCGGCGTCTCTGCTTTTTAAAACATTTTTTATTAAGTTGCTGATCAGGCGTGCCATGTACAGGCCGGCCGCAAAGATCAGGATAGCCGTGAGCACATTTGGTAAACCGTTTAATATATTTGTGATAATTTGGTTGAAATATTCTTGCATAGTATCTCCTACAGCACTCGATCCCGCAATCTTACCCTAAAGGAATTGGTAGTGGGTATTTGTAAGTGATAAACTCATAAATCGTGTCACTGCGAGCCTCTTTTGCGAAGCAGTCTCCCCTTTGGTGAGGAGATTGCCGCACTCCGCTGCGCTTCATTCGCAATGGCATCACCTACTTTTATACCACTACCAAGGAATTTAGGTGTCTATCAACTCTTTCATTTCGAGTAAAATTAATTTGATCGCTGTATTAACAGTGTGCCAAAATGAGCGCCATGTCTAAATTGAATGACCACTCCTTAGAATATCTCAGCCACAATCCCGACCAAACACGGGGCATTGGTTTGCGTTTGGGCGGATTGCTCCAGCAGGGCGATGTGATTTGCTTAGAAGGAGAATTAGGTGCTGGCAAAACTACTCTTGTACAAGGATTGGCTAAAGGATGGGGTTCGCTTGACCCAGTCACTAGCCCTACCTTTCTGATTGTAAACTCTTATAGACGACCGGATAATGGGCTGCTTTATCATATGGATGCTTATCGGCTCGAATCCGCACTCGAAGCTGCTGAATTGGACTTAGATGAAATGCTGTCTCAGGGATGCCTCGTGGTTGAATGGCCAGAACGAATTAAGGAAATTCTACCCAAGAGCTCAATGTGGATATGCCTTGAATATATCGGCGAGGAAGACCGTCAAATGGTGATTAAGTCCTTGGGTGAACGATATAATGAAATGCTGGGAAAATTGCGCAAAGACTTATATGGAGGTAGATAATGCTTTTGGCCGTTGATACCTCTACGAAACAAATCGGTTTGGCGTTGTATGATAGTTCTCGAGTGACAGCTGAAATCCTTTGGTACAGTCGTCAATATCACACGGTGGAATTAGCTCCAGCAGTTACAGATTTATTAGATCGCTCCGGCTTAGGGATGGATGCAATCACATCGTTGGGAATAGCTCTCGGGCCAGGCTCATTTACCAGTTTGCGTGTGGGCTTGGCATTTGTTAAAGGATTGGCGTTGGCTCGCAATTTGCCTGTCCTTGGAGTACCAACTTTGAATATTGTCGCAGCAGCACAAGCAGTTCGGGAATTTCCTTTGGTAGCAATTTTGCAAGCTGGGCGGGGCAGGTTAGCCGTGAGTTGGTATGAAGCCAAAAATGATAGCTGGCAAAGTAATGAACTCGATTATGTGACAACAGCAGATGAGTTGGCTAACAAGATAACCAATCCGACGATAGTCTGTGGCGAATTGACTGAGGACGACCGCCAGCGGTTGATGCGGAAACGAGGAAAAGTTTTGTTGGCGTCACCAGCAGCATGTGTACGGCGTCCGGCTGTTCTGGCTGAATTGGCCTGGATACGGTGGCAGGCTGGAGAGCAGGATGATGCGAATTCTCTTGCCCCGCTCTATTTGCAAGTGGCTACCTCGATTCCGTCATGAACATGATTTTCCGCAGGATGACAATCGAAGATGTGCCGGCTGCATATGAAATCGATGTATTGTCCTTCTCTTTGCCATGGTCGGAGCGTTCAATCCGGTTTGAAGTATCCGATAATCCGGCAGCGCGCTGTTGGGTGGCAGATATTGATGGTCGCTTAGTTGGGGTCCTGATATTGTGGATGATTGTTGACGAAGCCCATATTGCCACGCTTGCTACGCATCCAGATTTTAGACAACAGGGAATTGCAAAAATTTTGCTTGTAGATTCGTTGAACTGCGCATACAAAGATGGCGCAAAAAGTGCACACTTGGAAGTACGAGCTGGAAATAAACTTGCAATAAAAATATACAAGGATTTTGGTTTTGAGATAGTTGGATCCCGAGATGGATATTACAAAGACAATAACGAAGATGCTGTCCTAATGACTTTAAATCAATTACCCGTTAGACTTCCAATAATTAAAATTCCACTAGAGGAAATATGAACAACAAAGAAACCCTCATCAAGAAATTCGTTGAAAAGAAAGCCCGCATTGCTATTCTAGGTCTTGGCTATGTGGGTTTGCCCTTGGCAGTAGTATTTGCTGAAGCGGGCTATCACGTTACTGGGATTGATCCGGATGCGGATAAGGTCAATACGCTCAATAAAGGTAAATCGTACATTCCGGATGTAGAGACGAAAACTGTCGAAACATTGGTCAATTCAGGTCACCTCTCAGCCACAACTAACTTTCCGGTTTTGCAAGAGATGGATGCTGTCAGTATTTGTGTCCCAACTCCGTTACGCAAAACCGGAGATCCAGATATGTCTTTTATTTTGTCCGCTACAGAAGAACTGGAGAAATATATTCACAAAAATATGGTTGTTGTGCTTGAATCCACAACCTATCCTGGGACAACGCGCGAATTTATGCTCCCGATGCTGACAAAAAAAAGCGGACTGATTGTTGGCGAAGATCTCTTTGTGGCTTTTTCTCCAGAAAGGATCGATCCTGGTCGAGAGGATTGGACCACAATTAATACACCCAAAGTTCTAGGTGGGATTACAGAAGCATGTACAGAAGTTGCCGAAGCCTGGTATTCGGGAGCGATTGAGACTATTTTCCCGGTTAGTTCTGCCGAAGCGGCAGAAATGACTAAACTTCTCGAAAACACCTTTCGAATGATCAATGTCGGTATGGTCAACGAGTTAGCGATCATTTGTGAGCGACTCGGTGTGGATGTGTGGGAAGTAATCGATGCTGCCGCGACTAAGCCCTTTGGGTTCATGAAGTTTACACCGGGCCCTGGTTTGGGCGGACACTGTATCCCGATCGACCCACTTTATCTTTCTTGGAAAATGAAGGCGCTCAATTACAGTGCTCGTTTTATTGAATTAGCTTCTGAGATAAATACCAATATGCCGCGTTACGTTGTCGGTCGAATATTGGATGCCATGAACGATCGCGGAAAAATCTTGAATGGTTCAAATGTAATTGTCCTGGGGGTAGCGTACAAACCGGATATTGACGATGTTCGTGAATCCCCGGCGTTGGATGTGATTGGGTTGTTGCGGCGAAAAGGAGCGAATGTCACATATCATGATCCATACATTTCGCATATTAGTCATGAACTTGATGGTTGGGAAATGGACAGCGTTGAGGATTTGATGAAGACTGTAAAAGAATCAGATGCTGTAGTAATTGTCACAGACCATAAAGATTATGATTACAAATCAATTGTACAAACGGCCAAATTCATTTTCGATTCAAGGAATGCATTAGGGGAATTGGCAAGGAATAATCCGAAGGTAGAGAGACTTTAAAGAATTTGCGATTTTAGGTTAGGTGTTTGAACTTCAAAAGCGGGTACTGCCGGCCAAAATCGCCAAGTTGATTGCAGACAATTTCTAAGGAATGAGAATTAATTAACTTGTCCATTACCATTAATGTGATAACGGAGATTGAGTAGCTGCGGCACAGAATTTTCGAGCCGGAGCGTATCGAAATCGATCCGATTTATGAGAAAATGACACTTTTGTCAACCTGTTTGGTTTCCCTAAAGAACAGGCGCTACGAATGACGATAAAGCTGTCATTCTACTCAACCAGCTCTACCATCTAGTTTTGAAATGGGACCGTTATTTAATTCCGGTTTCTAAGGATTTTTTATGGGCAACTACTTTGTTACTGGCGCCGCGGGCTTTATCGCTTCCCGTGTAATAGAATTTTTGATCAAAGATGGACACAAGGTTGTTGGGATTGACAATATGAATGATGCCTATGATGTTCGCTTGAAGGAATACCGCCTGGGTTTATTGCAAGATATGCCTGGGTTCACCTTTTATAAACTTGATATTTCAGAAAAATCAATAGTTGACAAGTTCAAAGCAGACAAATTTGATGCCATCATCCATCTGGCAGCGCGGGCGGGGGTCCGATCGAGTGTAGAAAACCCTTGGATATTTCTTGATTCTAACGTGACAGGCACATTAAATATGCTTGAAATCTGTCGCAGGACAGGCACAAAAAAATTTTTGCTAGCCTCCACTTCCAGCATTTATGGGGAAAACCCACCCTTCCCAACTCCAGAAACAGCCTCAAGTGATAAACCCCTCCAACCTTATGCAGCAAGCAAAAAAGGTGCTGAAGCGCTAACTCACTCCTATCACTACCTGCACGAGATTGACGTCAGTGTAGTGCGCTACTTTACTGTCTATGGCCCGGCGGGACGTCCCGACCTGGCGCTCTTCCGTTTTACACAGTGGATCAGAGAAGGCCGTACGGTACAAGTTTATGGTGATGGTGAGCAATCGCGCGGTTTTACCTATTTGGATGATATTGCGCGTGGAACTATCCAGGCGCTCAAACCACTTGGTTACGAAATCATTAACCTGGGAGGTCACGAGGTCATTACCATCAACAACTTGATCGCCCTTGTCGAAGAGCTGGTAGGCAAAAAGGCTGAGGTTGAATATGGGCCGCCTGTGGTGGCAGATATGCGTTCAAACTGGGCAGATGTTAGCAAAGCCGGCGAGCTGCTTGGCTGGGAACCGAAGTTCTCCCTGCGAGAGGGCGTAAAACTACTGGTGGAATGGTATAACGCCGAGCGAGATTGGGCTAAGGAAGTTCATACTTTGTGAATTTTATTCAAAATACTTGGGCTGAAGTTAAGCAAGATAAACTTCTGGGCAAAGTCGTTCGCAACAGCCTGCACCTATTCAGCAGCAACAGCTTGAGCCTGGTACTTAGTGTAGTCCAAGGCATATTGGCTGCTCGCCTGCTCGGCCCAGCTGGGTATGGCTTAGTGGCGATCATCATGGGCTATGCCTCCACTGTTAATGGGCTTTTCTCCTTTCGGATGAGTGAAATGATTGTCCGTTATGGAGGCGAATACCTCGAGCGCGACGAACGGGACCTTACAGCTGCTCTCGTTAAAGTGGCCAGTCTGACAGAAGCGATTATTTCCATTTTGGCTTTCCTGATCTTAGTGTTGACGGCAGGCTTAGCAACACGCTTCATTGCAAAAACGCCTGAGGTAGAAATATATTTTATTGTTTACGCATTGGGTTTGCTGGCGAACTTTAATATCGAGACATCTACTGGCATTCTTCAAATCACGAATAAGATCAAACTTCAAGGTGTCATCAATCTTATTCAGACAATTATCACAGCCAGTGTCATCACTGCCGCTTATCTAATGGAAGGCAGTCTCGCGATCGTGCTGGGGGCATACTTGCTCGGTAAAATTATTTTAGGGTTGGGCATGTTCATAATTGCCCAAATTCACTTGCGGCGCGCCATCCAGCGTAGTTGGTGGAATGCTTCTGTAAAGTCATTGCCAGCTTTTAAAGAAATGGCGAAATTTTCAATCAGTTCTAATCTGAGCGCATCGGCTATTCTGGTATTTAGAGAAAGTGAGATCTTATGGGTGGGTTTTTTCTTGTCCAGTGAAGCGGCGGGCTTTTACAAGGTAGCGTATGCCATCGTTCGGTTGTTGTCTGTCCCTGCAAACCCGCTTATCCTAACGGTATACCCAGAACTGAATCGGTTAATTGTGCAAAAGACCTGGCCAAGATTGCGTGATTTTTTGCGAAAAATAACAGTTCTCTCATTTGGGTATAACTCAATTCTGGCTTTGGGATTGTTGTTCTTTGGTAAGTGGGTGTTACAGATTTATGGCGAAGAATATATAGTGGCCTATCCAGCAATGGTGGCTTTGCTGATTGGTTTCGTATTCAATTACACATTATTCTGGAACCGTCCGCTTTTGCTCTCGCTGGGATTGCCCGTTTTCCCGCTCAAAGCTATAACTGTAGCAGGTTTGACAAAGATCGCCTTGACTTTTCCGTTGGTGCCACGTTTTGGTTACGTAGCCCAGGCCGTACTGCTCTCATGCTATTACATTGCGTCGGTTGGGACGATTGTCTGGCGTGGGTTAAAAGAAATTCGCTTGAAGGAGCAAAGTTAATAAAAAGAAACCAAACCGTGGTTGTCCGTAACCGGAATGGTGAATTTTTACGGCTTCGTGATAAACATCCCTATGCGTATTGCGGTTATCACTAACTCTCGCATCCCTTCCCTGACGGCCAATTCTATTCAGGCTATGAAGGTTTGCCAGGCATTGGCGCAACTCGGACATGATATCCGTTTGCACGCTCCCAGGGAAACAGAATTTACTTCGTGGGATCAACTCGCTTCACATTACGGCCTTTCAAGGCAGTTCGAAATCGAGTGGCTGCCATCGGTGCCAATTCTCAAACGCTATGACTTTACGGTATACACTATACTGGCAACACGAAAATTTAAAGCTGACTTGGTTTACACTTGGTTGCTCAATCCTGCCGTTTTGGCGCTCTGGCTAGGTTGGCCCGTGATATTGGAGATGCACGCCGAAGTGACCGGCAAAATTGGCCCGTGGTTGATGCGAAAATTCTGGCGATCATCCACGTCCAAGCGCATGTTGGTGACCACCCGTCCGCTGGGAAAGGCTATTGAAACGGTAGCAGGTCTGAAAATCCCGAGCGATGCGTTGCAAATCGCGCCCAATGGCGTGGACCCCGCGCAGTATGATTCCCTGCCGGATGCAGTAGAAGCCCGTCATCAGCTTGGCCTGGAAGACAAA
This sequence comes from Anaerolineae bacterium, assembly GCA_030123675.1. Classification (GTDB taxonomy): domain Bacteria; phylum Chloroflexota; class Anaerolineae; order Anaerolineales; family Villigracilaceae; genus JAABUE01. The sequence continues at coordinate 7,470 of JASJYH010000018.1, read as the reverse complement.
TTTACTGTCGGTTTTACCGGTCACATTTATCCAGGCCGCGGCGCGGATTTATTATTTGAGTTGGCGAAGCGCATGCCAAACGTCAACTTTCTGTGGGTGGGCGGCACGCCAGACGAAGTTGCTTATTGGCGCGATCAACTTGCGGGCGCGGGCGCCTCGAACGTGACCATGACCGGCTTCGTTGGAAATATCCGATTGCCGCTTTATCAGGCTGCTGCTGATATTTTATTAATGCCATACACTAAATCGATATCGTCTTCCAGTGGGCAAGATATTGTCGAAGTCATCAACCCGATGAAAATGTTCGATTACATGGCAGCAGGGCGTGCGATAGTTTCCGCAGATTTGCCTGTGATCCACGAAGTGCTCAATGATGGCAATGCTGTCTTTTGTGAGCCTGCGAATGTTGATGCCTGGCAGCGCGCACTTAGCGAATTGATGACTGATGAAAAAAGGAGGTTGAAGTTGGGGAAACAGGCCCGAATGGATGTCGCCGGGTATACTTGGCTGGCTCGTGGAAAACGCTCCTTGGAAGGGTTTGGGAAATGGCCGTAAAACCATTAAGATTTAAAAAAAATAAAATTAAGCGTCTGTCCCGTAACTTTCTCTGGATTCTGCCTCTTAGTCTTTTTTTGGGGGCTATATTGTCATTGTTGCAACCCGGCAATTTTTTAGCTGGCTGGTTGTCATTCTCTTTCATATTATTTGCATCTCTATTCCTTTTTTTATATCTCCATAGTTGGGCGAACGGCGGTCGTACCCTGGCCTTGATGATCGCTTTGGCTTTTGTGTTGCGATTAACAATAGGAGTAGGTCTCTATTTGGTGCTGCCTGTGGATGGGTATGACGAACCCGATGATCAGGCTGGTTTCATTTTCACCGATGCGCACCGCCGTGACGACCAGGCTTGGGAACTAGCCCAGTCAGATGAGCCGATTCTGTCTGCATTTAATAAACGCTATCACACCGATCAATATGGAGGCCTGTTAGCTTTTACATCGGCAGCGTATCGCTTTCTCTCTCCGGATGCACACCGTGTGATTTTGCTAATTATGCTCTCGGCCATAATTGCAAGTTTCGGCTTGCCTTTTTTCTGGCGTGCCACCCGGCTTGCCTTTGGCGAGAAAATTGCACTTGTTGCCAGTTGGATTCTTGTGGTTTATCCAGAAAGTTTATTGCTTGGTGGCGCGGCCATGCGTGAACCATATTTGATGACTTTTGGAGCAATATCACTATGGGGTTTTGCGAGTTGGCATATTAACCAATATTCCCGCGATTTGATATGGCTGGCTATTGGGTTAATCGGTATGTTATTGGTATCGCCAGTGGTGGCGCTTGTCACCCTGATACTTTTTTTCGGCTGGAAGTTGATGGCGCGCGAGCACGAACGCCTATCATGGGTTTCGATTATTAGCGGAATATTTATTTTCATCCTGGGTTTTTTCTTGCTGGCACTTGCTCTCAATCGCCAGGGCGACTTTGGGGGCGGCCCATTTGGTGTGGTTGCGGGTTGGTTTCGTGAAGCTGTAAGATGGGATGTGTACCAGCTAGAACGCGGTTCGGGTTGGGTACAGAAACTTTTTGATGAAATGCCAGATTGGATGCGTCTCCCTTTTGTGACTATTTATGGAATTTCGCAACCTGTCTTGCCGGCGGCTTTCATTGAACCTACAACCCTTACCTGGCGCTTAATAGGAATTGCCCGTGCCCTTGGTTGGTACTTGTTATGGCCGCTCTTGGTCTATGCATTCCTCGCCGCCTGGAGAGATGACCGCCCTCACGAGAGTCGATTATGGTTGTGGATATCAATCATATCCTGGGGATGGATTATATTAGCTGCCTTACGTGGCGGCGGTGACCAGTGGGATAATCCACGCTACCGATCGATTCTTTTAATTTGGCAGGCCCTCGCTGCTGGCTACGCTCTAACCCGCTTCCGTTTACGAACCGATTCGTGGCTTATACGGATCTGGCTAATTGAAGCCGTATTCCTTGCTTTTTTCACTCAATGGTATCTGAGCCGTTATTATCATTTGGGCGAGCAAATTCCGTTTGGATGGCTGGTCGCATTAATAACCGGAGTCAGCCTGCTCATCATAATAGGAGCCGAATTTTTGGATCGCCGTCAGCGCCAGAAACGCGCTGCTTGATATCAGCTAGGAGTGCTTAATTTTGGTTGTAAGCGTTGATTGAACAACGTTTTGACCTTGTCGTCTCGCACCCCGTCTCAGCTCCCGGCCCGAACGATGACCAAATCAAGAAGTGTTTCCTGGTCTTGGATTACCGGAAAGGCGTCGGATACTCAACTATTGTATGAAATTGAGATTTTCTATGGCATGGATGTATATTATTGAATGTGCTGATGGTTCATACTATATTGGCTCAACCAAAAATATTGAACTTCGCTTTTCGCAGCATCAAGAAGGGACTGGATCAAAATATACATCGGTGAGATCGCCCCTCAAGTTGGTTTATGGCGAAGAGTATGAACGGGTTATTGATGCATTTACCAGAGAAAAGCAGGTGCAAGGATGGAGACGAGCAAAACGTGAAGCATTGATAAACGGCGATCCAGAACTGCTGCCTGCGCTTGCAAAGAAGATTTTTTAATATAGAAATAAAACAAGATAACCCGATGGTTGAGTAGACGGCGATGTTTTCCGCCGTCGTATCGCCCGTCCTGGTAACCTGGCCAGGGAAACCAGCAATAAAAAGTAAGGTTAGAATTCGAATATGTGATTTCCCTGGCCCGTTCCGGTCAGGACGGGCGATACGGGCCTTACTAAAGTTCGTCCCTACTCAAACACCGTATGAAATTGAGATTATCTATGGCAAGTATGTATAACTCATTGAACTCATTTGAAACCCACCAATATCACCTGGTAAGGTATATAATTAAGCGTTTATAAATTTGGAGGAAATCATGGCGGTTGCACTTATTACGGGAATTACAGGCCAGGATGGTTCGTATCTGGCTGAGCTATTACTTTCTAAAGACTATAAAGTTGTTGGAGTAGTACGCCGATCAAGCACGTCTGCTTTTGAGCGAATTGAGCATTTGTTGGACGATATCACTACCGTTCAAGGTGATCTACACGATCAGGGCTCGTTACTGGGCCTGCTAGAAGAGTACCGACCGACTGAAGTCTATAACCTGGCAGCCCAGTCCTTTGTGCCCACCTCTTGGAATCAACCTGCCCTGACCGGTGATGTGACTGCGTTGGGTGTCACGCGCATGCTAGAGGCCATCCGCTTTGTTGATACCAAAATTAAGTTCTACCAGGCCTCCTCAAGTGAAATGTTCGGCCGGGTGCAAGAAGTACCCCAAAGTGAATCCACGCCTTTTTACCCGCGCAGTCCCTATGGGGTCGCGAAAGTGTATGGTCATTGGATCACGGTTAATTACCGAGAATCCTTTGACTTATTCGCGTCATCGGGAATATTGTTTAACCACGAATCCCCGCGTAGGGGTCTCGAATTTGTTACCCGCAAGATCACAGATGGTGTGGCGCGTATCAAACTTGGTATGCAGAAGGAGTTGCGCTTGGGGAACCTGAAAGCCCAACGGGATTGGGGCTTTGCGGGGGATTATGTCGAAGCCATGTGGTTGATGTTACAACAAGATCAATCGGATAGTTTTGTGATCGGGACAGGCGAAACCCACTCTGTGCGTGAATTCTGTGAAATCGCATTTGGGCATGCTGACCTGGATTACAAAGAGTATGTGGTTAAAGACGAACGCTTTTATCGTCCAGCTGAAGTTGATTTGCTCATTTCAGACCCTTCGAAAGCGTATTCTGTGCTAGGCTGGGAACCTGTTGTCGGTTTTAAGGAACTTGTCACTGTTATGGTTGATGAGGATATGGAGCGGTTAAGTACCGGAACAAAATAAAGACAATGCCCGATCTTTCTCTGATTATTCCAGTCTATAACGAAGAAGAAAGTTTAACTCAACTTATTGAGTCAATTCATAGTGCCCTTGATCCACTTTCTCAAAGCTGGGAAATGGTCTTGGTGGACGACGGTAGTCAGGATAACAGTTTGAAAATTCTGACACAATTGGCAGAAATTAATCCGAAACAACTACGTGTGGTATCTTTCCGTCGCAATTTTGGCCAAACAACCGCCATTGCCGCGGGCTTGGATTATGCAAAGGGCAAGATCGTAGTATTGTTGGATGCCGATTTGCAAAATGACCCGGCTGATATCCCGATGATGCTTGAAAAGCTGGATGAAGGCTACGATCTAGTTAGCGGTTGGCGCAAGCGCAGGAAAGACAACTTTTTCACGCGCACCTTGCCCTCTGCAATGGCCAATTGGCTCATATCGCGCGTGACTGGTGTGCACTTGCATGATTACGGCTGTACACTAAAAGTTTATCGTCGTGAGGTACTTGAAGGCTTCAGGCTGTATGGCGAAATGCATCGCTTCATTCCAGTATTTGCCAATTCGGTGGGAGCAAAAATTACCGAAGTTCAGGTCAAGCATCATCCCCGAAAATATGGCAAAACAAAATATGGGTTGAACCGCACGATTAAAGTAATTTTAGATCTATTTACAGTAAAATTCCTGGTCAGTTATTCATCAAAACCAATATATTTATTCGGGGGTTCTGGTCTGGCGTTGATCTTTGGTAGTGGTTTGATTTTATTCTTCTTGTTCGTGCGCCGTGTTTTGTCAGCAATCTCTGTCTTGGGATCACCCTTATTTCAGGTGGCTGTAATGTTATTCATCATGGGGTTTCAGGCTGTCTTAATGGGCCTGATTGCTGAGATGTTGGTACGCACTTATTATGAGTCTCAGCGTAAGCCTACATATCGAATTCGAAAAACAATTAATCTGTCCAAAACAAAATCCGAATAATGAAGATTCTGGTGCTTATCCACGAGTATCCGCCTGTTGGCGGTGGTGGTGGCAGCGCGGCCCAAGATATTTGTCTCGGGTTGGTAGAACGGGGACATGAGCTAACTATATTAACCGCACATCTCAAAGGGCTTCCGAAAGAAGAGATTGTAGATAGGATTCGTGTACTGCGGCTTCCGTCCTTGAGGCGAGAAGCCTTCCGGGCCGATTTTCTGGCGATGGCTGCATACGTTCTTTCCGGACTACAAGCCGGCTTCCGGATAATCAAACGCTGGCAGCCCGATGTAATCCATGTTCACTTTGCGGTCCCGGCGGGAGCCGTAGGTTATGGGCTGTCTAAGCTGACGGGTGTTCCTTACCTCATGACTGTCCACTTAGGTGATGTGCCCGGGGGTGCACCCGAAAAAACTGGAAAATGGTTCAAGTGGATTTTGCCCTTCACTCGTCCAATCTGGCGCGATGCAAATAGGGTAGTGGCTGTTTCCAAGTTCACTCGTCAATTAGCACTCAAACATTATCCCCGTGAAATGGCGCTCATACCCAATGGTGTAGATTTGGCCCGGTTGCGGCCAGCAAGCATAATGGTCAACGCACCGCCGCGGATCGTCTTCGCCGGGCGGTTTATGAAGCAGAAGAATCCGGTCAAGATCGTGCACACACTAGCCGGGTTGAAAGACCTGTCTTGGGAATGTGTGATGATCGGGGATGGGCCACTCAGACCAAATGTCCGGCGGGAAATCTCGGAGGAAGGCTTGCAAGAGCGCTTTACCCTGACTGGCTGGATCGCGCCAGAAGAAGTGCTGGAATGGTTTGATAAAAGTGATATCCTGTTCATGCCTTCGCGTTCAGAGGGTTTGCCGGTTGTGGGAGTGCAAGCGCTTGCCAAAGGTTTGGCGATGGTGGTCAGCGATATTGGCGGCTTTGTTGATATTGTTGACAAAGATAGGAATGGTTTTTTGGTAGGCAGCTCGAACCTAGACGGATACGTCAAGGGTTTACAGAAACTGCTTTCAAATCAAAAGCTGCTGAAACGCTATCGGGAAGCGAGTCTGGTGAAAGCTACCCAGTTTGATATTAGGCATGTCGTTGATTCATATCAAAATTTATTGTCAGAAGTAGCAGATGGCTAAAAGACGGATTGCATCTGTGGTTGGAGCCAGGCCCCAGTTTATTAAGGCAGCTGCAGTTTCGCGTGCCTTAGAATCTACTTTCGATGAAACCTTAATCCATACCGGCCAACATTATGATCAGAAGATGTCTGGAGTGTTCTTTTCCGAGATGGGTATCCGTCCGCCAAAACATAATTTGGGTGTTGGCAGCGGATCACATGCCGAGCAGACTGGGGCGATGTTGATCGCACTGGAAAAGCTATTTGTAGAACTTAAGCCTGAACTGGTATTGGTTTATGGCGATACCAATTCAACTTTGGCTGGAGCTCTTGCTGCTGCAAAGATCCACATTCCGATAGCGCACGTGGAGGCCGGTTTACGGTCCTTCAATCGTGCTATGCCGGAAGAGATCAATCGGGTGCTAACAGACCATGTTTCAAACTGGCTCTTTTGCCCCACAACGATTGCTGTAATGAATTTGGAAAAGGAAGGAATAGTTGAGGGCGTTCACAAAGTAGGGGATGTTATGAATGACGCATTACTTCACCATCTTTCTCAAGCACGCGAGCGATCGGATGTGTTGAACAGACTGGGAATTAAACGGGGTCACTACGCACTTGCAACTATTCATCGTGCAGCAAATACGGATAATTCCGAGAGTATGAGAGCCATAATGAATGGATTTAGTCAACTGTCAACACAAATTATCCTCCCGCTTCATCCCCGGACGAAGAAATTGCTGACGCAGTATAAGCTCTCACATCCCAAAAATGTGACCCTGATCGAGCCGGTTGGCTATTTAGACATGCTAGTCTTGGAAGAAAATGCGAACTGTATTCTGACAGATTCAGGCGGCGTCCAAAAGGAAGCCTATTTGCTGGGCGTGCGCTGTATCACCTTGCGGGAGGAGACGGAATGGCTGGAAACAGTCGAGGCTGGCTGGAACCAGCTGGTTGGATCGGATTCGGAAAAGATCAAATCAGCCTATGAAACTTGGTCCCAACCCGCTGTGCGTCCCCAGCATTATGGCGATGGTCATACTTCGGAAAAGATCAGCGCCGTCCTGGCTTACCATACATAAATAGGTAATTACTTCGTTATTATTGTGGCCGAATATAGGGTACATCCAAATAGATACTATCAAACACTGCTTATTTTAATTCTGTTGCAATAACGATAAACTTTTGGTTCTGTAAAGTACTAATCCCTAGTTTTATGAAAAATATTACTTGACAGCCATGGGTATATGTGTGAGAATTCAGAAACTGAATGCTCACACACAATGTCTGATATCAAACAGCGAGAATACGAACTTCTGACCGAAATTGCCGAGAACCCGATGGTCACCCAGTCCGGATTGGCACAGCGCCTCGGTATCGCTGTCGGCAGTGTCAATTGGTATATTAAGAGATTGATTAAACGTGGTTACCTGAAGGTCTCCCACCTCGACCGCACGCGCTTGCAATATGACTTGACGACTGAAGGAATGGCAGTGTTT
>JASJYH010000189.1:293-599 GCA_030123675.1 Anaerolineae bacterium | reverse complement strand
CGAACCCAGCGCAGGGACCCGTCCGGGCGTATCACCCGGAATTCCTCCTCATAATAGTCCCCACCCTGACCCACCGTTCGCGCCCAGGATTCCTCGACACGCTGGCGATCATCGGGGTGAATACCCTCAGACCACTGTCCGACATCTTCGTACAGGTCCTGCACAGATCGTCCCCAGATCTTCTCAAAGGCCGGGCTGGCATAGAGCACTTTCCAGCTCTTCACGTCAGACATGGCGAACACATCATCAATCACCTCAGCAAGTTCCTGGAAGCGCGCCTCGCTTTCCCCCAGCTCCTGCTCCCGC
>JASJYH010000189.1:0-283 GCA_030123675.1 Anaerolineae bacterium | reverse complement strand
GGACAACCCAGCTCTCCGTGTCAGATATGACGAACTCATCATCAGTCGCATCAGCTGCTGGAAGCGCGCCTCGCTTTCCCGCAGCTGCAGCTGCTGCTGCTTGCGCGCGGTGATGTCTGTGACAAATGCTGCGACACGATAGATCCGCCCATTCTCATCGCGGACCGGGTAGCCTCGATCCCGAACCCAGCGTATGGACCCGTCCGGGCGTAGCACCCGGTATTCCTCCTCATAGCGGTCTCCATGGTCCAGCATTTGCACCCAGGCTTCATGGACATGCAGG
>JASJYH010000188.1 GCA_030123675.1 Anaerolineae bacterium | reverse complement strand
TACTAATTATTTGGTATGAATATGTTAGATTTTATTCTTCCAAAAAGATGTGTTATGTGTGGGCGGTAACCCTGGCCAGCTCACATTGAAGTGAACTTTAGTTTCTGATAAAATTGCCCTGTTCATTTTCGTGGAGGGGTCGCCTAGTGGCCTATGGCAGAGGTTTGCTAAACCTCCGAGGGTGTAATAGCTCTCTCGTGGGTTCGAATCCCACCCCCTCCGCCATATGGAGAGGTCGCATAGTGGACTAGTGCGGCGGTCTTGAAAACCGCTAAGGGTGCAAGCTCTTCGTGGGTTCGAATCCCACCCTCTCCGCCATATTTAGGAAAAAGTGATAAAATAGAAATTAGAATTTGCCTGTATGTCTAAACAAGAACACAGTGTTGCCGATTTGAAAGAAAAAGTAAACGAGCTTCAAGAGCAAATCACGTCTCTAGAAGGAAAAACCAAGCGAAAGCAAAAATCCGTAAAATCTCTATTTCGGTGGCAATCTTTTTCGCGGCCTTATAAAAAACGGGGTCCAAAGTGGTTTATATATACTTTTTTACTGGTCGCGACTATCATATTGATCCTACTTTTTGTTCGCGAATTCTTTATCATC
>JASJYH010000187.1 GCA_030123675.1 Anaerolineae bacterium | reverse complement strand
CTCTAGCCTGCGCCGAGTAGGGCATAACCGCCAGCCCGGTTTGGCGATGAAAGGCTTGCTCTTTTGACCCAAAAACGACCATGTTCTCCGAGTAAGACAGAGCTCCCCGGTTAGGTTGGGCCAGACTCCACCACGGCTGGCTGGCGACAAAGCCCTGCAAATCATTTTTATTGGCATAGTCATTGGCCGCGATAATCCGTTCAACTTGCCAGTTGGAACAGCCAAAATAGCGTATCTTTCCGGCCTGGACCTGCTGGTTAAGCGTTTCGATCAGGTTGGCCACCGGCACACTGGTAGCATCTCGGTGCAACCAGTACAGATCGATAACATCGGTTTGCAGATTACTAAGACTTGCATCAATATCCCGCGTTATGTCGGCTTTAGACAGGCGTTGAAGGTGCATAATTGACAGATCGGGGTGACCACCTTTGGTTGCCAGCACCACCCGCTCGCGATTGCTGCTACGCTTTAACCATTGGCCGATGGTTTTTTCGCTAGCGCTTTTGGGCGCGTCGGGGATCCAGTCGGCGTATATAAGGGCGGTGTCGATGAAGTTGCCGCCCACCTCCACAAAGGCATCCAGCAAAGCAAAGGCAAGTCGGATCG
>JASJYH010000186.1:304-618 GCA_030123675.1 Anaerolineae bacterium | reverse complement strand
GATATGGCCCGTGGCTACTACCTGAGGGCAGACTATGACGGTGCTGTCACTAAATTGGTAGCCAAACCGCTATCAGGGGTATTCTTCCCTGAAATTGCCCACATCAACCAGCCCTTAAGTGGCGAAATATGTGCTACCAGTGAGTTATTCAAGACTATAATAGAAGGTAATGACTGCCCCGAAGGCTGGGGCATAGATATCTGGCTCTTAATAGAAACAGCCATGAAAGACTATAAGATTAAAGAAATCTATCTGGGCAGTAAAATACATACTTCCAGGCAGGATTACTTTGAAGATGTGGTCAGATTAGCCAA
>JASJYH010000186.1:0-271 GCA_030123675.1 Anaerolineae bacterium | reverse complement strand
CCTGACAATCTTCAAGGAAGCTATAAAATACAAAAGAATAGCTAACTTAGAGATATGTGCCCTATAGTTAAGATAACTGAGAGAATAAAGCGGGTAAAATAATCTCTACACCGGCCGGGGTGGCGGAATTGGCAGACGCAACGGACTTAAAATCCGTCGGACCTAGTCCTTGTGGGTTAGAGTCTGACCCCCGGCACCAAAACTTGAGAAGGTCGTTATGCCGTGGCTGATAGTAGCTTTAGGTTACTATCAGGCACGGCATAACGAGCCT
>JASJYH010000185.1 GCA_030123675.1 Anaerolineae bacterium | reverse complement strand
AGCTAACTGTGCAATCTTCTTGGCTGGACCTATACGTTTACGTATTCTTCTGCCGTTAGCCCTGACATCGATATACCAGACTCTGCCTCTTTTGAAAATAGCACCCATAACTGTCCTCCTGTGGTCACAATATGGTCACAATCAAGTGACAGGAATATACTATATAGGGTAAGCTGTTGTCAAGTAGAAAGATAAGAATAGTCTAAAAATCTAAGCGGAGAGGCAGGGATTCGAACCCTGGGAGCCCGCGAAGGCTCAACGGTTTTCGAGACCGCCCCGTTCAACCGCTCCGGCACCTCTCCACAAACAAAGTTTGATTTTCTCTGGCGAATAAATAAGCCTCTTAAGAACAAAATGTAAAGTGTTTAGAAATCACGGCCTATTCCCCCCGGTAAAACTCCCCTTTTTCTGCCATGGCGTACTGATTATCTATCAATTTGCTGACTAAGCCGTAGCGCGGACGCACTACCTGAAATACAACAAACGATAGAATCACAATGAACATTGTTTCCTCAAATCTTCCGGTCAGGAAAAAATAGATTAGACCGTAGAGCGAGATAGCGGCGACCAGCATAAAGACCGGCCGGCAGATTTTCGTTAAACCCAGCGCCAGGTCGGTCTGGAATGTTTCTCTT
>JASJYH010000184.1 GCA_030123675.1 Anaerolineae bacterium | reverse complement strand
AGCTCGGTGGCTAATGTCTGTCGGCTTTTGTGAAGTAACTGTCCGGCCAACTCCAGATAATCCCGATGCGCTTGTACAATTTCTGCTTGTCGGTTTTCTTTTTTGAGCGCATCCCTGGATGAAGAGCGTCTCATCTGTTGTGCCTTTCGATGGGCTTTTTTGATTTGCCGGTAGTTATAGCCACTTTGTCGCCAGCCATCAAGACCCGTCATACTGGCATAGTCTGCTGTCAGTGTGATGGTTTTTCTCAGCGCATCCAACAACAAATTAATATCGGTCGGATAATGCACATGCGTTTTAACCGCATAGCGAAAATCTCGGGGGCTTGCCCCCGAGTTGGATAGCGTAGAATGGCGTTTTTAGCCATTGTAGGATATCCAGCTTATGGAGCTACAGAGGAATAGTCATCACGTATACAGATTGATGTATCACTTTGTGTGGATCCCAAAGTATCGACATAAAGTATTTAGTGAACCGTATCGAGAGAAATTAAAAGGGATAATAGAGAAGATTGGGTATGACTACGATATAGAAGTGGTTGAATTAGAGATAGCAGAAGACCATATTCACATGGTGGTGAGGGGCGAGCCGAAAATATCGCCGAGCAAGGTGATGCAGATAGTGAAGAGTATCTCAGCGCGGG
>JASJYH010000183.1 GCA_030123675.1 Anaerolineae bacterium | reverse complement strand
ATGGATAGATCACCCGGTTTCGGGTCTACTCCCAGCGACTAAGTCGCCCTATTAAGACTCGGTTTCCCTACGCCTACCCTAAACGGTTAAGCTTGCCACTGAGAAGTAAGTCGCTGACCCATTATACAAAAGGTACGCAGTCACAGCCATAATCCGAAGATCTGGGTCTGCTCCCACTGCTTGTACGCATACGGTTTCAGGTTCTATTTCACTCCCCTAACAGGGGTTCTTTTCGCCTTTCCCTCACGGTACTGGTTCACTATCGGTCGGTAGTTAGTATTTAGCCTTGGAGGATGGTCCCCCCATGTTCAGACAACGTTTCACGTGCGCCGTCCTACTCGAATAATCTATAAGAACCTTTCGCGTACGGGGCTATCACCCACTATGGCCACACTTTCCAGAGTGTTTCGCTAGATTAATATAGAGTTTAGGGCTGGTCCCCGTTCGCTCGCCGCTACTAAGGGAATCTCGGTTGATTTCTTTTCCTCCGGGTACTTAGATGTTTCAGTTCCCCGGGTTCGCCTCGTTAACCTATGTATTCAGTTAACGATACCCAGCAAGCTGGGTGGGTTTTCCCATTCGGAAATCCTCGGGTCAAAGCTTGTTTATCAGCTCGCCGGGGCTTATCGCAGATTACCACGTCCTTC
>JASJYH010000182.1 GCA_030123675.1 Anaerolineae bacterium | reverse complement strand
ACAGAGAGTGAAAGCCTCGTATACGAAATTAAAAAGGCTACTGGTGGGCACCTGAGTACCGCGGGACACGAGAAATCCTGCGGGAATCGACCTGGACCACCCAGGTAAGGCTAAATACCAAGAGAGACCGATAGTGAACTAGTACCGTGAGGGAAAGGTGAAAAGAACGCTGGATAAGCGAGTGAAATAGATTTGAAACCATATGCAAACAATCAGTCGAAGCCCTGAGAGTAATCGAAGAGTAACGGCGTGCCTATTCCGATGTGCGTTAGCCTAAGGGCATAAATGTCCGAAAGCGAAGTGAAAGCGAGCTCTAACTGAGCGTTTGTACATCGGTATAGACCCGAAACCGGGTGAGCTACCTATGGCCAGGGTGAACGTCAGAGAAATCTGACCGGAGGCCCGAACCCGTGTCTGTTGCAAAAGGCTGGGATGAGCTGTGGGTAGAGGTGATATGCCAATCGAACCCGGAGATAGCTGGTTCTCCCCGAAATATATTTAAGTATAGCCTTCTGTGTTCAACTTGTGGGGTAGAGATACTGAATGGTCGCGACGAGCGCAAGCGAGTCCGACTAACCAAACTCCGAATACACAAGTCAAAAAGCAGAGGAGTCAGACTAGCCGGGCTAAGCTGGTTAGTCTAAAGGGA
>JASJYH010000181.1:387-649 GCA_030123675.1 Anaerolineae bacterium | reverse complement strand
GGAAGGTATGATTGATATCACAGCTTTGGGTGATGCCGTTAATATAGCTGCCCGGTTGGCCTCACAAGCGAAAACAGGTGAGATTTTGATTAGTGAGCAAACCTTAAATAAAGCCAATGTGAATTCAACCAAGATGGAAAAACGAAGATTGGATCTGAAAGGAAAAAGCGCCCCTTTTGACGTTCGGGTTATGCAGATAGTGCCGGGGAATTAATTGTTTTGGTCTTTAGGTTCCATTTGATAAACCTAATTCGAGCTACCT
>JASJYH010000181.1:0-377 GCA_030123675.1 Anaerolineae bacterium | reverse complement strand
CTTTCTCTCAGGTCACACTTAATCAACGAAAATCAGCGTTCACACCGCACTTGCGTTCTGCGTCTTCTGCGTCTTCTGCGTCTTCGCGCAGCGAACGGCGCGCAGCGAACGGCGCGCAGCGAACCCCCTAACGGGGACAGGCGGCGGTGTCCAAGTGTCTGCGTCCTGGTTTTGAAACTATCAGGCGCCTAGAACCAAATATCGTATTACATATAGTTTATAGAATTGTAAGATTTACACACTTCTTTTGTAAGGATGCCTGACTAAAATAAAAGCATCCTTTATGTTATAGAAAGAAATCATTATGCCAATTAAAATCTTGCAGACTATTACACTCGTATTTTTAATGACTTGTTTGCTGTTGAGCGCCTGTAGCC
>JASJYH010000180.1 GCA_030123675.1 Anaerolineae bacterium | reverse complement strand
TAATTTGGGGGCAGATAGCCTGGATGCAGTAGAAACTATAGGCACTAGACACTTTTAAGTGAATCACAGAAAGTTTTTAGAAAGTTTTAACCTTAACGAATTGAAATGTTCGTTTTGAACTAACAATATTTTATCTATTGCGGCAACCAGATTCTCCAAACCAGTATGCAAACGGTTAGCGCAAGCCAAATCTTTGAGATGACGCCAATAACGCTCAATTGGATTGCGGTCAGCGCAATAAGGCGGTAAGCCAAAACACCAAAATGCGATCTTCAAACAAACTCAAAGCGGCTTGGGCTGTGACCTGCCCCCATTATTAGTACCAACCACTATGTTAGACAAACTTGGGGAAATTGTGAAGGTCTTGGGATAAAAGTCGCAGGAACTGGGGGTCGATATCCCAAAGAACTGTGCGGTCTAACTGTGTTGTAATGCTTTCTCCACATCTTGATCAATATCTGTGCCTCCTTTAGTGAATAGAATAGCTCTTTTGCTAGAAGCTCATCACGCATCTTTCCGTTGAAGGATTCAATATATCCATTTTCCCAGGGACTAGCCTGGTTCGATGAACAGCGGCTTGACCGAGAGCCTTGAGAGCAACATGCGCACTTTCTTGGCAGTGAACTCTGAGCCATTGTCCGAACGAATATGGACAGGCACTCC
>JASJYH010000017.1 GCA_030123675.1 Anaerolineae bacterium | reverse complement strand
TCTCTTGTGCAGCCCACCTTCTCTTTTTATCTATCAATTTGGTTGGCTGGGTATATTGACCGAATTAGTACACCGCTGTGCAGTTGATAATTACTATTCTATGGCGAGTTGAACGAAGTCAGGTAGGATTACATAAAAGATGTGCAACAACGAGGCATTTTTCAACAGCCTGCTTTTGACGTATAAATTGAAAAATAGTCAAATCATAAAACTTGTTCGACATATTAATTAAACATTTAATTAGGCCCATATATAAACAGAGAGTCCGCGCTTAATCAATTTCAAAAATTTTAAACTTATCGACTTATTTGTTGGGATAATTGGATCCGATTATGATTAGACAAAAATGAGGCACATGCGACATTCCTTCGAAAATGGAAGAGATCGCCCAAAAAACTTGTCAAGCAAAATCTTAGTGATATTCCAAATAGCGATATAACAAAATATCCCTTAAAGCCATTTCTCGATCCTTCACCGCTAAAAATTTTGCAATCAAAACTATTAAGGTAAAGTAGGAATTATCAACTTGGAGAATTCCATGAAAAAACATATATCCATAATTATTTTACTGCTCATCCTGGTTCAAGCGTGCAACATTGGTAGCAGTGTTTCATCCTCCAATATTGTCCTCAGAACCGGAGATGAAGAGACCGATGCCTGCCTGGCAGGGATTTCCCTTGATTTCCTTGACCTTGACTCACTCTCGGTGTCTCCCGTTTTAGGAGAAGATGGTGACTTGAATCGTTTACAAGGAGAAGGGGTCGCCCTTTTTGTTCAGGATAATTTCCCTGTAGAGCAGACTCACTGCGGTGCAGCCCTCCCGCCCGATGTGCAAAATTCTCTCGATCAAGTACAGCAACTTATCGTAGGTGGCAACTCCAATGCAGCAATCGAATTGCTTGAAGAACTGATTGAAACTATCATCTCCGGTAAATTAAGCACCTCCTCGACGCCGCATCTTGCCTCCCCGGCCCTCGGCCATGACGGTGGTACCACCATGGTTGCAGTTCGCGTATTGTTATCGGTGGTCAGAGATGCACAAGCATCTGGCGATCAAGCAATGGAAAATTGGGCCTGGAATCGGGCCCGTGAGATCTTTGAACCGTATGGGTGGGAAGAGATCAATATGACCGATAACTGGCGTGTAGCGCTGGGAGTTGTCGCCACCGCACAATCATTGGGATTAAGCAGCTTGGCTGATGCCGCGCTCGAAAAAGCTCGCGACCTGGTTGATATTGAGATTAATCGGGTAGTGGATGGGTTCAATCCCTGTACGTCAACTGAGAGTGCTGTAATAGAAATGTTCACCTGGATAAGCAACGGTCAAATGATAGGCGCCCGAGAAGCGGAAAATCGAACTGATGAAGCTCTGTCTTTATATGATGAGTGGCAAGATATTCAAGATCGGCGTGCCAAAGGCGAATCCATTGAAGAATGTAGTGGAAATGCCTTTGAATTAAATGAAACGTTTTCTGGCGGGCTGGCCATTGTCACCGGTAGTGCGGTGACCTGCGACGGTAACAACTGGACTATTGAAATTACAGTCGACGCTAATGTCGAAGGCGCTGTATATAAGGGCAGTGGTTCCACCAACTTTACCGTTCAAAACGGAGCCTCTGGCGAGGTCATCATACCAACAAATGGAACTGCAGCATCTTTTAGCTTTCAGGACCCAATCACCTTCGGTATGACCATCTCAGAAGATGGTAGTACAGTTGAGATAGGGATCGGTTCCACCGGATCAGGTACGCTGAATACTCCCATCGGACCGATACCCTTTGTACTTTTGCCTGGTGGATATACCACCGTACCCTTGATCAGCCAGCACTGTGATGGCTAACAACTAACAAAGGAAGCTAGGCAGGACCCAATGCCCATGGTGTTCCTCCCGCCGCCGTTCAAGATACATTGGTAGTCCGCTTAAATGATCTTGATTCGGTCGAATCATTATTCATTTAATATGAAGGCGAAATCGCCGCGATCATCATTGAACTAGTTCGCTGGCAATATAGGCGTTATTCCACCCATTGATGGGTTTTTAGCGGGCTTACGGGACCTTACTACCCAACACGGCGCTTTGTTAATATTTGATGAGGTCATGACTGGGTTTCGAGTCCACCCGGGTGGCGCACAAAACCTCTACAAAGTGAAACCAGATCTGACAACCTTAGGAAAAGTTATCGGCGGCGGATTGCCTGTGGGCGCTTACGGTGGACGTAAAGAGATCATGGAAATGATCGCCCCATCCGGGCCAGTCTATCAAGCGGGAACGTTTTCTGGGAATCCTTTGGCGATGTCTGCAGGAATCGCGACATTAAAGAAATTACGCGACCCTAGCATTTGGCCTGGTATGGAGCAGATTGCTTCAAGCCTTACAAACGGTCTTCGTGCAGCTGCTGAAAACGCAGGAATTTCAATTCAAAGTTCACGAGTGGGGACAATGTTCTCAATGTTTTTCACGGAAACACCAATCGCAGATTGGTCCAGCGTAAAAACCTGCGATACTGATAAATTTTCCGATTACTTCCAAAAGATGCTCAACCGGGGGATTTATCTAGCCCCCTCTCAGTTTGAGGCTGGATTTATTTCAGCTACTCATGATGAGAATATTATTTAAGGAACCATCCAAGCTGCTAAAGAGGCATTAATATAAGATGTCCCAATTGGGATATCCATTGAATAGATAAAGTGTAGCGGCCAAATAAGCAGAAGAAAAGTACGGATTACGGATTTATAAGTTGTAGCCCTGCTCGCCGTGAAGTGAAATATCGAGCCCTTCTTTTTCCTGCTTCTCAGAGACGCGCAGCCCAATACTTGCATCGATGATTTTCAAGATGACGAAGGTCAGGATTCCGGAGTAGGCTAAGGTAACGACAACGCCAATTGCTTGAACTCCCAGCTGCTCACCCATGCTCATAGCTACCCCAGAACCGCCCAGAGTCGTTGAAACAAATATACCCGCAAAGAGTACACCAATAACTCCTCCAACACCGTGGACGCCGAAAACATCAAGTGAGTCATCGTATCCGAATTTACTCTTGATACTAAAGACAGCCCAATAACAAATTGCTCCTGATGCCAAACCGATAGCGATCGCGCCCAAAGGGCCAACGAATCCGGATGCTGGTGTGATAGCTGCAAGTCCCGCCACTGCCCCAGTCGCTATACCTATCCCGCTAGGTTTCCCTTGTCGAATCCACTCAATTGTCATCCAAGTTAAAGTGGCTGTTGCCGCGGCAATTTGGGTTACAACTACCGCCATGCCAGCCAATCCATCAGCTGCTAAGCCACTGCCGGCGTTAAAACCGAACCAGCCAACCCACAGCATGCCAGCCCCAACCATCGTGAGCACGACACTATTGGCGGGCATCTTAGTTTTCGGATAGCCTATACGCTTGCCAAGAACAAGGGCTGCTACCAGGCCTGCGATGCCTGCATTTATGTGAACCACGAGGCCACCTGCAAAATCTAGCAAACCCATCTCGCCCAGCCAACCTCCCTGGCCCCATATGGAGTGAGCAACCGGCAGATACACGAAAGTAGACCATAGCCCTATAAACCATAAAAAGGCAGAGAACTTCATCCGGTCTGCAAGGGCGCCGATAATCAAGGCTGGGGTGATGATCGCAAATGTCAATTGAAAGAAGATAAATACCGTTTCAGGGAGGGATCCCACGGTCGATCCCACATTTACATTTTTGAGGAACAGATTTTCAAAGCCACCTATAATTGGGCCAGGGCTGCCTCCGAAAGTCACACTGTAGCCATAAATAACCCATAATACGGTGACCAATGCGACCACAACAAAATTCTGCATCATTATAGAGAGAACGTTTTTGGTTCGCACCAGACCAGCATAGAAAAGCGACAGGCCAGGAATGGTCATGAACAGGACCAACACACTAGCGGCAATTATCCATGCCGTATCTCCCGAATCAACAGGTGTCCCCTCTTGCGCCAATACTGTTGCAGGAACAGAAGCGATTATTAATCCCAGAATAATTGCGGTCATGAGTTTTCGTAAAGTGGGTTTCCTTAAGTGCTTCAACAGCTTCAACTCCTTTTTCTATCTAGAATTCTCCCAAAAATTATAGCATAGCAGACTATCCCCTGGTTGTTTACAAACCCTTAAGAATTTAACAAGGGAGCGGAGGATGATATTTGTATGGTCCGTCATTAATATTTATATATATCGTCATGCCATCACAATTAAAGAGTGGAACCCTGAAATCGTGGGGTCGCCCTTGACTTATTTCTAAAAAACCTTATAATCAGTCGAAAGTCATAAAAATCGTATGAACACCTTAATTTTCAACCCTTCCCTTATCATCGTCATTATATTGGTCCTAGTTCTTAAGGACCTACTTGTGGTTGGGACGGTAAAGGTGATTGCCAAGTAAGACACACCTAAGCAAAAAAGAAGTATAACCGCCCAATACATCGGGCGGTTTTTTGTTAGCACAAGAAGCCTATATGAACATTGAATATGATAAAAACTTATTTCTTTCGCCATTATCCTTATTGCCCCATTACTGCTTACGCAGGAGCGTATCCTTGTGGTTGGAATGGCAGGATAGTGGCCGATAACAAAGCCCGCTCCAAGAAAAGAGCCGCCTAATCACATGGGCAGGCTTTCATGGAATCGAATAAGCCAAACAGATAATGTTTTTGTAACGTATCCAGGAGTAATAAATGAAAGAAATGCGCTCAGATACTATAAAAAAAGGGTTCGATAAAGCGCCCCATCGCGCATTGTTGCGCGCGACCGGTTTGCAAGATGAAGATTTCAGCAAGCCTTTCGTGGCGATTGTCAATTCCTATGTGGATATTGTGCCCGGTCATATGCACTTACAGGATTTTGGCAAGCTGATCAAGGATGCGGTCCGCTCGGCGGGCGCGGTACCCTTTGAGTTCAACACTATTGGCGTGGACGATGGCATCGCCATGGGACACTTGGGGATGAAGTACTCGCTGCCTTCCCGGGAACTAATTGCTGACTGCGTCGAGACAATGATCGAAGCACATCGATTCGATGCGATGGTTTGCATCCCCAACTGCGACAAGATCGTCCCTGGCATGCTGATGGCCTCCCTACGGGTAAATATCCCAACAATTTTTGTCTCTGGTGGCCCGATGGCAGCCGGAAAAACACCCGAAGGAGAGACGATTGACCTGATCTCTGTTTTCGAAGGAGTAGGCGCGTTCTCCGCAGGGAAAATCGATGAAAAGCGATTAACTATGTTAGAAAAATTTGCCTGCCCATCTTGCGGGTCTTGTTCGGGCATGTTCACAGCCAATTCAATGAACTGTCTGATGGAAGTGATGGGACTTGCTTTACCATTTAATGGTTCAGCACTGGCAAAGACAGAAGAACGTGAGTCGTTGGCCAAAAGGGCTGCGGCTCAGGTGCTTACCTTGTTGGATCGCGATATCAAGCCACGAGATATAGTTACCGTTGATGCGCTTGACGATGCCTTTTCATTGGATATGGCGATGGGCGGCTCGACGAACACCGTATTGCACACGCTGGCGATGGCCAATGAAGCCGAAATAGAGTATCCGCTGGAACGCATCAACTCAGTGGCCGATAAGGTACCTTATATCTGTCAGGTCAGCCCGGCGGGTAAGTGGCACATGGAAGATGTACATCGCGCGGGCGGCATCCCGGCCATATTAAACGAAATTCACAAAAGTACCGGCATGTTGCATCTTGATCGGATTACAGTCACCGGAATGACATTAGGAGAATCTATTCAGGGTCATGAGATCAAAGATGAGGCAGTAATTCATCGATCTGAGAATGCATATTCGAAGCGGGGTGGGCTCTCTATTTTGTTCGGCAACCTGGCTCCTAAAGGCGCTGTTGTCAAGGTCGCCAGTGTGAGCGAGGCTATGATGAAATTCAGCGGACCGGTACGCATCTATGAATCTCAAGACCAGGCTCTGGCCGGGATATATGCCGGCGAAGTCAAAGAAGGCGACGTGGTCGTCATCCGTTACGAGGGACCAAAAGGCGGGCCTGGGATGCAGGAGATGCTCTCACCGACTTCGGCGATAATGGGGCAGGGATTGGGAGATAAAGTGGCGTTGATCACCGATGGCCGCTTTAGCGGTGGGACACGTGGAGCTTGTATTGGTCATATCTCACCGGAAGCAGCTGCCCGCGGACCGATCGCTGCTCTCAAAGCCGGGGATATAATTGAAATCGATTTAATGGAACGCAAGCTTGAGGTCCGATTAAGTGAGGCGGAAATTAATCATCGATTAAGTGAACTGCCTGATTTCCAACTCGATATCAAGAGCAAATGGTTAAAACGGTACTCGTATTTTGTGTCATCAGCCGACACAGGCGCTGTGCTAACAACCGATTTCTAAGTCGGATTTATTGAAGGAGATGAGCATGAAAAAATCGGGAGCAGAGATTTTGTGGGAATGCTTAATGCGCGAAGGCGTGGAGGTGGTGTTTGGGTATCCCGGCGGAGCAAACATGCCAATCTACGATGCCATGCTTAACTATCCTGTACATCATGTGTTGGTCAGGCATGAGCAAGGCGCGACCCACATGGCAGATGGGTATGCGCGTGTCTCAAATAAAGTTGGCGTAGCAATGGCAACCTCAGGACCAGGGGCGACTAACCTGATTACCGGGATTGTTACCGCGATGATGGATTCTTCACCGATTGTGTGCATAACCGGACAGGTGGCGGCTCATTTACTGGGAGGCGACGCCTTTCAGGAAACAGATGTTACCGGCATTACATTGCCTATTACCAAACACAATTACCTGATAACACGCGCGGATGAGATTGCCGAGGTGGTAGCCGAGGCTTTTTACATAGCCAAAAGCGGCCGCCCCGGGCCTGTTGTGATCGATATCTGCAAGAATGCTCAGATCGAGAAAACTGAATTTGTGTATCCCGGTGAAGTCAAATTACCAGGCTATGAACCTTCAGCGCATGCACCCAAAGCTGATTTGAAGAAAGCAGTCGAACTGATCCAGAAAGCCAAAAGCCCAGTCATCTTATGCGGGCATGGGGTATTAATCTCTGGGGCGGAGGAAGTCTTGCAGCACTTCGCTATTAAAACCCAAACTCCGGTTGCTATGACCCTACTTGGTCTGGGAGCGTTCCCTGCCTCACATGAACTTAGCCTGGGTATGATGGGGATGCATGGCGAAGCGTATTGCAACCTAGCCATTCAAAACGCTGATCTGCTGCTGGCATTTGGGATGCGCTTTGATGACCGTGTGACTGGGACATTGGACACATATGCTCCCCGTGCCAAGATAATCCATATTGAAATCGACCCGTCTGAAGTTCACAAGAATGTGAAGGTGGAAGTTCCACTGATAGGAGATCTGAAGACAGTCTTGACCGATTTAATGCCGATGCTTGATGAATACGATCACGAAGAATGGAAGCAGAAAATCGGGGAATGGCAAGCCGAAGTCGATTCGCGTACGATTATGAAATGGCCGGAAGATGGCAAACTGTATGTATCGCACCTTGTGCATGAGATATGGAAAGCAACCGAAGGGAACGCGATTGTGACCACTGATGTCGGACAGCACCAGATGTGGACCGCGCAATATTATTTCCTAGAAAAATCAAACCGTTGGATTTCATCCGGTGGTGCGGGCACAATGGGCTTTGGCCTACCATCCGCGATTGGAGCCTGGTTTGCGCACAAAGACGAAGAAATTTGGGCGATTGTTGGCGATGGTGGCTTCCAAATGACCCAGGCTGAACTATCTACTGCGGTGCAGGAAGGCGCAAATGTCAAGATCGCTATTATGAACAATAACTTTTTGGGTATGGTACGCCAATGGCAGGAATTTTTCTTCGAAAAACGCTACTCAGCTGTCGATATGCCAACGCCCGATTTTGTGAAAATCGCAGATGCACATGGTATCCCAGGTCGCTTGGTGACCAAACCTGAAGAAGTGGGTGATGCAATTGCCTTTGCTCGCAGCACACCAGGTCCGGTGCTGCTTGAATTCCGGGTAGAGAAGGAAGAAGCAGTTTTTCCGATGGTTCCTGCCGGAGCTGCTCTGGATGAGATGATTCGACGCCCAGTTCGGAATGCATCTGAGAAGGAAAAGGAGTAATTATGCGATATACACTGATTGCACTTGTTGAAGATAAACCTGGTGTGCTAAATCGTGTCTCTTCGCTCTTCCGCCGCCGCAATTTCAATATCGAATCCTTGGCTGTAGGACGCACAGAAAAACCGGGGATTTCAAGTATGACAATTGTGACGAATTGTGAAAATGACATAGAGGCGCGTAAGATTGAGACCAACCTTTATAAGCTGGTCAACGTACTTGACGTGCAAGATGTCACCAATCAACCGTCTGTGACGCGCGACCTGGCACTGATAAAAGTTAAAGCGACACCCGAACAACGCGGCGAGATCAACAACCTGGCAGCCATATTCCGCGCTCGCATCGTGGACGTTGCGCCTGATTCCGTTATTGTAGAGGCCACTGGGCCCGAGGACAAAATCGAAAGCATGGTCGAGTTGCTCCGCCCGCTCGGCATTATCGAAATGGTACGAACAGGCCAGATAGCAATGACCCGCGGCGAGCATGCCGGCATCCGCCGTATGCCAGGCGCAAATGGCAGGCGCTCCGAAGAAATACCTCAAGTGAGCAATACCTAAAAGGAGAACTTATTTTATGGCAAAAATTAATTTTGGTGGAGTAGTCGAAGATGTTGTGACTCGCGACGAATTCCCACTTGATAAGGCCCGAGAAGTGCTCAAGGATGAAGTTGTGGCTGTGCTCGGTTACGGGGTTCAGGGACCTGCCCAGGCCCTTAATATGCGCGATAACGGTATCAATGTTATCGTGGGGCAGCGCGAAGGGAGTCCCAACTATGACAAAGCAATTGCTGATGGTTGGGTCCCTGGCGAGACGCTCTTTTCATTAGAAGATGCTGCTGAGCGGGGTACGGTTGTACAGTATTTATTATCAGATGCCGGCCAGCGCTCGCAATGGCCAAAGATCATTGAATATCTGAACGAAGGTGACATGTTGTACTTCTCACATGGATTTTCGATCACCTACAAAGACCAGACGAATATCGTCCCACCCCCAAATGTGGATACGGCCTTAGTCGCACCGAAAGGATCCGGAACTAGCGTGCGGCGCAACTTCTTAGCTGGGAGTGGTATCAATGCCAGCTATGCTATTCTTCAAGATTTTACCGGCAGGGCCAAAGAGCGGACGATTGCCTTAGGTATTGCCATCGGTGCGGGTTATCTGTTCCCTACCACGTTCAAAGACGAAGTTTACAGCGATCTAACCGGCGAACGAGGTATATTGATCGGTGCACTATCGGGTGTTATGGAGGCGCAATATAACGTCCTGCGAAAGCACGGACACAGCCCAAGCGAAGCCTTCAACGAAACCGTTGAAGAACTCACCCAGTCGCTTATCTTACTCGTAGCCGAAAATGGCATGGACTGGATGTACGCAAACTGCTCCACCACTGCTCAGCGGGGTGCACTCGATTGGCACCCGCGCTTCCGTGACGCAGTTACTCCAGTCTTTGACGATCTTTACAAGAGCGTTGTTAATGGCGAAGAGGCTCGCATAGTGCTTGAGAAAAACAGCGACCCAAACTACCGTGAGAACCTGGCAAAAGAATTGAAGGCTATGCGCGAATCAGAGATGTGGCAGGCCGGTGCTGCAGTCAGATCACTACGGCCTGAAAATTGGAAGAAAGAGGAATAAAGAAGAGAGAAGTGAGAGCAGAGAATAGTTACTACTCTCTAGTTTCTTCTCTCTTGACAGGAGAATTTTATGAGTAGTAAATACATAAAAATTTTCGATACGACTTTAAGAGACGGGGAACAATCTCCTGGCGCGACAATGACCTCTCCGGAAAAATTGGAGATAGCGCGCAACCTGGCACGCTTAGGCGTTGATATCATCGAAGCCGGGTTTCCGGCTGCCTCGCCCGATGACCTGGAAGCCGTTCGCCTTATTTCAAATAAGGTCGGTATTCCATCTGATGGCATCGTCCTGCCTGCACAGGTGAGCGAGGCGAAGGGTGAGAAGGCAACCGAAGTCCCGATTATATGTGGTCTGGCGCGCACCATAAAAAGCGATATTGACAAGGCTTGGGAAGCTATTAAAGATGCCCAAAAGCCCCGCATCCACACCTTTTTGGCAACTTCCGAAATCCATATGAAGTACAAGCTCAAATTGAGCAGGGACGAAGTTGTCAAGCGGGTCAGTAAGATGGTTGCCTATGCTCGCACTTTATGTGAAGACGTGGAGTTTAGCCCGGAAGATGCGGGCCGATCAGATCCTGAATTCTTGTATCTCGTTTTAAGCAAAGCAATCAAGGCGGGTGCAACAACGCTCAACATCCCCGACACCGTTGGCTATACCACGCCTGAAGAGTTTGGGGCCCTGATAAAAGGTATCATCGAGAATACGCCTGGGATGAGCGAGGAGATTACCATCTCCGTTCACACCCACGATGACTTAGGATTGGCAACAGCCAATACATTAGCTGGCATTCAAGCGGGGGCACGTCAGGCAGAAGTGACAATTAACGGCATTGGAGAGCGGGCAGGGAATACCTCATTAGAAGAAGTTGTGATGACCCTCAAGACTCGCCGCGCGGTATTCGGATTGGATACAGGGATTGATGCCACCCAATTATCACGCATCAGCAAGCTGGTCAGCAACTATACTGGCATCAGTGTCCAACCCAATAAGGCCATTGTTGGCGCGAATGCTTTTGCCCACGAAGCAGGTATCCATCAGGATGGCATGCTTAAGAATAACCAAACTTATGAGATCATGCGCCCGGAAGACGTGGGCGTCAGTCATACCAATCTTGTTTTAGGAAAACACTCTGGCCGCCACGCTTTGCGAAATCGACTGGCTGAAATGGGACATGGTCTCAATGATACCGACCTTGATAAAGCCTTTAAACGTTTCAAGCACTTAGCAGATCGGAAAAAGGTTATCACCGATGCAGACCTTGAAGCTTTGATCGCTGATGAATTTTATCAGCCAGTACCAGTGTATTTATTAGACGGCTTACAAGTTTCCTGCGGCACAATGGGCCTCCCCACCGCAACGGTGCGCTTAAAAGGACCCAAAGGCAA
This sequence comes from Anaerolineae bacterium, assembly GCA_030123675.1. Classification (GTDB taxonomy): domain Bacteria; phylum Chloroflexota; class Anaerolineae; order Anaerolineales; family Villigracilaceae; genus JAABUE01. The sequence continues at coordinate 23,939 of JASJYH010000017.1, read as the reverse complement.
TATCCATACCCAGGCTACAATTGGTACCGGACCCGTAGATGCTACCTATAAAGCCATTGATTCCATCGTCAAAGTGCCCAATACTTTACTCGAGTTTAGCATCCATGCCATTACTCAGGGTGTAGATGCATTGGGTGAGGTCACGGTTCGCGTACAAGGTAGCGAGGGAACAGAGAAAATGGATGCGCAAAATGAAATCCCCCACAGCCGCACATACGGTGGACACGGTGCTGATACAGATATTATCGTCGCCAGTGCCAAAGCCTATATTAACGCACTGAATAAACTGATCACTTCGCAAAATGCAGGTTCTGAAAGCGCAGAAACCGATCACGAAGTCAAGGTGGTTGAATAAATTTACTTGGAGCCAAAAATTAAACCTATGCCAAAAACACTCTTTGAAAAAGTCTGGGACTCACATGTTGTTACTCAACAACCTGATTCCCCGGCCATCCTTTACATTGACTTACACCTCATTCACGAGGTGACCTCCCCGCAGGCCTTCACAGGTCTTCGCAAGCGGGGACTGAAAGTCCGCCGCCCGGAAAAAAACTTTGCCACAATGGATCATTCCACACCTACCCATGATCCATCCCTGCCGATTGCAGATCCGCTTGCTGCCGCCCAAATTCGCCAAATGGAAACCAACGCGGCTGAGTTTGGAATCTCACTTTACGGTCTTGGCAGCCCTAAACGCGGTATTGTACATGTAATTGGTCCGGAGCTTGGGTTAACTCAACCGGGTATGACCATTGTTTGCGGCGACAGTCACACTTCCACACATGGTGCCTTTGGGACGTTGGCTTTTGGAATTGGAACGTCTGAAGTTGAACATGTCTTGGCAACCCAATGTTTGCTACAGCACAAGCCCAAAACCTATGAAGTGCGCGTGGATGGCACGCTTTCCAAAGGCGTATCTGCCAAAGATATCATACTGGCCTTGATCGCCAATATTGGTGTCGGCGGCGGCACCGGGCATGTTTTTGAATACACAGGAGCTGCTATTCGTGCGCTCTCAATGGAAGAACGTATGACCATTTGCAACATGTCGATTGAAGGTGGCGCACGCGCCGGTTTGATTGCACCAGATGAGATTACTTATGAATATTTGGCTGGTCGTGAATTCGTTCCAAAAGATTCGGAATGGGAAAGTGCCTTAGCGCATTGGAAATCCTTACCCAGCGATGAGGGCGCGGTCTTCGATAAAACTGTAACCCTGAATGCTTCTGATTTAGAGCCGATGATCACCTACGGCACAAACCCCGGCATGGGTATGAAAATCTCCGACCGGATCCCCGACCCGGCCTCATACAGCGATGCCTCCCACAAAGCAGCCCTTGAAAAATCCTTGGCCTACATGAACTTGCAACCAGGTATTCAATTGCTCGGTAAGAAAGTAGATGTGGTATTTATAGGTTCTTGTACAAATTCGCGGATTTCCGACTTGCGCCAGGCTGCGGCGATACTAAAAGGCCGTAAAGTAGCGAAAGATTTGCGTGTCATGGTTGTACCTGGTTCAATGCAAATAAAAAAACAAGCCGAGGATGAAGGGCTCGATCAAGTCTTCAAGGATGCCGGAGCCGACTGGCGCGAAGCTGGCTGCTCGATGTGCCTGGCTATGAACGGCGATCAGCTTGAGCCCGGGCAATATGCTGTCAGCACCAGCAATCGCAACTTCGAAGGTCGCCAGGGCAAAGGCGGGCGCACCTTCCTGGCTTCACCATTGACTGCCGCTGCAACTGCCCTCACAGGCAAAATCACCGATGTGCGCACGATTCTATAAAGTAGGATTTTAAAATGGCCCAATTTTCAAAAATAACATCTTTCATGGCCCCATTGCCCGATGAGAACGTGGACACAGATCAGATCATCCCCGCCCGCTATCTAAAAGCAATTGATAAGAAAGGCATGGGTGAGGCCTTGTTCGCAGACTGGCGCTATAACCCGGATGGCAGCCCAAAACCCGATTTCGTGTTAAACGATTCTAAATTTCAAGGTGCACAAATTCTGCTAGCCGGAGACAATTTTGGGTGTGGTTCGAGCCGAGAGCATGCACCTTGGGCCCTGACGGGGTTCGGGTTCCGAGTTGTCATCAGCACCTCATTCGCTGACATATTCCGCAGTAATTCCCTAAAGAATGGCCTATTGCCAATTATTGTAGACGCCAAGACTCACGAGTCGCTTTTTGATTTGACCGAAGAAGCCCCCTCAGCTGAAATCACTGTAGACTTGAATGATCAAACTGTAAGGTTGCCCGACGGAAGTTCCGTATCCTTTCCGATTGACCCATTTTCAAAGACCTGCCTGCTGAATGGCGTAGACGAGCTTGGATACATCCTGGGATTTGAGAAAGAAATTACAGAGTTCGAAGGAAGCAATAAAAAATACCTTATAGGAAAATAGCATGACCTTTATCCAAATCTACGACACCACCTTGCGAGACGGCACTCAGTCCGAAGGTTTCACGCTCTCAAGCACAGACAAGATTCGGATTGCTCAACGCCTCGATGAAATCGGTATGGCATTTATTGAAGGCGGCTGGCCGGGTTCAAACCCAAAAGATGTGGAGTTCTTCGAACGGGCACAAGACGTGGAATGGGAGACATCCAAAATTGTCGCATTCGGTGCGACTTGCAGGGCTAAGGGCGCTCCCGAAGACGATCCCAATATCAAAGCATTGCTGGATGCAGGCACAGAAATAGTCACAATCTTTGGCAAGAGTTGGATTTTACACGTCACAGATGTGCTTAATACAACCCCAGATAACAATTTGCGAATTATCGAACAATCAGTGGCTTACCTGGTAGCACAAGGTAAACGCGTAATTTACGATGCAGAACAAGCCTTCGACGGTTACAAAGCCGATCCAGCATATGCCTTGGAAACATTCCGTGCGGCGGTCAAGGGCGGTGCAGAGATGGTCGTGTTGTGCGACACCAACGGCGGAACAATGCCCTGGGAAATAGCTGAAATTTTCCGTGAAACGAAAACAGCATTGGTAGATACGCCTTTAGGAATTCATACTCACAATGATAGTGAAGTAGCTGTTGCCAATGCGTTAGCGGCTGTCCGGGAAGGCGCGATCCAGGTGCAGGGTACGATCAATGGAGTCGGCGAACGCTGCGGCAACACAAATCTTTGTTCGATCATCCCCGATCTTGCACTCAAATTGGGGCTGGATTGTTTGCCGGAAGGCAATCTCAACCAGCTTTACGAACTATCCCATTTCGTTTCTGAAATAGCTAACCTCACGCCCGATGAACATCTGGCTTATATTGGTAAATCCGCCTTTACTCACAAGGGCGGTGTACATGTCGCCTCTATGCGTCGTAACGATAAATCCTATCAACATATTGAGCCCTCATTAGTTGGCAACAAAATGCGAGTGCTAGTCTCTGATCTATCAGGACGGGCCAATATCCTCAGCAAGGCCGAGGAACATGGCCTGGAGGTAACTAGTAGCGAGGATGTTGTAGAAGTGCTCACAGATATAAAAGAACTTGAAGCAAGGGGGTTTTCCTACGAAGCTGCTGAAGCCTCGGTGGCCATGATGCTTAAACGGCAGCAATCTGACTATAAGCCGCCATTTGAACTAGTGGATTACTTCGTCAAGGTAGATCATCGGGATGGACGCGGAACAATTGCAGAGGCCACAGTAAAGGTGAAGGTGGACGGGGAAATCATCCACACTGCAGCAGAAGGCAATGGACCAGTCAATGCACTGGACCTGGCATTACGGAAAGCGCTTCAACAAATTTACCCTGAGATTGCTTCCTTTCAATTGGTGGATTACAAAGTTCGAATTTTAGACGGCCAAAACGGCACGGAGGCTATTACCCGTGTGCTGATCGATACGTTAAACGGCGACAAACGCTGGAGCACTGTCGGTGCCAGCGGCAACATCATCGATGCCAGTTGGCAGGCACTGGCCGATTCCGTCGAATATGGGTTGACAATCGCGGAGTAGAAAATCATAATAAGGTTGTAGACAGCGTCGCGTGGTACACGGATTATTGTCTACTATTTAACATTTTATCCGGAGAAATCATGCAAGCAAACATCGTACTACTCCCCGGTGACGGCATCGGCCCCGAAGTGGTAACCGAAGCTGTGCGGGTCTTGGAAGGTATTGCAAGCAAACATGGACACAGCTTCTCATTTACCGAGCACCTGATGGGTGGCTGCTCGATCGATAAATACGGCTCCTCCCTTACAGAAGAAACTCTCGCTGCCTGCCAGGCCGCGGATGCGGTGCTGCTTGGGGCAGTAGGAGGTCCAAAATGGGACGACCCCAACGCCAAGGATCGTCCAGAGCGTGGATTGTTGGCCCTGCGCAAGGGATTAAAAGTATTTGCAAATTTAAGACCGGTAAAGGTGCATCCTGCACTAATGGAATGGTCACCGCTTAAACCTGAAATACTCGAGGGTGTGGATATATTGGTTGTTCGGGAATTGACTGGCGGTTTATATTTCGGGTGGCCCAAAGGTCGAGAGATAAAAGACGGCCGTGAACGCGCTGTAGACACCCTAGAATATTATGACTATGAGATCAAACGTGTGATGCACCTGGCTTTTAAACTGGCAAAAGGGCGCAAGAAAAAGGTCATATCCGTTGATAAGGCCAATGTGCTCGAATCTTCCCGATTGTGGCGCCAGATTGCTACACAGATTGGTCAAGAATATCCTGATGTAGAATTAGAGCATATGTTGGTAGACACTGCTTCTATGCGCTTGATCACCGGTCCCGCCGAGATGGATGTGGTAGTCACGGAAAACATGTTTGGCGATATCCTGACCGATGAAGCTTCTGTGTTGGCGGGATCAATGGGCATGCTATCATCAGCCAGCCTAGGGGAATCAGGTCCTGGCCTGTATGAACCGATCCACGGCTCGGCCCCGGATATAGCCGGCAAGGGAATTGCCAATCCAGTTGGCACAATCCTTTCATCTGCCGCTCTGCTTAGACATTCTCTCAATTTGGAGAAAGAGGCGGCAACTATTGAATCCGCTATAGATGAAGTAATCACTTCTGGCGCCAGAACGAATGATATCGGTGGCAAATTGAGTACAACTCAGATGGCGGATGAGATCATCACGCGATTGTAAAAAATTTAAAGGAGAAAATATCATGGCAATGGAATCTAAATACATTTGGATGGATGGGGATTTTGTGCCCTTTGAAAAAGCAACTGTCCACGCGCTATCGCCAACGATTCACTATGGCCCGGGCGCATTTGAAGGGATTCGATGCTATGTTACGAACAAAGGTCCGGGAGTTTTCCGCCTTCGAGAGCATATGGAACGCTTCAGAAGTTCAATTCATATTTTGGGAATGGAATGTCCCTACACCGTTGAAGAGTTGATTGAGGCAACCCATGAAACCATTCGAAAGAATGATTTCGAGGAATGTTACATACGCCCGTTCATGTACCTAGAAGGCCCCTTGGGATTAAACCTGGATGCCTCAGAAGTACGCATTTCGATCGCCACCTGGTTGTGGGGACCTTACCTGGGCGAAGAAGCATTGGAGCAGGGCGCGAAAGCTATCGTCTCCTCCTTCACGCGCATGCACCACAACTCCAGCATGACCAAGGCCAAGATTGGCGGGCAGTATGTCAATTCAATGCTGGCCAAGACGCTAGCGACAAGGCAGGGCTTTGATGAGGCTATATTGCTCGACCCTGATGGATATGTGGCAGAGTGTTCGGGAGAAAACATTTTCTTGGTACGCGGCGATAAGGTATACACACCCAACAAGGCCAACATTCTCGAAGGCATCACGCGCGAATCGGTGATGACCCTGTGTGAAGATTTAGGTTATGAAGTAATAGAAGAACCCATCTCTCGCGACCAACTTTACATCGCTGATGAAATTTTTATCTCCGGCACGGCTGCAGAGGTGACCCCGATCAGTGAGGTTGATTACCGAAAAATTGGGGCCGGAAAACGCGGCCCGGTGACGCACAAAGTGCAGAATTTGTTCTTTGAAACGACACATGGCAAAGGTGCCCGTTCAGACGAGTGGATTTCAATGGTAGGGAATTTAAAAAAGGTTCAATCTTAATGATTGAACCTTTTTACTTCACACCACTATTATTAAATTAAGAAAAGTATTCATATTCCGTAATGTTGGCGAATACTGGCCAAGAAGGGCTCAATCTACGATCAATAGAATAGTTGTAATGGCTTATCGTTGATATCATTATAAATATTGCTAATATTTTGATTCGACAAAGGGGAGAGGGGTGAAGACGATTATATTATCTGGGTATAAGATAATAATTTTATCAGCCAGTGGTATTTGTGAGTAGAGCGATTAATTAATAAATTTAAGCATGTAGGACAGCAGGTTGCCCATTATCCCTCGTTGCATGCAGTGGATCATGAGCAAGGCTTTGTTAGAGAATGGGGATTTTAGCCGGAGTATCCTGGTGGAGCTAGGAAAGCAGAAACTGCTTGAATAACATATCACGTCGTTTAAGCTGGTGTCGCTCTGTGCTCCCTAAAAATATCTTCTTTAAAGCCTGGTTTTTACTCTTATTTTGATCACTTAAAATTCACAGATTTATGGGTGAAGCAGTAGCTTCGATTAAGATTAAGCAATGAATCCTATTCGTGTGGCTTTGACCTATGAGTTTGGGCGTTCTGCAAACATATACTGCGCCGGGGGATAACCAAGCGTTACTTCTTGGCCATCAATTGCGATTTTAATCGTCTGATTAAAGGATAAATTTTCCTTTATTTCTATTTTTTTTCCAGGAAATAATTGATACTCTTGTAAAAATTCAATGACTTCCGGATTATCTTCAATAAATTCGTGAATTCTCCGAAGAATCACGCTATCACCAGGTGATAAATCAGTAAGTGGGATCCAATCTTCGGTAACATGCTCATATCCTGGCAATGGGTTGCCATGCGGGCAAACCTTTGGGTCATTCAATATCTCACGCATTTTCTCTTCAAGATTTGGGGAAATACCATGCTGGATTCCATGAGCTTCATCATGGGTTTCAAAAATTGGTATCTTGAAGATACTTACGAGTAACCATTCTGTTAACATATGACGACGAATTACCGAGTATGCTGCGGTGCGACCAATGTCCGTTAGATGGATTTTCTTACGCCCTTTTCCAGTGATCCAATCATCCCGCTCCATCCGTTTTAAGGTCATTGCAACGGTGGCAGGACTAACATCCATTAATTCAGCCAGACGAGCCGCAACGATCTCGCCTAGATCTCTTTCCATGACATGCATATTCATAAGGTAATCCTCAATCGTATCTGAGGGACGAGTTAGGGTGTTTTCTAAATTATTTTCTGACATATGCAACCTTAATTAATATTAATTATAAACCTAGACTAATATATTATATTAGTGTATAGTAACAACCGTTTGCGAACCAAGCAGGCTATTTTAACACAGGAGTATTATTAATGTTGGCAAGTTTACTTTTATCATTAAGAGAAGGGTTGGAAGCAGCTCTTATTATAGGTATCGTATTGGGTGCTTTGTACAAATTAAAACGTACGGACCTAAATACTATCGTTTGGAGTGGAGCAGGAATTGCCGCGGTAATTAGTATAGTTGCAGCTATTGGATTAAATTTGTTGGGCATGAGTTTTGAAGGGCGTGCCGAGAAAATTTTTGAGGGCATTGCCATGTTGCTGGCAGCGGGTGTGCTTACCTGGATGATATTTTGGATGCATAACTCTGCAGCCAATCTGAAATCAGAAATTGAAACAAAGACGAAAAACGCCATAAAAGGCGAGGGCAAAGGTGCTCTATTCGCCCTGGCGTTTCTAGCAGTATTGCGTGAGGGCATTGAACTCGCTCTTTTCCTGTTTGCTGTACAAGAAACTTCCAGCCCAGCACAGACATTGATCGGTGCAATAGCTGGACTAGCACTAGCAGCAGTCCTAGGATGGATTTTATTTACCTCCACCCGCAGGCTTAGCTTGCGTGGCTTCTTCAGGGTTACCAATGTAATACTCATCATCTTTGCTGCCGGATTAATAGCACATGGCGTGCATGAATTCAATGAGGCCGGTCTCATTCCCTCAGTGATTGAAAATATTTGGGATACGAACGGATTCTTGAACGAAAAAAGCGAATTCGGGTTGATCTTAAAAGCACTGATCGGATACAATGGCAATCCATCCCTAACAGAAGTTATCGCTTACTTTGCCTATCTAAGCGGAATCATTGCCTATATCTTTACTCGCAAGCAACCTAGGTCAGATTTCACTTCGCAAACAACAGTAATCGCAAAATAATTTAAACTTAAAACAAAGGCCAATTTAATAAATAGATAGTTTTTCCTGCCCATGTAATTTCTAGGTACAATAAAATTGCTTGACACCTTAGCTTTTCTGAATTAAGATTTTGCACACGATAATGCAGTCTAGCTTGAATATAAAAATGCTTTGACCGGGATAAGTAATCGGTTTTGAAGCCAACAGAGAGAGTGCGGTCTTTGTTTGAGAGCCGCCTCCGGCAAGACCCCCGATGAATACCCCCCGCAAGCTTAACCCTGAAATCATTAGAAATTAAGGGAAACGGAAGCCCCGTTATCGGCTCTAATGAGATGCTTTTAGAAATGGTGAAATTTCTCACTCCACGAAAGCAAATCGGGTGGAAGCGCGTGAGTACAACTCTCGCCCCGTGTTGGGTGAGGGTTTTTTTTATTAATTTAATCCACATACTCAAGATTGAGAAAGGGTACAACAATGGCACAAAAAGTTGAAGAAAAATACGAAGAGTCACATATCTATAAAATCCGTCACTCTGCAGCACACATTATGGCGCAGGCTGTCCTTGAGATGTTCCCTGAGTCCAAATACACGATTGGCCCACCGATTGATAATGGTTTTTATTACGATTTCGAACTGACTGAACCCATAACTCAGGAAGACCTGCCCAAGCTTGAAAAGCGTATGCGACAGATTATCGCAGGCCAGCATACCTTTAAAAAAGAAGTCTTGTCAGCCAACGAAGCCCGTAAAGTTTTCAAAGATCAACCCTACAAATTAGAATTAATCGATGGCCTCGATCAAGGAGGCCTTGATGAGTACGGAGAGCTGTTGAAGGAGAAGCCTGAAATTTCGATCTACAAACACGATACATTTGTGGATCTGTGTCGTGGTCCGCATGTGGACAATACCAAAGAGATTAATCCGTCTGCCATAAAGCTGATGTCCATTGCTGGGGCTTATTGGCGCGGCGATGAGAACAATAAGATGCTTACCCGCATTTACGGCACAGCCTGGCGCACAACCCAGGAACTGAAAGAATACCTGCATATGCTGGAAGAAGCCAAGAAACGCGACCATCGCAAACTGGGTAAACAACTGGATATATTCTTTTTTGATGATGAAGTCGGCCCAGGCCTGCCCCTCTGGATGCCCAACGGTGGCATCATGATCGAGGAATTGGAGAAACTCGGCAAAGAGATGGAAGAGCAAGCCGGCTATCTGCGAGTGCGTACGCCTAACATATCAAAAGAAGAGCTTTTTATTAGGTCGGGGCACTTACCTTTTTATGCCGAATCCATGTACCCTCCTATGGAGATGGATGGGGTTAAGTACTACGTCAAGCCAATGAACTGCCCGATGCACCATAAGATTTTTGACGCGCGACCGCGTTCATACAGGGAACTTCCCATGCGTCTTGCCGAATATGGAACTTGCTATCGTTATGAAAAATCGGGCGAACTTTTTGGCTTGATGCGTGTGCGCTCGATGCAGATGAATGATGCCCATATTTATACATCTGAGGAGGATTTCGAGCAAGAGTTCATGAACGTTATCGATCTGTACCGAAAATATTTTGATTTGTTTAAAATCGAGAAATACGTCATGCGTCTGTCCTTGCACAACAAGGCCGGGCTTGGCAAGAAGTATGTAGACAACGAACGGTTATGGATTAAAACAGAAGAGATGGTACGCAACGCCATGGACAATGGGGGTGTGCCTTATGTCGAAGCAGATGACGAGGCTGCTTTCTACGGCCCAAAGGTTGATGTACAAGTCTGGTCCGCGATTGGAAAAGAATTCTCCTTAGCCACAAACCAAGTGGATTTTTCCCAACCTGCCCGTTTCAACTTGAAATTTATCAATAAAGCCGGTAAAGAAGAAATGCCGCTTGTTATCCATCGGGCTCCGCTCAGCACGCACGAGCGTATGATCGGTTTTCTGATCGAACAATATGCTGGGGCTTTCCCTCCATGGTTATCCCCAGAGCAAGTACGAGTAATTTCCATCACAGATGGGCAGATCGAATATGCTGAAAATATCGCGAAAGAATTGAAAGCGAAAGGTATCCGTGCCAGCGCCGATATTAGTTCCGAGCGTATGAACGCCAAGATCCGAAATGCACAGTTAATGAAGGTTCCGTACATGCTTTTGGTTGGTGGCAAAGAATTGGAAGCCAACACAGTATCCTTACGAGTGCGGGACGGCTCTCAGCAAAATAATATCCCGTTAAGTGAGTTCATCACACGGGCTAAAGACCGGATCGAAAATCGATCGAATGAGCTGTAGGAGTTTTTTCGCCACGCATTGTGTGGGACTGAGAAATTTTTAGACCCTTTTTGACAAATTAATTGGTTTCATGCCTTTCGGGTCGAAGGAATTGCCCTGAAAATTCCTTCGATTTGTTGACGATTCGCCTGCGTTCATGGTATCATCAGCCCGCAAAAAGGCCAGCCATCGTTTGACTGGTTATATGTTCTTGAAAAAAGGAGAAGTTTATAAGCGCCAATAGTTTTCGAGTAAATCAAGGTATTCGCGTACCAGAAGTACGCTTGATCGGTGCTGATGGTGAAAATGTAGGCCTAGTACCCATCAAAGAAGCACTTGAAATTGCCAGTAAAGCCGAGCTAGATTTGGTCGAGGTTTCCCCAAACGCCAAGCCTCCTGTCTGCCGCGTGATGGATTTTGGAAAGTTCCTCTACGAGCGAGCCAAAAAAGATCGCGAAGCGAAGAAGGCTCAGACCAAAGTTGAAATGAAGGAAATTCGACTGCGGCCGAAAACGAATGAACACCATCGCTCATTCAAGGTAAGAGATGCACGCCGCTGGCTTGAATCTGGGATGAAAGTCAAAGTGACAATCCGTTTCCGTGGACGTGAAATGGATTATCCAGAAATTGCACTCGAAGATTTAAAAGAGATTGTTTTAGAACTTTCTGATGTCGGTGATATAGAGCAAGGCCCGCAAATGGATGGCCGTACGATGCTAGTCGTTTTAGGCCCCACCAAAGGTGGTCCCGTAAAAAAGAAGGAAAAACAGCCCGAAAGTGGGGAAAAAGCTGAGGCTGTCTCTGAAACAAAAAAGTAAGCCCCGAAGGAAATAGATGATCCGCGGGAGAACGTATCGTCCCGCGGTTTTTTTTTGAAAGGAGCAATAAACGATGCCGCGCAAAGCAAAAAAGGGTAAATATAAATTGAAGACCCACAAAGCAACCTCTAAACGTTTCCGTTTAACAGGTTCTGGAAAATTAGTGCGCACAAAGGGCGGCAAGAGCCATCTTCGTCGCCGAACATCTAAGCGAACAAAGGCGCTATTGAGCGAAATGCAAATCGTGAAAGGCCGTGGCCTGATCAAACGCATTAAACGTCTCGCGCCAAATATGAAAAAATAACCCTAGACTCGATTTTATTAATTGCAGCTGCTGGGTGTACCCAACTGGCGGTTTCCGCCGACGCCCAGAGGCTTGCAGGAGGTAACAAATGGCTCGTGTAAAAGGTGGCCCTCACAGGCACCGTCGTCATAAGAAAGTATTGAAATTTACCAAAGGTCAAAAAGGGTCGAAACATTTGCTCTTTCGGCGCGCAAACGAAGCGATGCTAAAAAGTCTTTGGTATTCATTTCGTGATCGCAGGGTCCGAAAGCGTACGCTACGCAAGCTCTGGATTGCTAGAATCAACGCCGCAGCCCGCCTTAATGGGATAACTTATAGCCGGCTTGTCCACCGCTTGAAAATAGCTAATATCGAGATAAATCGTAAGATGCTGGCTGATTTGGCCGTACGCGACCCTCAGGCTTTTGCTGAGGTAGTAGCGCAAGCAAATAAATAAGTAAAGCTAATCTTGTGTAGGGGCGGCTGGCAACCACATTTTGGTAGCGCCAGTTGTCCCTACAGTTATTTAACGGGGTAAAATAATCTGATGAATACAGTTCTAAAAGAACACAAACTTCCTACAGGTCAAATCATCAAAATTATATATGGGGATATTATTTCAGAAGAAACAGATGCAATCGTTAATGCCGCAAATACGAGTTTACAGCATGGAGGTGGAGTCGCGCGGGCGATTTCCAAGCACGCTGGACCTACTCTTCAACAAGAGTCAGACGCATGGATTCAAGAGAAAGGAAAGGTCAGTCACAAGGATCCAGCCTGGACCTCGGGCGGGCTACTGCCTGCGAAATATGTGATCCATGCCGTTGGCCCCATGTGGGGCGATGGCGATGAGGATGCCAAATTAACGGCAGCAGTTACCGGGTCCCTGGGAGTGGCGGATGAGCTCAAATTAAATTCCATCGCTTTCCCGGCTATTTCGACTGGAATATTCGGCTTTCCAAAAGATCGCGCTGCGAAGGTAATCTTGGAAGCCCTCGGTAATTATTTTAATAATAACTCTTCATCTGAGATAATGGTGATCAAACTGGTTTTATTTGACCAAGGTACTGTGGATGCTTTTCTACAGGAATGATCACATCCAGTCAAAACCCAAAGCTTAAATTAGTACGAGCATTAGGGGGGCGCTCCAAAGTCAGACGCAAAGAAGGCGCCTTTCTGGCTGAAGGCGTACGCCTATTAGAAGAAGCCCAGGCGGCAAAATGGCCCTTCCGGTTTGTATTGTTTTCGGATGGATTGAGTGAACGCGGACAAACCTTAATCGAAAAATTGAGATTTGCAGGATGCGAAGTTGAAGAGGTTGAATCCCATCTTTTCCAATCCGCAAGCGAAACAGACTCTCCACAAGGCATCCTGGCCGTCCTCGACCAATCTCAGCTACCAATCCCCAAATCCCCAAATTTAATTCTCATCCTGGACCAAATGCGTGATCCCGGCAACCTGGGTTCCCTTATCCGCACTGCTACTGCTGCAGGTGTACAGGCTGTACTATTGCCGCCCGAAACAGCAGATGCCTATTCGCCAAAAGTTGTACGCTCAGGGATGGGGGCCCATTTTCGGATTCCGATCCATTCACTGGGATGGGAAGATATAAAAATAATTTGTAAAGACTCCGGCCTTCAAGTCATACTAGCCGATATGGACGGCCAACCATATTGGAAGACAGATTTCCACAGGCCCTTAGCCTTAATTGTAGGAGGCGAAATGGCCGGAGCAAGCGAACCAGCTCGAAATCTTGCAGATACAAATGTTAGCATTCCAATGACTGGAAAAACAGAATCGCTTAATGCGAGCGTTGCTGGAGCGATTTTAATGTATGAAGTCGTAAGACAAAGAAGCTAAATGTATTTACAACAAAGTCCGTTATGATTTTCTTTTATAATCATTTGAAAGACGTCTTTAAAGCACAGGGGAAATCATGAAAATACGATCCATCACTTATTTCTTCAATCCAGGCTGGCCCTTAGACCAATCCAAATTCCAGTCGGCTCGTAATTTTTTCAACGCTGCAACATCTGCATATGAAGCTGCTGGCTATGAAGTCCAAACCATTCGGCTGGCGACAATTCCATTTCCAGAGTTATTGAATAATCGGATCGAAGAAACACCACGATTAGCGCAAGCGTTCGAAGAATTATTAACTTCAATTGGATTGGAATATGCTTCCCTTGGCCCGGCGCTACCCAACATCCCCCGCAGCTACGAAATCATTCCAGAAGCAATAGCCCAAACAAATAATATCTTTTTCTCCGGAGTGATGGCTGACAGAGACAAAGGTATCTCTATGAAAGCCATCCGCGCCTGTGCTCAGGTTATCGTACGATGTGCACCGCTCACGCCAGATGGATTTGCCAACCTGCGCTTTGCCGCTCTGGCCAATGTTCCACCGGGTGCGCCCTTCTTCCCGGCCGCCTACCATTTGGGAAACCAAGCCGCTTTTGCGATTGCAACCCAAGCAGCAGATTTGGCCATAGATGCATTTACAAACCCAAAATCCCTGGATGAGGGTCGGAAAGATCTAATCAGTTCGTTGGAAAAGCACGGGCAAGTTTTGACGGATATCGCTGAAAAACTTTCTCGTCAATTTAAAACCAATTTCGGTGGAATTGATTTCTCCCTGGCGCCTTTCCCCAGCGACGAAGAATCACTAGGTAGCGCTGTCGAAGGAATGGGTGTGCCCAAGATCGGGCAACACGGGTCCTTGGCTGCCGCTGCACTCCTAACCGAAGCTGTTGAGCGTGCAAACTTCCCGCATACCGGTTTCAGCGGATTCATGCAACCTGTGTTGGAAGATTCTGTGTTGGCAAAACGCGCTTCTGAAGGAACACTGACCATCAAGGATTTGTTGCTTTATTCCGCTGTGAGCGGCACAGGCTTGGATACAGTCCCGCTTCCCGGAGATACAAGCGCGGACCAAATTGTTGCCTTGCTGCTTGATCTTTCTGCATTAGCGCTGCGGCTTGACAAACCGCTGACTGCACGTCTGATGCCGATCCCCGGCAAAGCTGCGGGCGACCCTACCAATTTTGATTTTGCGTTCTTTGCTAACTGCAAAGTGATGACATTAGAGGCAAGTAAATTAGGGAAATTATTCTCAGGGGATGAAGATTTTCAACTTAAGCCAAAAGGGAAACTAGCCACCTGACAGATTCAAAACCCGAACGCAGGCGAACGCTGAATTTCTCTGATAAAGCCAGATTTGAGAGAAAGAAAACAGAAAAATCTTGCAAATCTGCGTGAATCAGCGTCCAAAAAACCAAGTGTCAGGTGACCAGGAGGGATTATTAGATTTGTGACTTATCTGGGAAAACTGGTTTTATTAAATTTAGCGATTTTTCTTGAAACGCACCAAGACCAGGTTTTCATCGCAATCGTTGGAGGTGTCCAAAAAAATTTTTTCGGACAATGGCAACCCAGCTTGATCTAGCAATTGTATATAAATCTTGTCTTTAGAGGGTATTGGTGTTGTGCCAAATGGAAGTGTAAACTCAAACCCTGACTGGCCATACTCAGGGGAAATACCGCTTACGACGACAATATCAACCGATTTGCCGTCATATGTTCCCGCCAAACGAACCACAATCCCATAAATCGGGCTATTATTCTGATCATCAACGGTCCCACCTACTCCCTGCCAATTGCAGCCTAGATCCTGCAAATGTGGGATGAATACACTCTTGGTTGAATTGATCGAAGAGACTGAAAAGGGCGTTTTTGGGGTCGCCGTTGAGGAGGGGTTGTTTGTTGGGGTAGGGCTCTCTGCACCCGGCAAAAAGCTTGCAGGTGTTCCAGTGGGGGGCGGGGTGAGGGAGGCTGCTAAAGTCCCAGTCGCTGGAACAAATACTGTCGCTGTGGCTGTCCAGGTTGGGTTTAATTGAATCGGCGTGATCGTTGAGGTCACTAACTGCGATTCAAAAGGTTGAAGAGGGTTTAGGGCAGATTTGGGGTTAATAAAAATCATTGTGAAGTAAATACCGAGACAGATGGTGATCAACAGAACAAATATCGTAATAAAATCCCAGATTCCAAAAAGGAATCCTCTACGCCCGGAAGATATTCCTCCAGATTGATCAAAATCAAATTTGGTCATCAAGCTCTCCGTATAATATTTTTTTCATGGCGCAAGCACAATCTCACTCTCAGAGCGCCGTTGCGCAAGCCAGTCTTGTAAGGCTTTTGCCTGCAAAACTAGATATGCGTCTGGCGAAAGCGGATGTTGCGAGTCGCGTTCCATTACTTTAATTATATGATAGCCAACCTCTGTAGTGATTACGTCACTATATTGATCGGGCTCAAGTCCAAATGCGGCTTCTTCAAGGGCAGGCTCTAGTATGTAATCTCGAGGGAACCAACCCAATTGGCCGCCTGTATTAGGTTCATATAGAATTGCTAGTTCTGCAAAATTGGCTCCGCTATTCAATTGATCAGCCACTGTGCGCGCAGCTTCCTCATTATAGAACAAAATTTGGGCCGCGTAGACTTGATCGGCTGTTTTAGGTACAGCCGATATGATTTTGTCACGCATCCAGGCTGCTTCGGTCGCTCGTTTTAGGGAAATCCTAAAAGATGAATCACTATATCCATTATTGGATAGCCAATTAGCAAGCGTTCCGAGCTCTCCAACTTCTGATTCTAGCGCATCAATTCTTGTCTCTAGGTCTGCTTCCGTGAGTGTAAATCCACCTTCATGAGCGGCTTGTGCCAGTAAAACCTGAGCTATTAGGTCATCTAGTACTGTCTGTGCAGCATCTTTCGCGGAAACATCGCTCCCAAGTGCATCTTGAGCATTACGGTATCTTTCAAGTTCTGCTAAGAATTCTTCTTCGATAATCCATTCGTCATTAACAGTAGCTACTAAGGGCGGTGGGGTCGGAGAGGGGGGTGCTGGGGTCGCAGAAGGAATCGCCGATGTAGGCGTAGCAGGCATCCCAAAGAGAGATTCGCAAGCAGATAGCACCAGGGTTATTGAAATTACAAAATAAATAAAAATGTGTCGCCGAATGAAAAACATCGCAGAGATTATACCAATTCACCAAATAAAAAAACCTTGCGAAGGTATATACCTTCGCAAGGTCGGGTTGAACGAAATTTGATCGGTTTAGTAACCCATACCCCCCATACCACCTGGGGGCATGGCAGGAGCAGCAGCAGATTCTTCAGGTATATCTGTAATCAGAACGTCGGTAGTCAAAATCATTGCTGCAATAGAAGCAGCATTTTCGAGCGCGCCACGGACAACTTTTACAGGGTCAATAATGCCAGCTTCAATCATGTCCACATATTCATCTGTCAACACATTAAAACCAATGTTTTTGTTGCCCTTCTCGGCACCCATTCGTCTGATAGTATTGATGATTACCGATCCGTCCTGGCCTGCGTTACCAGCCAACTTGCGGATAGGAGCTTCTAGTGCTTTGAGAACAATGTCAATACCCACCTTGATCTCTTCATCAGAACTCTTGAGCTTATTACCTACAGCGTCTCCGGCGTTGATTAGGGAAATTTCACCACCAGGGACAATACCTTCCTCAACAGCGGCGCGCGCCGCGGAGAGAGAATCTTCAACACGGTGCTTCTTTTCCTTCAACTCGGTTTCAGTGGCAGCACCAACGCGGATGATGGCAACCCCACCGGAAAGCTTAGCCAAGCGTTCCTGCAGCTTTTCGCTATCATAGTCACTAGTACTTTTATCAATCTCGTTGCGAATTTCTTTAATTCGACCTTCAATAGCACTTTTCTTGCCCTTTCCGCCGATGATTGTGGTGTTATCCTTGTCAGAAACAACTTTCGAAGTGCTACCCAAATCTTCAATGGTAACAGATTCTAACTTGCGGCCGGTCTCCTCAGCTATGACGGTGCCGCCGGTCAGGATAGCAATATCCTCCAGCATGGCTTTACGTCGATCACCAAAGCCAGGGGCTTTGATAGCCAGAACATTCAGCATCCCACGCAGCTTGTTAAGAACTAGGGTAGCCAAAGCCTCGCCGTCAATATCCTCTGCGATGATGACCAGTTCGCGTTTGCCAAGCTGGACAAGTTTTTCCAATAATGGGACTATATCTTGCGCTGCAGAAATCTTCTTCTCATGGATCAAGATACTGGCATCAGAGATGACAGCTTCCATTTGATCAGTGTCGGTGACGAAGTAAGGCGATAGGTAGCCACGGTCGAATTGCATCCCTTCAACATACTCCGTTTCGAACTCCATTGATTTTGATTCTTCTACAGTGATGACACCATCTTTGCCAACTTTATCCATCACTTCAGCGATAAGATCGCCGATCTCAGAATCAGCAGCGGAGTTGGTTGCGACAGAAGCAATTTTTTCCTTAGTATCGATTTTGACGGCAACTTTGCGCAGTTCTGTGCTAACAGCTTCAGATGCCATTTCAATACCACGTTTAATCAGCATTGGATTGTATCCGGCCTCGAGTCTTTTCAGCCCTTCGGTAACAATCGCGTGCGCCAACACTGTGGAAGTCGTGGTGCCGTCTCCAGCTATATCATTGGTTTTGGTTGCAGCCTCTTTAAGCAGCTGAGCACCCATGTTTTCATAGGGATCATCAAGTTCGATCTCCTTGGCAACCGAAACACCATCATGTGTAATGGTCGGGGAGCCAAATTTGCGGTCAATCCCCACGTTGCGGCCTTTGGGGCCCAATGTCGCTGAAACAGCTTCAGCAAGAATGTTAATACCGTTCTTAAGTTTACGTCGTGCGTCTTCACCAAAGACTAATTGTTTAGCCATAGTTATGTTCCTCCAACGAAATTAGAATTTATACGATGATCGCGAGCAAGTCGCTTTCTCGCAAAATTAATAGGTCTTTGCTATCGATTTTGAATTCGGTGCCAGAGTATTTGGCGTATAAAACCTGGTCGCCAACTTTGACATCCATCTTGACGTGCTTACCGTCTTCATCACGGCCGCCGGGGCCAACCGCCAAGATATTTCCCTTTTGGGGTTTTTCCTTAGCTGATTCAGGCAGTACAATGCCACCAGCTGTTACGTCTTCCTGCTCGATAGGTTCAACCACGACGCGGTCGCCCAAGGGTTTGAGAGAAATTTCCATTTGATCCTCCTGATAAGAATTGGTTAATGATATGTAAATAAGTTTTAGCACTCTCTATAGTGGAGTGCTAAAAGCGACCGTATGATACTGTTCTTTATTACACAAGTCAAGGGGATACTGAGAACATTAACAAAATTCTGACAATTTATGGTATTGGTGTACCGGCCCCATCTAACATGGCTTCAGGGGTATTTATTGAGACAGACGAGGCTGTTGTTCCAAGCGAGGCGCAAATTGTCTCACCTGCTGAGATAATGCCAGCAATATCGGGGTCATTGCCATATGCAAGCTTGACTTCTGATAGCACATCCAATGCTTCCGGACATTTATTATCCTTGGGGCGGCTTAAGGCCGCCAACACAGAGCCATATGTATAGTAATACACAACCGTATTTGGAGAAAGCGGCAAACCAATTACTTCCGCTTCTGTATCGTTTGGGCCACAGTCTCCACGTCCATCACAGGATTCCTTTCCTGAACAACCACGAATGGCACACTTCAACGCTGGGATAGAACCTTCGTAGTTACGAGACTTAAAGTAAATTATTCCTAACTGTCCATAAATATCCGGATTATCCGGCTGAAACTCCAGTGCTTTTTGTACATTTCGAGCTGCTATAAAGAATTCACCCATTTGAGAGTAAGTTTTTGAGATAGACAAGTATGGAATCGGGTCTTGTATGCCCAATTGCTGATCAATACTTGCTGCTTTTGCAAAGTACTGTAATGAACTTTCATATAACGTGGTGGCTGTACCTGCATTCGAACTTTCAAATGCAAGCCGACGATAGTTTGCTCCAGCACGTAAATGTAAAAATGTCATGTTGGGTGTAATAGCGATAGCCCGGTCATATTCCTGAATAGCCTGATTGTATTGCGCCAAAGATTCCAACACATATGCAAACACACGATGCACATCCATGAGAGAGGGATCCCTCTCTACCGCTTGAAGAATATATTGCTCGGCCTGACTCCATTTTTGCTGATCCACAAGAATCTCTGCATAATAAGCCAACGCAAGGGTATTGGTAGTATCCAATTGCAAAGCCCGGACAGCTTCTTGCTCCGCCTCGGTTAAAAATGAAATAACTTGCTTCTGTTCAATAAGCGCTGGGTTGGCGTTCCAATCTAATACAAAGGCCCGAATAGCGTGAGCCAAGCTGTCATCCGGCGCTACTTCCACAGCTTTATTTGCCGATTCCAAGGCCTCCTGCAGGCGTGTAAGCTGGGCATCATCGGAAGTCTGCAATGCCGAAGAATATGCTTGAATCCGCGCCAATTCGGCCCACACTTGGGCATTTTCCGGATCGACGCGAACTGCCTCACGGTAGGCCTCTATCGAAGCATCTAGTTGTCCTGTAATAAATTGTATATTGCCCTCCATTGCGTAAGATTCGGATGTGCGAGTCGGTGTTGGGCTTGGCAGAAATAAGGGTTTTATATCACCCCGATCCACCTGACGGATTATCCAAACGCCTCCAAGAATAATAATGATCAGGAAGAAATGGCGGTAGATATTCGGCCCCTTTTTACGGTAAAACAGGTCTCGGCGTGGATAAACGTTCATTGTACGGGTATGGGAGTTTCGGTATTAGGCCCAGGTGTCTCTGTCGATGGCGGATC
Organism: Anaerolineae bacterium; assembly: GCA_030123675.1. Taxonomy (GTDB): domain Bacteria; phylum Chloroflexota; class Anaerolineae; order Anaerolineales; family Villigracilaceae; genus JAABUE01. The sequence goes on along the minus strand of JASJYH010000017.1, from coordinate 3,609 downwards.
CAATTCAGGCGTCGGGGAAGCCGCAAGCTTCTGCTGACAAATTTTAATCATTTCATCCGCGTTTGCTACAGCAATTTCATCCGAAGGGACGCGTGCTTGGATCTGTTGAGCGATTTTTAAAGCCTCGCCACAGCGATTTAAACGGGCCAAAACTAACCCATATGTAAAATAATATTCGGCTATGCGAGTATCGGTAACCAGCACAATCGGCTCGATCGGCTTGTTGTCATCGGTTGCCCCACCGGATACCACTAGTTTGAGCTGTTCGACTGCTTCAGCCCATTGAAAGTTGCGATAGTACATGACCCCCAAATTGCCACGTAAATTAGCATCTTCAGGATTATCATTGACAGCCGTTTCCGCATACTGAGTTGCTTTTGCATATTCTCCAATGGTTGCATAGGTACGCGATATGTACAAATCTGGGGTTGGGTCACTAGGATTAAGGGCATTTGCCCGTGTGAATTCTTCCACGGATTTATCATACAATCCCAGAACACGATAATTACGGCCCAATGCCAAATGCAAATCCGCAATATTCGGATTTATGGCAATTGCTTTTTGATACTCAACAATTGCCTCTTCATAATTGGCTGTCGCTTCAAGGATATAACCCCGGGCACGATGACTTTCAAGAGAATTAGGTGCAAGATCTAATGCTATCCGCGATTCTATGATAGCTTTTTCAATGTCTTCAAACACGCCAGTACCAGCATGATATGAGTCGACCAATATTTCCACATAAATTGCGTGAGCCAGGGCATTATTTGGGTCCAATTCAATGGCGCGCTTAATACCCGATTCGGCCGCTAGAAAATCCCCTTGAAAATCTAAGGCCCAAGCGCGCATCACATGCGCGTTTGAATTTTTTGCATTGAGTAAGAGAGCATCTTCAGCGCTGGTTTTGGCTTCATCATATTTGCCGGAATATATTTGTATGCGTGCACGCTCAATAAATAATGTTGGATCATTGGGATTCGCCTGGATTGCGTCTGTATAGCTTTCAATCGCCTGCAAGAGCTTTCCTTTTGCAAACAAATCTGCAGCTTCAACCACATACGATTCAGGGTCACGCGTAGGTGTCGCAGTCGGTAAAAACGGCTGTGGTATTGATGGAATGATTACCCGATCAAGATACACACCAGCCGAAATCAACAACAATAAAACAATAATACGAAACCAATTTGGCCGTTTGCGTCGGCGTTTCATACTCCACTTGCTACCTTTTAAATACATATCGTGATCTTACCATTCTGACTATATGCACGCAAGGCGCGCATTAAATAGCTCTAATCTAAGGTTTATGTTAAAATCCAAGCATGCAGTTCGAGGTCTTCACTCTTCTGCCCGAAGTTTTCCCCCCATATCTCCAAAGTAGCATCCTTCAGCGTGCGCGCAAAAATGGATTGATCTCTGTACATATACACAATATTCGGGATTATACGCATGACAAACATCATAAAACGGATGATACACCTTATGGGGGTGGTGGCGGAATGATCATGAAACCGGAACCAATATTCGAAGCTGTCGAAGCAATCCTAGGACAGGACGACCCGTTTAACGAGTCCCCCGGACTTGCCTGCCCGGTCATCATGCTGACCCCACAAGGACGCGTATTCACACAATCCATCGCCGAAGAGTTGTCTCAGCATGAACGGATTGGTTTGTTGTGTGGCCGCTACGAAGGACTAGACGAGCGCATTCGCGAACACTTGGTCACAGACGAAATATCCGTCGGCGATTATGTAGTAACCGGTGGCGAACTGCCTGCCTTGATATTGATTGACGCAATTTCCCGACTCATCCCGGGTGTGTTAGGCGATCCGGATGGCGCAACAGACGACTCTCACGCCACTGGTTTGCTGGAATATCCACAATACACGCGGCCACCGGAATTTCGAGGTTGGAAGGTGCCCAAAATACTGCTCTCCGGGGATCATGGAAAAGTAGATACATGGCGTAGAGAGCAGTCGTTATTAAGAACGCTCGCGAAAAGGCCTGATCTGCTTGATAAGGTGGATTTACCCAAAAAAGACTTTGAGTTATTAAAAAAACATGGATACAAGAAAAATTAATTGGGCTGGTTTGGATATCAACGATCCCAAAATGATATCGATATAATTTTTCCAACATATTCAGAGTTTTCAATAAGCAATGACATCGCTATGAATATGATATTAAAGTACCGGAATTACACTTAGGGTACTTGTCTAACAAATGATTAGAATGTATACTCTATCTATAAAGAATATTTCATCTTGAGAATGAAAGTAATAACTCAAAGGAGGTGTTTCCTTCCGATACCATCTAATAATTCTATTTCCCCCCTAATCTTTCGATATCTATAGTTAATGCACGAGGAGAAGATAAACATGTTAAAAAAATCGTATTTTGTTATTACTTTGGCAATGGTAGCGATATTTGCGCTGGGTGCTTGCGCACCTGCTACCCCGGATTGTGCAAGTGAAGACGTCTTCTGCGTAGGGTTCGTTACCGACGTAGGCAAGATCGATGACAAATCCTTCAACCAATCCACTTGGGAAGGCGTAGAGCTAGCTAGGGAAGAGGGTATTGCAGATCAGACTAAATATATCGAGACCATTGACGCCAAGGATTATGATAAGAACATCGCGGAATTCGGTGATGCGAATTACGATGTGATCATCACCGTTGGTTTCGCTCTGGGCGAGGCCACTTATAAAGCAGCCGGCATCTATCCTGATATTGATTTCATTGGCATCGATCAGTTCCAGGCCTGGGAGTTTGATGGTGACGACAGCACCAATATTGCGAATGTTACTGGCCTGAATTTCCCCGAAGATCATGCTGGATTCCTGGTTGGCGCTCTGGGTGCTATGATGAGCGAGAGCGGCCAGATCGGCGCCGTATGCGGCACAGATCTGGTTCCGCCTGTTTGGCGCTTTGGTGAAGGCTACAAGGCTGGCGCAGCCTATATAGATCCAGATGTTGAAGTAAGCGTTATCTATCATAGCGATGTCGGCTTTGACAAGACCTTTACCGATCCCGAATGGGGCGCCACAACCGCTAACTCGATGATTGACAAGGGTGTGGATGTTGTATTTGGGTGTGGTGGCAAGACAGGTAATGGCGCCGTCACTGCAGCTGTTCAACGCGAGGTGTATGGTATCGGTGTTGATACCGATCAGTACTTCACACTCCCCGAAGCCGCTCCCCGGTTGCTTTCCAGTGCTATGAAACTGCTCACCCCTGGCACATTTGACTTGATCAAACTTGCAAAGGAAGGCAACTTATCAAGCGGCAACGCGTTCGGTACCGCTGCCTACGCCCCCTACCACGATGTGGAAGACGAGGTTCCTGCCGAAGTTAAGGCCCAAATGGATGAGATCGCCGCTGGGCTGATAGACGGCAGCATCACCACTGATGTTCCGCCTGTCAAACCTTAATAAGCGTACCTAAGTTAATATAAAGGGGAATGAGAGTCTTCTCATTCCCCTTTATCGTCATAAATGGCACTAGGATTTTCGATGGGAGTGACATAGATGCCAGAAAACGAAAAAAAACAAACTCCTCAACCCGGCCTTTCGAGAATAATCAAGGAAGCGGTAAATTCTCCGGTACTTGTGC
>JASJYH010000179.1 GCA_030123675.1 Anaerolineae bacterium | reverse complement strand
CTGGCGGCATCAGTCAGCATGGCCTCCCGTTCTAGAAGCGCCTGTTGGTCGCGCTTGAAATCGGTGATGTCCTGATTAATCTCCGCGACGCGAAAGACCTGCCCACTCTGATCGCGGAGCGGGTACCATCGACTCCGAACCCAGCGCAGGGAACCGTCCGTATGTAGCACCCGGAATTCCTCCTCACAGCGGTCTCCCTGGTCCACCATTCGCGCCCAGGCTTCCTGGATACGCAGGCGATCATCGGGGTGAATACCCTCATCCAACTGCCCGAAATCTTCGTAGAGTTCTTGCACAGGTCGTCCCCAGATCTGCTCATAGGCCGGACTGACATATAGAATAGACTTGCTCTTCACGTCAGAGACGACGAACACATCATCAATTGCCTCAGCAAGTTGCTGGAAGCGCGCCTCGCTTTCCCGCAATTTTTCCCCGGCCCGCTTGTGCTCGGTAATGTCCTGGATAAACACGATAAACTTCTCCACCGTCCTGTCCGCCTTGCGTGTACACCAGGCCGAAACATTGACATGCGCAATCTCGCCATCCTTGCGGATATAGCGTATATCAATGGTATAACCCTCGGTCTCCCCTGCCAGCACCTTATTTATTAGCTTGGTAACGATCTCCACATCCTCCGGATGGGTAAACTCCGGCCATCGCATTCGTGCCACTTCTTC
>JASJYH010000178.1 GCA_030123675.1 Anaerolineae bacterium | reverse complement strand
GTCGATCCTTACTTCCGTAGCGTTTACGGCGCTTTTTCTTGCAGCGCAGGTGTTTGTGCAGGTTGCCACCAGCGCGTTTGTCAGCATAGATGTATTGGTAGATCCATTCATGGCTGACTTGAGCATCCGAGTTCTCTTTGAGCCATCCTGAAACCTGCTCAGGACTCCAATCCAGGCGTAGTTTTTCTTCCACCCACACCCAGTTTTCGGAAGTAATTCGTTGGTTGACTTTTTGCGCCTGTCGCTCCAGCGCTTTTTTATGGGCCTGCTTGGGACGGTACCCACGCAGGCCACTATTTCTCTGAAGTTCACGACTGATCGTTGCTTTGTGCACTTCAAGGCATCTTGCTATTTGCGAAGGCTTATGCTCCATTTTCTTTAACGCATAAATCTGGTATCTTTGTACTTGGGTAAGCTGAGTGTAGATCACATCGTCCTCCCGTAGGATGCCGGGACGGTGCGATGTCCTTCGGGATAAGTGCTCCTTTGACTTTGGTCGGTCTTGGAGACTTATCCTACCTCAGCTTGCCTCCTTTTTCGACCTTCAAAGTTGCACTTACTACTTGAATCTAAGACAACACTCAAGAGTGAGACTACCCGTTTTGTGCATCAACGATAATGTATCTCAATAATCATGTGCCACCTCCAATATAAAAAGTGTAGCACATGATACCAGC
>JASJYH010000177.1 GCA_030123675.1 Anaerolineae bacterium | reverse complement strand
CCGAGAACCTGCTGTTCTGATAATCTTATTACATGATTAACTTCAAAGATCCTTTTTCATTTGCTCAAACTCTTCTTTTGCAGTCTCACCTCTGACATATCGTTTCTTTACTATGTCCAAAGCAGATTCGATACCTGTCCCTTCGTTGTGGTTCCCGTGAGATCCATGCATCCACGGTGGTTTGAAACCGCCTCCACGACCGAAAATACGGGAAACTACGAACAACATTATGAACATCATTATCATAGGAAATACCCACATCCCGCAACCAAAAAATTTTCCAGACCACATTTGTTTTTCTCCTTTTTTTTATTATTACGAATGGCTTGTATATCAGCCCAAGCTCAGTGGCGACGAGCTTACTTAATCCAAACCTTCTATTAGTTAATACTTTCAAGAAACTCCATACCCCTATAAAATCTGTGCAACTGCCTTCGGTGTCCACTACAGCGTTTCATACAGTCTGGTGCATTGTTAAGCGACAGTGTTGTTTAATATTAATTGCTTAAAGTTATCTCTCAGTCGGCATTTCCATTTTTTGCATCATTTTTTACATAGGACATAAACCAGAAACAGTCACATAGGCACCACAAATTGGAAAAAACAAGGGAATAATGAAAAATCAGATTGCCAAAATTTGACCAAACTTTTGTATATTTCCTTCTGCCTTACTGGAAGAAAAAAGAACAAAGTATC
>JASJYH010000176.1 GCA_030123675.1 Anaerolineae bacterium | reverse complement strand
CCATTCCTTAGCCGTAGACAACCGCTTACCTCTTGCTACCAAGTCCTTATAAACCATCTCAGCTATTTTACCCACTTCGTTCACCATCTTTTTTTAATAGCACTGAGATAAGTATAACAGCTTTTTGAACAATGTCAAGTCTTCTTAGACTGTTGTTTTTTGGTAGCTTTGAAACACCTTAATTCGTAGCTGAGAACTACGATAGTCTTATCAGGACTGCGCTCTAACCAACTGAGCTAATGGCCCATTTTGAAGACAAAAATACCTTAACCCCTAGATAGCGGAAGGAAGAAAAACACTGCTTTATTTAACCAGTGATCGACCTAGGAGAATGGGGCATTACTGCCCGGTTTATCTCCCTAGAAAGGAGGTGATTCAGCCACAGCTTCCGCTACGGCTACCTTGTTACGACTTCGTCCCAATCATCAACCCCACCCTCGGCGACTGCCTCCCTTCAAAGAAGGGTTAGCCCATCGACTTCAGGTGTTGCCAACTTTCATGACGTGACGGGCGGTGTGTACAAGGCCCGAGAACGTATTCACCGCAGTATGCTGACCTGCGGTTACTAGCAACTCCAACTTCATGCAGGCGAGTTTCAGCCTACAATCCGAACTGAGGATGGTTTTTCGGATTGGCTCCGGATCGCTCCATTGCTACCAATTGTACCACCCATTGTAGCGTGTGTGTAGCCCAAGGCATAAGG
>JASJYH010000175.1 GCA_030123675.1 Anaerolineae bacterium | reverse complement strand
TGAACCAAAGGCGCAAACGGTCAAGGGCGGCTTATGCAGCCTCGGTCAGGAATTTCAAGGCCAAATTGAATCAAGCCCAGGCAATGGGTATGTCAAATATGCGGGTTAAGAAGATGAAAGTAGCTTTTTCGAAAAGCGGGAAGATTGGGGGCTTGTTTAAAACAGCCCAGATTTATGTCACGACTGCCATTGAAAATAACGCTGCCGAGAGGCAGAAATCGCGTGCCTCGAGCAATTATCGTCAGAAGATCAGGGCAAATAAGCTCAGGAAACTAGAGCAGAAATGGCAGGCCGAACGGAATAAAAGGGCCTATCGAGCGGCAGCAGCCGATCCCCCTACGGGGACCTTCGGCGGGGACAGGCGGCAAGCGGCGATCCAGGCAGAGATGCAACCCAAACGTCAAAGCGCCCCGGCGGCACAGGCAGCCAGCGCTCGTACATACCAGACTTCTCGCGCCAGAGGGACAGCTGCAAATGTAGCCGCACCGCCAAAGGATCCCATATCCTGGTGGCAGAAAGCCAAACAGTTTGTGCAGGAAAAGATCGTAGAGCCGGTAAAGACATTTGTCCGGAATAAGATAGTTCAGCCAGCCAAGACCGCTTGGAATACAGTTAAAAAGAATGTGCTAAACGTATGGAACCCTGCGAAGAGGTTTGTGCAAGAAAAAGTTTACACTCCCTACATTGAGCCGGTGGTCACTGCGC
>JASJYH010000173.1 GCA_030123675.1 Anaerolineae bacterium | reverse complement strand
GATGAATACGGTGGCATTCTCGATTCATATATTGATATCTTATCCCTGTCTGATTGCGTACTTCTTCAGGAAAAATTCGAAATATCTTATTCAAACAACCAGCGCGAAACCGCTGGTACCGCATTATTCAAGACCACACTCGGTTACATGACCGCAACAGATGAACACATGCGAGAACTTGGTTGTACAGTTTCCGTTCCAGCCCCAACTGAAAATCCTAATTTGATCCAACCTGGCACCCATCTAGTGGGAACAGATATCCAACCTGGTCTTTACACCGGATTGGCAGGGGAAGGACTCTTTGGTTCCTGCTACTGGGAACGGCTTAAAGACCTATCCGGCTCACTCGAAGCCTTGCTGGCTAATGACAACAGTGTCGGGAAATACTACATAGAAGTCCGTGAGGGTGATCTTGCGCTGAAAACCGATTGCCCACTGACATACCTGCCTGTTCTTCCCGCACCTACCAATCCGTTTCCGACAAACATAATGGCTGGCACTTACCTGGTTGGGATTGATATTCAACCTGGCACATATCAAGCTCAAGCAGGCTCCGACGTTTTAGAATCATGCTATTGGGAGCGCCAAAATAATGTCGCTGGTGATTTCAATGCTATTATTGCCAATGACAATTCGATAGGACAATACTATGTCCAAATTCAACCGGGCGATTTCGCTTTTAAGACAGACTGTGATATGGTACGAATTGGGGATTAGATAACAA
>JASJYH010000172.1 GCA_030123675.1 Anaerolineae bacterium | reverse complement strand
CAGCATCCCAAAGACTATTGTTTTACCTTCGGCACCACGGCCACGCTTGCCGGGGCGTTTACCACCGACATAGGTTTCATCGACTTCAACATGACCACTAAGCCCGGTATCACCATCGACAGCACCCATGTATTTACGGATTTCGTGACCCATCCTCCAAGCACATTTATAAGTCACTCCAAGTTGCCTTTGGAGTTCTTTAGCAGGGACGCCGTGCCTGGAGGTAGTAAACAGATACATAGCGTAGAACCACTTAACAAGCGGAGTGCGCGATCTTTCAAAAGGTGTGCCAGCCATAGGACTGATCTGATGGGCGCACCACTGACATTCATACACAGGGCGATTCTTACGTTTATGGAATTTACTATGTTTACCGCATTTCGGGCAATCAGTAGGATTGCCGTGGCGAGTGTTCATAAGGTGTTCCAGGCAAGAATCATTGTCGGGGAACTGTTCAAAAAACTGCAAAATACTCATAGGTTTGGTCATGTTTATATTCTCTAAAATTGCTGGAGATAAATTATGAATGAAGATTCAAGCATCGGGGAGACTACCCCAAGATTGAAAGAGAAACCGCCTAAACGCTTCTTTCGAGGGTTTATCCCCGGTTGCAGCACAGAAGGCGGTGAATTCATCGAAGGACACCTTTGTTTCAAGGAAGGTGGTTTGTTCACGCGCTTTTTGCAGTTTGACCTCTATACTGGCGAGGAAGTCACTATAGGAGG
>JASJYH010000171.1 GCA_030123675.1 Anaerolineae bacterium | reverse complement strand
GATAGCTCACTCCGCCCCATTATTTTAGCAAGCGTTCTAAGCTTGAGCATGGGAACGAGGAGAATAAATGGCTATTCTTTAAGTTTCCCGGTCATCGGATCAACGCCAATCTGCTCGAACACCCCCATGTGATCTATCATGACCCAATTCTCGGCCAGCTTACCGTCCCTGATGAGCCAAAAGTCTGAAAATTGCATCTTTACCGGCTTGCCCGTGGCCGGAATGCCGAGCCAGTCGCCTTCATGAGTGCCGGTGACGTATCCTGTGCCCGCGACCCAATTTTCATCCGCAACTTCAATATCTAAACTACCGTTGTAGTCTGGAAAAGCCTGATAGAATTTCGCTATCACTCCTTGCTGAAAACCCTCCAGGCCGTGAACGTCTCCGAAACCGGGCGGGCCATGCCAGATCATATCTTCGGCCCAAAACTCTTTTTGCGCGTCCAGGTCCTGCTCCGGCGCCACCAAAACATCAACCATAGCGTGGAGCAATTCCAGGTTTTGTTGGGCTGATCCTGATCCGTTTGTTGTGGCGTTGAATGTTTTAATACTTTCTTGAGACCTTTTTACCTCGTCTTCAAATTTCCAGTCGATAGAGCTGGCGCCAATCTGCTGCAAAACTGCCAGGTCGTCTACCATGACCCAATTCTCTATCAGCTTGCCGTCTTTGATAAGCCAAAAATCCGAGAAGCGCATGGTCACCGGCTTGCCTGTGGCCGGAATACCGT
>JASJYH010000170.1 GCA_030123675.1 Anaerolineae bacterium | reverse complement strand
ACAGAAATTGATACTATCGTATCAGAAGCAACACGCCTGTTAGATGACCCAGCGGAATATGCAAAAATGGCGAAGGCTGCCAATCCATTTGGGGATGGACATGCGGCAGAAAGAATCGTTGAAGCTATTCAAGACTATCCGGCGACATAATAATATGCCCCTTTTTTATCTGTGTTAATTCAAATTTTTAGTGCAACGAATGAGGAGCTAAAATCATTCGTATGCGAAAAGAAAAATATAAACGTCTAACAAATACAGAAAGGGAAGAAATCAGTCGATACTTGGCAAGGGGGAAACCACTAAAGCAAATAGCAAAACAATTGGTGAGAAGTCCAAGCACGATCAGCCGAGAAATAAAACGGAATCGTGGAAGAACAGGGTATCGAGGCTTTGTGGTGGACCCATAGAACTGGACACTTTTTAAGGGGTTCTTAGGGGGGGAGCCAAGGCATCCTGAGTTTGAGCGAGCCGGTAGGCGAGCTCAAACTCAGCCGGGGTCAAATAACCTAGTGAAGAATGAATGCGTTTGGAGAAATAAGCATCTTCGATAAAGTGCCCAATCTGACAGACAGCATCAGCGAAATCTAAATATTCGGATAGATCCACCTCCTCTTCTTTGATGGTTCGAATGACACGTTCCGCATAACCGTTTTCTTCTGCTTTTCCAATTGCAGCCATACTGATTTGGATATCACTGGATATTAACAAACCAATATAATCATCGGCAGCATACTGCATACCTT
>JASJYH010000016.1 GCA_030123675.1 Anaerolineae bacterium | reverse complement strand
TGCTAAACAGTCAAACCGATAGAATTCATCATAAAAATCAAAACAATAATTTGTATTCCCAATTCACCTCACGTCAACAAGGTTTTTATCCGACATTTAAATTTGCATTTACTGCTTAACTCCAAGATTTTATCTATTCAATAGTTTAATAAAGAGTAACTCATAATCATTCGCGGTACTCTCTGGAGCATATTGACGCGACACGGCTGCAGGATCGCCCCGATATTTTTCCGTATTACGCATAACATCTAAAACAGATACTGCCAAAGCATTTGAATTAGCGATTGGTACGATCCTACCCATTCCAGTACCAAGCACCGGTTGGCGTACTCCAGGTAAATCAGATGCTACGACCGGAGTGCCGCTAATCATTGCCTCTATTTGAACTAACCCAAAAGCCTCAGTGCTATTTACGCTCGGAAGTACGAGCACATCACAAACTTGAAAAAATGCCGAAATTTCTGCTGAGGGAAGAATTCCTAAAAACGACCAATGATCCTTAAGACCCCTTTCAATGAGCGGCATAATCCGTTCAGCATATTTTTCTTCTCCTAAAACATTTTGATAAGGCCCTACAAATAAGACCCGTGCTTCAGGAATTTTCTTCAATATATTTGGCAAGGCTTGTACGAGATACTCCACGCCCTTCTCCGTTGCCAATCGTGCTGCCATCCCAATGATTTTTTGATTCTTTTGGATATTGTATTTTTTTCGGAAGGCAGCAACCGCATCATCATTTACAGGAGCTAGTTCCACAGGAGGGTTTATTACTTGCACCTTATTTAAATAGCGCTTCGTGAAATTGGAATTCTTGACGTAGTCCTGAGTCATGCTGACAATTACATTACTTCCCAAAGCAGCGATATGGTTGGCAATGTGCGATACCCAATTGGCAATAGAATGGATCAGTCCCGAAGGCAAGCGTAAATCACACTGGTAAGTAAGGACAACTGGTTTCCGCAACAGTTTTGCCAACCAAGTAATATAAAATGCATCGAATTGCGGCATGTGCAAATTGACAATATCAGCCTCCTTAATATGTCTCCACGCTAAAAATGGCAGGCTGGGCATGATCAAACCTTTACTAATACTGAATAATGGTGGCACACGCACCACTCTCACCCCATCCAGCATCTCCAAACGGGTCAAGCTGCTATTGAATTGTGAAGTTAAAACAGTCACGCTATGGTTTCTGCGCACTAACGCACGAGCCAAACGCTCGGCATAAATGGTTAATCCCGAATAATGCGGGCGATAATAAGTAAGACCAATTAGGATTCGCATTTGTAAATCAACAGGATAAATAAAATTAGGATTATGCGAGGCGAACAGATGTGTATGGTTCCAGCGGAGGTGAAAACATAAAGTTTGAGATGCTATTATTAAGATAGAGAATCAATTTTGGCCTAGCGACAAAATCAACTATTACCTAATTTTTCCCTAAACTCACGTATCTGTTGGTAAATACCAGAAAGCGTCTGACCTTCGCCGGCAAAACCGATCAAACCAACCACAATGGAACTGATGTAGTTATACAAACGACCTGCCAAGGCTGCGGCCAAGGCTGTTGATTGATCGCCCGTTAGCAAGGTCAAGGCACCCCCAAAGGCGCCTTCGAAGGTACCGATCGCGCCTGGTAAGGATGGGATAGCGTTCCCAAATGCAGCCACTCCCAGTCCGAAGAAACCCCAGAACAATTGCGCTTGGGGGAAAAATGCACGTACAATCAAATAGTAAGAGCCGATTGCAATTCCCCAATTAATAGTCATCCAAAAAAGGAAACGGGCAAAAAGCCAGCCGTCGGTCAGGATTTCCAAGCCATTAAGAAATGGTGTTATGAAATTATCACCAACCTTTTGAAGAAAATGCCACCGTTGGCTTAGTTTATAAAAGGTCTTGACTGCCCACTGGCGGTTGCGTGCGAGCAGGTACAACATTATTAGGCTTAATAAAACTGCTGCACCCACCGTTATTCCAATTGACCCCGCTCCATCAATGCTAACGACAAAGGGTAATGAAACCAGCAATATGGCCGCTGAAAAAACAAGATCAACCGAGCGCTCAATTACAATGGTCGGGATGACCTCCATAAACTGTAAATCAGATTTTCGGCTGAGCAATAAAGCCCGCCCGATCTCTCCCAACCTAAATGGAAGAAAGTTATTCATCAGGTAGCCTTCGCCCACTGTCAGAAAAACATCCCGATACGAAACACGATTCTGTAATAATGTACGCCAGACGATACCGCGCACAGCAAGCCAAATAAACGACATGGGCAAGGCCAAAAGTAAAATCAGATAATTCGCCTCGCGGAGAGCAGCCCCCATTCGGCGAAAATCCACAAAATATAAGATTATTCCAATTAGAATTAAACTGACCAGTGCACCTGGCAACCAGCGCTTTGCATCTTTTCCGAATTTGGACATAATTCAATACCGCAAACTACTCATCATCCAATTTTAATACTGCCATAAAAGCTTCTTGGGGTATCTCCACATTGCCGATCCTCTTCAGACGTTTCTTACCTTTCTTTTGTTTTTCCAGTAATTTTTTCTTACGAGTAATATCACCTCCATAACATTTTGCTAGCACATCCTTACGCGTGGCCTTTACATTAGCTCGCGAAATGATGCGGCCACCAGATGAGGCTTGGATGGCAACATCAAATAACTGTCGCGGAATTATACTTTTCAGTTTTGTAATAAACCGTTGGCCCTTACGATACGCTTCTTTTTCATGGACGATTGAAGCCAATGCATCCACTTGCTCGCCATTGACAAGAATCTCCAACTTTTGTAATTTATCTGGGCGATATTCGGCAAAATGATAATCCATCGAAGCATAGCCCTTTGTGCGAGATTTCAACTCGTCGAAAAAACCAACTATTAATTCTGAAAGCGGGACAATGTAATTTAATTGCACTCGGTGTGGAGCTGGATATTCTTGCTCTTTAAACTCACCTCGGCGCTTGGTAACCAATTCCATAATTGGGCCGTAATAATCCGTCGGGGTGATGATTTCAATGTTCATCCACGGTTCGCGGATCTCAACAATATTGTTCTCTTCAGGCAATTCAGCTGGAGAATCGATCAGTAAAATAGAGCCGTCGATTAATAAGACCTCATATTCTACAGATGGCGCCGTGAAAAGAACATTCAGTTCGTACTCGCGTTCGATGCGTTCCTGAATAATTTCCATATGGAATAGTCCCAAAAAACCGGCCCGGAAACCAAATCCCAATGCTTGAGAAGTCTCGGGTTGGAAATTCAAAGAGGCATCATTAAGATGTAATTTGTCTAAGGCATCCCGTAAGTCAGTATAATCATCTGCGTCCACGGGATAGATGCCAGCAAAGACCATTGGCTTGGGAGTCCGGTACCCAGGTAGCGGCTCCAAGGCAGGTGCGGAGGGATTTGTTATCGTATCTCCAACACGGCAATCGTGTACCGATTTAAGTCCAGTGGCAATATAACCTACTTCTCCTGCAAAAAGTCTTTTGACTGGTTTCATGCCAGGCGAGAAAATTCCAATCTCAACGGGTTTCATATCTACTTTGGTAGACATCATCCGTAACGTTTCAGGGGCCTTGATCTCTCCCTCCACCACACGGACGTAGGCAATGACGCCCTTATAGGTATCGTAATGCGAATCGAAGATTAATGCCCGTAATGGGGCTCCATTTTCAACTGCAGGGGCGGGGATTTTTTCTACGATCTCATCCAAGATGACTTCAATGTTTTTTCCCTCTTTTGCTGAAATCTGAATGATCGTTTCAGGCCCTATCCCTAGTAGGCTTCCGACATCTTCAGCCACCTCATCGGGTTGAGCAGAAGGCAGATCTATTTTGTTGATGACAGGGATAATTTCTAAATTCGCATCGATGGCCGAATACAAATTGGCGAGTGTTTGGGCTTCGATTCCTTGTGAGGCATCTACCACAAGGATAGCACCCTCACAGGCGTTGAGCGCGCGGCTGACTTCATATCCAAAGTCCACATGGCCGGGAGTGTCTATCAAGTTGAGTTCATATTCGATTCCACTCTTGGATTTGTAGGTCATCCGTACTGCAGAAGCTTTGATCGTTACTCCCCTTTCGCGTTCCAGATCCATAGAATCCAACACTTGATCGGTCATATCCCGGTCCGAAATGGTGCCTGTAAGCTGAAGCAAGCGATCCGCCAACGTGGATTTGCCATGGTCCACGTGCGCAATGATGCAGAAATTACGAATATTGGAGTTCATATTGGCCTTTTAAGCGGGGGAAGTATAACCGATTTTGTTACAAAAAAATTAGCGACGCAGAAAAGTGCGCCGCTCAAAAAATCCTACCTAAACAAATCTCTTATTTTATCAATCAAGCCCTTCCTTCTGAAACGGCGTAATAACTTTTGAAAATCAGCTTCTGCAGAATACTTTCGCACAACATCTTTTTCTCGTTGGTCCATGAGCTTTAATACTCGTTCAGCTTCGCCCCCATCTAGCCAATAACCGTGCCCGTTTTCAGAACAGTAATCTATCAATAAACTGTACAGACGGTATTGAAATTCATGCAGTGGCTCATTACAATGCGGACAAGGGTATTCAGTAATTTTCGCACGATGGACAAGCGAGCCTTTAAATTGGTCAACATCAAACTCTCGATCTTCCAGTGTATCGAGTTCGTCAACATCGAACCACATGCCATTACAATTCGTGCAGTACTCAACAGGAATTTCGCCCTTATATGTTTTTTCAATTAATTCGATAGAGCATTTTGGACATTTCATCGCCAAACCTCCTAATAGTTTTTTAGAATAAATTATATCTATGATTCTGTAGAATAGTCTATAACTATCAATTATCCGGTGTTATTGTAACGTAATTATCAACTATTACCTTGCTTAAGAATTCCAATTTTTTCGTCTACACGTACAACCAAAAACAACACCAAAACCCCAGAGGCTAGAATCATCAGCGCCGGGCCAATACCAAGACGATCTGCCAGAGCACCCAAAATAGGCGCGAAGATTGCAGCCAGTAGTGTGATGAATTGCGACTCAACGGATAGGCCGGAAGCCATAACGCGGTTCGAAATCTGGTCACTGATGTACGCTACATTCATCGGTCGCCGAAGATTATGAACAACATAAAAGGAGAGGTAACTGAGAACAGCAAGCCAGGTCACATTCTGCCAGGTTGCCAGACCAGCTATTAAGAGCAGGCCAGTGCCGGCCAAAAAAGTGAGGTTTATGGCATGGGCCAGGCTTCTAAAGCGCTGGCTAAACTGCCCGGCGCTGCGTGAGGCATAGCTGGTAAAGAGATAGATCACAAAATAAACCGAACCGATTACCAATGCACTCCGCCGTTTGTCGCTTATTAATAAAAAAACAGGCATCGCTAGGGCAAAGCTTTCCAATATGGGTTGTAAATAATCTTTGGTTGCCCTGAAGAGTCCACTGAACCCTGAACTGTTGAGAATTGCCTGCCGCGCGCGCCAATTCTTGAACATACCACCAAGGTCCTGTAATGTAGCCCGAATTTGTGCGCCTACCATACCTCGAGATAATTTCGTCAGCTCGCCGTCCAACTCGCGCGGGTAGCTTGCCAGATTGAAAAAATCAAGCACATAGGGAATTGTCGCAGCCAGGAACATCGTCCGATAATCGCCGCTGAAAAAAACCAGTGCCGCTGCAATTAAGGCATTGATAGCAGACCCAAATTGCGAGAATGCGCGCGTTCGGCCATAGTAATCCACTTTCAGATGCTGCATTTTATTGAGTGTCAGGTATTCCAAAATCAAAGCCTTGTGTGTCCCAGAACGAAAGGCTTCTCCAAATGCATACAATATCATTGCCAACGCGTAGATTGAAAAATCTGTGAAGGAATAAAAAATGAGAAAAGAAATAATATAAGCCCCGAATGCCATCAACATAGATTTTCGGCGGCCAAAGACATCTGCAAAAATCCCACTGGGTATTTCAAGAATGTTGGTCGCTACTTCCCTAATAGAATAAAGCAACCCGATTTCCAAGAATGACAATCCTGCGTCACGAAAGATCAAGAGGATGAACGGATCAAAAAAACGCAGGTTTTTAAGAAAACCGTACAGCGCAAAGCGTGGAAACATAGCGTCTTGTTTAAACATTAGTTATCAATCATTCTGGTCGTTATCACTTAATGGTGCAACTGCATCAATCCATGATCGCAATTGTGCATCCTTTGCCTTTACTGCATTGGCGCCCATCCACGCCAAAAATTCGACATTGCCTTTTGGGCCCAAAATCGGAGAGCGGATTAGACTCTTGATACCCTGGTCTTCATTTTGAGCAAAGCTGAGAATATCTAACAACACATTCTGATGGATAACAGGGCTGCGGATGACACCCTCCCCGCGTGAGACTTCCTTTCGACCGGCTTCGAACTGGGGCTTGATGAGGGTGATTATGCCCCCCCTTTTGTCCCCCACCTTTTTTATAGACAAAGGAGGGGTTGAGGGGGGGGTCAGCCAGGTCTTGACAACCGGTAATAATATTTTCAATGAAATAAACGAAGCATCAATCGTTGCAAAATCTATTGGCTCGGGTAAACTCTCAACATAGCGCGCATTGGTAGATTCCATGACGATCACGCGTGAGTCGTTGCGTAGTTTCCAATGTAATATGCCCTTACCAACATCAATCGCATAGACCTTCTTTGCGCCTCGTTGGAGCATGCAATCGGTGAATCCTCCTGTGGAAGCACCCACATCCACACAGGTCAGGTCTTCCAGGTTAATGGAAAAGGCGTCCAGGGCGGCATCTAATTTCTCGCCACCGCGAGAGACGAACCGCGGTCCTGAATCTACTGTCAGGATGGATTCAGGTGAGACCCCAGTAGCAGGCTTGAGCGTGACTTGATCGTTTACTCGTACTTGTCCAGCCATGATCAAAGCTTGCGCTTTTGCACGGCTCTCAGCCAATCCACGCTCCGTCAATAAAACATCTAACCTTACTTTTGCCACATAGGGATTATATCGTTCTAGGTTCATTTGCTTTACGATTAGAATCCCCAATTAGCCCGTAGAATTCAAACAAAGGTAAAATACCTGCATGCTGAAGGCTCTTATAAAAACCATGCGGCCCAAACAATGGGCCAAAAATGTTTTTCTTTTGGCTGCTCTGGTCTTCGACCGAAAGCTGACCAATGTGGACGCTATCCTAAACACGTTCTTGGGGGTGATTGCATTTAGCTTGATAGCCAGTGTGGTTTACATCATTAATGACATCGCAGATTTGGATGCTGACCGCCAGCATCCGACCAAACGCAATCGACCTATCGCGGCTGGAAAATTGCCTCTTCCAACAGCCTGGGCTTTTGCATTCATCCTATTGATAATTTCCTTTCCGCTAGCGTACTGGCTTTCCCCCGTTTTTGCTGCTATCGTCCTTACTTATCTTATCTTGAACCTGATTTATTCAAAATGGATCAAGCACGTAGTGTTGCTTGATATTATTGTATTGGCATCTATGTATGTTATTCGTGTGGCAGCAGGTGTGGCCCTGATCGATGTCGTCCGGTTTTCACCTTGGATTTATATTTTCACTACATTCCTGGCTCTGCTGATGGGCACTGGCAAAAGGCGGGCTGAGCTTTCAGAAATTGCCGGTAACGTCAACGCACAGCGACGCGTACTGGATGGATACACCTTGAGTTTTCTCGACCAGCTTATCACTCTGGCTTCGGGCATAACAATCATTACTTATAGCTTGTATACTTTTTCTGCACCCAACCTGCCTGAAAATCACGCCATGATGTTTACTATCCCTTTCATCATATATTGTATATTCCGTTATCAATATATGTTGCAAGTGAAAGGCACCGGCAGCGCACCTGAAGAGCTAGTATTATCTGACCGCCCGCTGCAAATTTCGATCGCACTATGGGGGTTAGCTGTGCTGGCTGTGTTTTACTACACATGAGCAAGGCTTCCGCACCCGGAAAGATCATCTTATTTGGGGAACACGCTGTTGTCTACGGACAACCAGCGCTGGCCGTACCCGTTACACAAGTGAGGGCGGATGTACAGATTGATAATAATTCCGACGCAGGAATTAGGATTAATGCGCCTGGTATTGAATTCTCTGAAAATTTTAAATCACTCGCATCTCCCCACCCGCTAGCTGCTACCATTAAAAATACACTTAGCGTTCTTGAGGTCGATTCTCTCTCCGGTGTGACAATTCATATTCGTTCCAACATTCCGATCGCTTCAGGGCTTGGCTCGGGTGCGGCTGTATCGATCGCCCTTATTCATGCGCTGGCAAAGCATTTGAAAAAAAAATTGACTCTCGAGCAAGTCAACACTCTGGCTTACGAAACAGAGAAAATTTATCACGGGACACCATCAGGAATCGACAACACAGTTGTGACCTACGCCGCACCCGTTTATTTCATCAAAAGCCAGCCGATCGAGATTCTGAAGGTCAACAAACCGTTTACGATAGTAATCGGAGATACCGGGTATCCGGCCTCTACATTAGAATCTGTAAGTGATGTGCGTGTGCAGCATCGTAAAAATCCGGAGCGCTACGGGACATTGTTTTCAATGATCGGGGGTATTACAAATACAGCCCGGCGACTGATCGAAAACGGATCGTCCGAAAGTTTAGGCCCGCTGATGGACGAGAATCACAAACTGTTGCAACATATGACCGTTTCGTCTGTGGAGCTCGACGATCTGGTGGATACAGCCCGAAAAGCAGGCGCGTTGGGTGCGAAAATGTCCGGCGGGGGGCGTGGTGGCAATATGATCGCGCTGGTTCAGCCTGAAAAAGCGGAGCAAGTTGCACAGGCGCTGAAAGAGGCCGGGGCGACGAAGACAATTGTTACGAGGGTTGAATAGCTGTTGTCATTGCGAGCGCAGCAATCTCCTCGCAATGAGATATTCCCCACTAAAAAGGAGATTGCTTCGCCTTAAAGGCTTCTAACAATATCACTTGTCATTCCTCATCCACCTGGTGGGCACCTACGAGGGGACGACCTGTGCCGCGAATGGGATAAGTAGTAAATAATCTTCTAATACCATGAGTACACCTTATAATGAGGAGATCGCCACGCTCACTTCGTTCGCTCGCGATGACAGTTGAATTATTTTTTGAATTGTAAGCTTAGCTAAGAAATGAGCCAGAGACAAACAACAAGTAATACTAAATTTTCAATACATCCCGACACAAAGATCGGTCAGGTTGCTCTAACCGTTTCAAACCTTAATAACCAGATCGCCTTCTACCAAAAAGTGCTTGGATTTGTCTTACATAGGCACCAAGGCAATCAAGCTGTCTTAGGGACAGGCGAAACGGAATTGCTGCGGTTGGTAGAGCAACCCAACGTTGAGAGATATCAGGGTGTGACGGGAATGTATCACTTTGCGGTCTTGTTCCCAAACCGGCGTGAACTGGCGCGCGCCATAGCACGTCTTTTTGCCATGAAATATCAGAACCAACCCACCGATCACATCATGACCAAATCGACCTATCTGGATGACCCCGAAGGTAATAATATTGAGTTATATACCGAATCCCCTGAAGACGGCAGCTGGACCTGGGATATGGAAAGAGGAGAATTTCTCGCTCAACGGGCGGATGGCACGCCCAGCAATGGCCGCGAACCATTGGACGTGGAGGCGTTATTCAGTCATCTGAAAGAAACTGACAAACTGGATGGTTCCATTCCGAAAGAGACCCGCATCGGGCATGTACACTTGCACATCCGGGATATAGATGAAGCCTTGGGCTTTTATCAGGGCCTGATCGGATTCGATCTGATGGGGGTTGCAAAAACTATGCGGATGGCGTTTGTGTCTGCGGGCGGCTATCATCACCACATTGGACTGAATACCTGGCAAGGAGAAGGCGCAAGGCCTGCACCTGATGATGCAGTCGGCCTGCGCTACTTTACGGTGGAGTTACCCGATCAAGCTGCCCTAGACGAAGTCACTGCCCGTGTTGAAAGGGCTGGTATCTCCGCCAATCAAAATGATGACGGCTTGCTCTTGCACGACCCCTCTCAAATCGGCTTGCTGCTGACTAAGAAAAGCTGAGCAGAAAGGCGCTCAAGATTATTTGGGAGCCCCCTTTTATTTTGAATGGCCCTGACTTTTTGCGGCCACAAATGCGGCCCCGAAAAACATGGCCTGGTTAGAGTAGTACACCCAAAAAAGTAGCACAATCAATGAACTGGCCGCACCATAGGCAGAGCCCATATTTACAAACCCTAAATACAGACTGATAAAATATTGCAGTGCAGCGAAAAGTGCAGCACCAACGGCCGCACCCTGCCATACATGCTGCCATGGGAATTTGATTTCAGGAATGTAACGGTAGAGAAGAGCAAATAGGACCGTGACCAACCCAAAGGCGACTAGTAAATTTATCAGTTGATAGAGATGGATGCTTACGGGTATCAAATCCCCCATCAAGCGCGTAACGACTGTCAAGCCGGTTGAAATGAGAATGCTGATGATCATCAAGCCGCCCACCAGAAAGATCATTACCGCGGCTTTGAGTCGCAAAATCAGGTTGCCCCAGATTGTACGCAGCAGCCTTTGCATGATCGTTTTTTTAGGACCATCATTTTGGGCAGCTTCAGCAATCTGTATTTCCCAAAACAAATTAAGGGTGTAGTGCACGTGCCGAAACAGGCTAGATGCAAACGTAAATAATATAATCACGCCAAAGAAAGTAGCCCAAAAGTTTGCCCGTGGTTCAAAAGTGTTCGCTAATATCGACTGCAAAATAACCGTGTTCTCTGCACCTATGACCGTGTTTATCTGCCCCACTACATTTTGGCTTAAGGAATTGGGATCAAGAAAAATTCCCACGACAGCGACCAGGATGATCAACAAAGGGGCCAGTGAGGTTAACGTGTAATAGGCTAAACTAGCGGAGAGTTGAGAGGCTTTCCGATTCCACCATATCCAGAAAGCATCGATAAACGTCTGCCCAATATTACGTAAATTAAGATTCTTCATTACTGCCTGCATGACCGTTATCATATCATTGAAAGGATCTCTCTAAACTTTGTTGAATTAATAACCAATTTGCACCTAGAAAGCTCTTCGTATATTGTTACCATTTGGGAATGGATAACTAATTAGTTATCTTTCAATACTACCTTGGCGGTATTTCTACCACTTGCGCCGCTGATCCCGCCGCCGGCATGCACACCACTGCCGCAGAGATACAGGCCATTGATCGGCGTTTTGTGATTCGACCAACCCGGAATGGGGCCCATGAACATGAACTGATCTAGCATGATCTGACCATGGTTGAGGTCGCCTTGAAGTAATTGGGTGTTAGCTGGGTACAATCAAAGGATATTGTAAAAAACTAAGGCAGCGATAGAAGTTCCTGTGCATACTTGGCGATAAGCGCAGTGTTTATTTGTTGGCGCGGATATTTTTCGCGGGGCCCCTTTTATTCTGAATGGCCCTGACTTTTCGCAGCCACAAATGCGGCCCCGAAGAACATGGCCTGGTTCGAGTAGTAAACCCAAAAAAGTAGCACAATCAATGAACTGGCCGCACCCTGCGAAAGTCATATGCACTGCGGGTAATCCTGATAGATCACCACTCTATGGCCATCGGTGATGCATACATCATCGAGCGATGGGATTCAATTTTGTTCCCGAAGGCGAGTTGATCATTGAACACACTTGCGGGCCGGATGGCGGCGGGCGGGTTTAGCCTGAAGTGCCTGGCGCTTTCGATTCTTCCTGCCGACCGGCAAGCCGACTGAGAGCCAGCACAGCCAGCACACCGAGCAACATCCATCCAAGTCCAAAAGCAACATCGCCATCGAATGCAGCCGGAAGGATGTTCGCCTGGTCCAGCGGGACGATCTCGCCATGCCGGTCCACCGTCGTATTGAGGGTGACTTTCCACGGCCAGATTTTACGCATTGAGCCGATCATCAGGCCGGTCAGCACAGCGATGGTTGTGTCGCGGTGATTTTTGAAGAGCCAGCTCAGGATACGAGCAAATGTAACGATACCGAAGGCTGCTCCGGCGCCGACCAGCGCGATGGTGAGAATGTCACGGTCATTTACCGCTGCGAGCACGTACTGATATTTCCCAAGCAGAACAAGAATGAATGCCCCGGAGATACCGGGCAAGATCATCGCGCAGATCGCAATTGCGCCACTCAGAAAAAGGAACCAGGGCGCTTCCGGAGTCTGTACCGGAACTACCCCGACGAGCAGGTAACCGCCCACCAATCCCAGGAGAGTGCTCGCTAGCATGGTGACATTCCACTGCGAAACCGAACGGCCAACAGTGATGACAGAAGCCAGTACCAGCCCGAAGAAAAACGCCCAGACATGGGTGGGGTTGGTCTCAAGCTGCTGCTCCAAAAACCTCGCCAGGGTCAGGATTGCCAGCCCGATGCCAACTCCAACGGAAAGCAAGAACTGCCAAGGGAAACTATCCATTGCGGTCTTAAATTTCAGTCGTGATAAGAGTTGCAGCAGTTTTGTGTCAATCGCTTTGATTGAGTTTATCAGCTCCTCGTAAATGCCGAGGATGAAAGCCAGGGTGCCGCCGGAAACACCGGGTACGATGTCCGCGGCTCCCATGAAGAAGCCACGCACTACCAGTCCGAGATAATCTCCCACCGAGCGTTGCACGCGGGGGGGTTCAGATTCAATTGTTGACAAGAAAGGGCCTCCTAAAAAATCACTGTGATTATAACAGCCGGCCCGCTATTTTATCTTGATGCATTACGAAAAGCTTTGTTGAATTAATAACCAATATGCACCTAGAAAGCGCTTCGTATATTGGTATCTTTGGGAATGGATAACTTAATTAAATCTCTTTCGAAACCACTTTGGCCGCATTACGCCCACTCGCGCCACTGATGCCACCACCGGCATGCACGCCACTACCGCAAAGATAGAGTCCGTCGATCGGCGTTTTGTGATTCGACCAACCCGGAATGGGGCGCATGAACATGAACTGGTCGAGCATGATCTGTCCATGGTTGAGGTCGCCTTCGGTCAGGGAATAGGTCGTCTCCAAATCAGCGGGGGTTAACAATTTACTTTTTACAATTGATGATTGCAGCTCCGGGAAATGCACAGCCAAAGTATCAACCGCCAGCTTTTCAAGAGTATCCCGTTTATCGTTCCATGCGCCTTGTTTTAACTTATATGGTGCGTACTGAAAGTGGATCGAGATCACATTTTCTGAGGTGGTTACTTCAAGGTAAGGTTTTTCAGAGATCTGGCCATATTTGGCCGCGTCGTAGGCGCGCTCCAAATAATTGAGCGCGGGAGCAATTGTATATGTGGTATCCGCTGCCATGCCATCCGGCAGGGATTTCAGCCCCAGGTGCAGCTTGGCGACCGATCCGCGCATCTTGATGGATTGCGTATGCCACACGAAAGTAGGGGATAGTTCCATTGGGCCGACCAGTGTTAAGAACGTCCGTTTGGGGTCAGCGGAAGAGAGGACCGTTTGGGCGGAAATCTCTTCGCCGTCTTTCAGCACCACGCCGGCAGCCTGGTTATCTTCGATTTTAATGCTCGTTACTTCTGCGCTCAAGCGCATTTCCGCGCCGTAGGCTTCTGCGGCTGCGACAAGGGCATCTGTGACTTGCCCGGCCCGGCCAAGGTACTGATGCGCCAAGCCGCCACGGTTGAGCCAATTATGGATCAGGTTGAAAGTTGTGCCGGCAGACATGACTCCCAAAGTTACGCCATGGATGCCGACAGAGGCAACGGCCGCTTTCAACTGCTCGGATTCAAACCACTCTTCCAGGAACTCAACCGCCGTCATCGGTATGACCCGGATGATATTCAGCATATTCTTGCGACCTGCCAAACGTAAATCGAGCGCCAATTCCGCTAAGCTGTAACCCTCGCTTAGGCTGACTTTTGGCAAGCGCGGCATGAGCGTGTCGTAAGCAGACTCCAGAAATTTTGTGGCCTTTTCCATAAAAGTCAGGAAGTCCGGCCAGCGCGCCGCGTCCTTTGGAGAGAAGCGCTTGATGGATTCGGCTGCCTTAACAGGATCACTTTCAAGCACCAGGATATCGGAATCGGGTAGGAGCGAGATAAAGGCTGGTATCTCTGAGACAGGCTTAGGCTTGAGACCGAAGCGCGCCAGTTTTAGGTTGCGGATAATATCCGGGCACAGATTCCCGCTCTGGACCATATCCGCCATGAAACCATCGAATTCTTCAGTGACGAGTGTGCCACCCGGAATGGCACGACTTTCGAGCACCAGCACCTGCTTGCCCGCTTTGGCAAGATATGCGGCAGACACCAGTCCGTTATGGCCCGCGCCGATGATGATTGCGTCGTATGTTTTCAAAGCAAACCATCCTTGAGCGCTTCCTGTACAGACAATTTTCCGGCCGCACCCATGACCCCGCCGCCGGGATGGGCGCCACTGGCGGCCAAATAGTAGCCCCGCAGGGGTGTCCGGAAATCGGCCCAACCTGCTACGGGTCGTAGGAAGAAGATCTGATTTAGCAGCATTTCGCCATGGAAGATATTCCCGCCTGTAATGCCCGCGATACGTTCTATATCGACCGGCGTGATGACCTGTTTGCCCACGATGGTGCGCCGAATGTTGGGCGCGTAAATCTCTAGAGTGGAGATAACCGTTTCAGCGAAGGCTTCCTTTTTGGCATCGTCCCAGCCGCCTTCGAGATCGTAGGGCGCATATTGTATGAAGCATGAAGCGACGTGTTGTCCGGGTGGGGCCATATCAGGATCAATCGCGGAGGGGATAATCATATCAATGAACGGACGGCGCGAAAACTGACCGTACTTAGCCTCGTCGTAGGCCCGCTCGATGTAGTCCAGGCTGGGACTAATCGAAATCGCGCCGCGATGGAGTGGTCCTTCGCCTGGCAATGCCGTGAAATCAGGCAGTTCTGAAAGCGCCAAATTGAGCTTGCCCGACGATCCGAGTGTGCGGAAGTTTTTAATCGATTGAATGAATTCATCCGGGAAATATTTCGGGTCCACAAATTGCAGGAAGGTCCGTTTGGGGTCGGCCGCCGAGAAGACGACTTTGGATTGCAGTTCATCGCCGTTATCGAGCGCGACTCCGGCTGCGCGTCCCTTCTTGACGATGACCTGGGCGACGGAACTCCCCACCCTGATCTCGGCCCCGAGCGCCAGTGCCGCGTTGGCGATGGCACCGCTGACCCCGCCAGTGCCACCCTTGGCAAATCCCCAGGCCCGGAAGGCACCATCGATTTCACCCATGTAATGATGCAGTAACACGTAGGCCGTCCCCGCTGAACGAGGCCCCAAGAGCGTGCCAACGACGCCGCTGGCAGCTTTTGTGCCTAATAAAACATCCGTCTCAAACCATTCTTCGAGCATGTCGCCTGCGGATTGGGTCACCAACTTGGCAATCATATACAGCTCTTTTTCAGACAGGCCGGCCGCGTACTGACCGAGTTTAAGCAGCCCCATCAAATCACGGGGATGCAACGAGGATGGGTCAGGGGGTATCAAACTGATTAGCGGCTTGATGGCTTTGGCGGCGCGGCCCATGGCACGCGAATACGCGTCGTACGCTTCTGCGTCAAGCGGCGAATGGCGGTACAGCTCGCGGCGCGTCAGGTCAGGATCATCCCAAAGTCCGAGATAATCGCCGTTATCCATCGGGGCAAAGGTGGAGGGCAGCGGCAAGATTTTCAGCCCGTGCTTGGGCAATTCAAGCTCGCGGATAATCTCCGGCCGCAGCAGGCTGACTACGTATGAGAATTCAGTAAACTTAAAACCGGGGATGATCTCTTCAGTAACCGCCGCGCCACCAACGATCTCGCGCCTTTCCAGTACAACAACTTTTTTACCTGCACGTGCCAGGTATGCTGCAGCCACCAGTCCATTGTGGCCGCCACCGATGACGATTGCGTCGTAATGATTTACTGTCATGGATGATTCCTTATAATCAGCAGTACGATGTAAAACGGAAAATTACTCACGTTTATGGTTAATTATCTCTTTTTCCATTCGGGTTCATAAAAGGGTAAGGTTACAACGCGAGCGGGTGCGTACTGACGATGGTGCTGCACCGTCACTTCCATGCGCAGGTTCGTTCCGGGTTCAAAATACGGTTTTTGCAAATGGGCTAGCGCGATGTACTTCTTCAACAACGGTGACCAGGTTGCGGTGGAAACATAACCAATTTGCTTTTTTCCAGAACGTACAGGCAAGCTGGCCCGGATCGCCATGCTAAGGATCTGCGGCGGCAGACCTACGTCCTTGAAAAGAGCCTCCAGCCCGTCCCATTCCACTTCCAGCCCCATCAACTTCCAGGTTGAGCCTTCGCGCTGTTCACGGGCCAGCGCAGGCCGGCCCACAAAGTATCCCGGTTTATCGAGATTCACCGTCCAGCCCAATCCCAGCTCGAACGGTGACGACTGCTGGGCCTTGATCCAAGCATGGTCGCTAGAGGTGTAATCGGACTCGATCATAAACAACCCGGCCTCCACACGCGCCATGTCCATCGCCAGGATTCCGACCGGTAGAATGCCGAAGTCGTGTCCGGCCGCTATCAGCGCATCCCAAACGGGTAACGCATCCTTGGCATCTATCCAGATTTCATAACCCAGATCGCCTGTATAGCCGGTTCTGGAAATTGAGATGGGGATTCCGTCCAACTCATTGTGCATCAGACGGAAATACTTAATCTCATCAACCGGATTATCACAACAGCGGTTCAAAACGGAGCTCGAGTTTGGTCCCTGTAAACTGAGGGCTGCCATGCTATCGGTGATTTCCGTTATCTCCAGCTCCAGGCCGACGGCGTTCATCGTAAGCCAACGCAGGCTCGGCTCCGCGGAAGTCAGTCGGTATGTAGTTTCGTCCAGCCGTGAGAGAGTGCCATCATCGATCATTTTGCCGTCTTCGTCACACCAGCCCGTGTAATACACTTGACCAACTTGCAACTTGTCGATATCGCGTGTGACTACGCGGTTGAGCAACAGTGCGGCGTCCACGCCCGTTATAAGATATTTCATCAACGGCGAGACGTCGATCAGGGCTGCAGTATTGCGGATGGCCCAATACTCGCGGTCAAGTGACATTTCATAAGAGCCAGCAACGAGGTATCCGGCCCAGCGGCGCCAGTTTTTAGGTTGGCAAAGCAGCTCTGTTCTTTCGTGGAAAGGGGTGTGGAGAAGTTGGATCATAAAATCATATTCGTAACTTATTTTTCTGGTAAAGCAATATTCTCCGCTGGTGCGAAATAGACCAACAACGTTAACTCTTTCTCAATGGAGTAAAAGCGATGGACTACGTCTTTCGCTACATATACAATCGAGCCGGCTTGTACAGCCCGATCTTCGTCCCCAACCTTGACTTTGGCTTTCCCGCTAAATATGTAATAGACTTCGTCTTCGGTATGTGGCGACTGTGGATCCGTTCCGCCCGCGGGCAGTACGTAGAGTCCCATGCTCAGATCGGGAACACGCAAGAATTCGTGATAGCGATCGTTTGAATCCGCGCGTTGTTTGATGAGTTGTGTCATTTCAAAGGATTTCATGGGAGTTCCTTTTGTTAATAATGGCTAGGAGGTCATTGGCGAATAAGGCATTTCCCTGATCAACCCTGATTGCTTCAACAGAAAACATTATTCAATATCAACCCATTATGCCCTGAACCGGATTTGTCAATTTTCCCAAGTTCTCGATTTCTACCTCCACCTCATCGCCGTCCACGAGCATCCCTACCCCAGCGGGTGTGCCTGTGAAAAGCAGGTCGCCGGGTTCCAGGGTCATTATGGAAGTGATATAGGCGATCAGGACACCGACATCGAAGACCATATCACGCGTGGAAGCCATCTGACGCATCTGTCCATTAACGCGGCAGGTCACTACCGCATCCGCAGGATTGAACTCGGTCTCGATCCATGGGCCAAAGGAGCAGAAGGTGTCGAAGCCTTTGGCACGCGTCCATTGTTGATCTGTCTGCTGTAGATCTCGAGCGGTGATGTCATTACCAATGGTATAACCAAAGATGTATTTGTCCGCTTCTTCAGCAATGATATCCTTTGCACGTTTCCCGATTACAACTACCAACTCCGCTTCGTGCTCCACCTGCCGGGACTGGGTCGGCAGTAGAATAGTATCTCCGTTTCCAATGATCGAGGAAGGCGGCTTCATGAAAATGAGCGGAATCTTCGGGACTTCATTTCCCAGCTCCTTGGCATGCTCAATATAGTTTCGGCCCACACAAACGATTTTGCTCGGTTGAGAGGGCGGCAGCAGGCTGACGTCGGCAAGAGGCGTATCGACTTTTTTGCGTTTATAGGATCCGAACAGGTTTCCATCGATTTCCCCGATCTTATCCTTTAACATCCAGCCATATTTCGCATCTTCGTTTTTGGCTTTGTAGCGAATGATCCGCATTTCTTGCTCCCAGATATAAATATATTATGAAGTTTAACCTGTGACCCAATAACCTGCAAGAGAGCTGAGGTATAATATGTAATTATGGGCGCATAGCTCAGTTGGTTAGAGCGCTTCGTTTACACCGAAGAAGTCAGGGGTTCGAGTCCCTTTGCGCCCACTAAACCCCCCTTTTTAGGCCCACCATTCTTTCACCAAAGCCCCCATAAGGGGATGCTAAGGCTACCGGGGTATCGAGTCCCTCTGCGCCCACTAACCACAAACGCCTAGAAAGGGCGTTTGTGGTTTTAACGAAGACCCAATTCACACCCATACTCTTATACGAAAATTAAAAAATCTTAGAGATACTTGTTTACTGAAAATCCTTGTTTTGGTGTCTACTTACAGTTTTGATGCACTCAATTTATCAATAGATTCGTTTGTATAATGGCACGAGTCATTAAATGTATAGAAGAAAAACTCTTGGATCTATGTGAGTATTCGACTTAAAGTAATTTTACCCTTTTTACTACTTACTCTTGTAATTGCAGTAACCGGTTTATATGTTGTAACCCGTTTAGTAACAGGCTAACTGTATGAACGACTTACAAATCAACTTCTAGAAGCTGGACGGGTGGTTTCTGATGATATCGTTCGTCAAGAAATCCAGCATGTTGATGCAGCTCGGATTGTTGCACATACACGCGGATTAGCCGAAGCAATAACGAGTGGGGATACCACATCTGCTTTAACACTTGCTAGCCCTCTCGCTTCAGGATTGGGTATTGAAAACCTGATTCTTGTCGATAAACAAGGCAGGGAGATCACCCATTTAATCCTAACGCCAGAGGGACAAGTGCTCGAAGTGGAAGAAGCTATTGGGGCGGGAAATGCTCCTATTGTTCGTAAAATTTTGGATAGTGACGATCCTGAAAGCCTTCCACAACGGGGAATAGGGATTAACCCTGCAGACGGACGATTTTATTACTTAACAGCAATCCCTGTACCTCTCGAAAAAAAACTTGCTGGGGTTGTTATTGTCGGGACATCATTAGATACCCTGCTACCATTTTTGAAGAGTACATCTTCTGCTGATGTAATTGTATATGCAGAAAACGGGGAGGCGATCGCCACCTCGTTGAGAGCCGGTGTTGTATCCCCAGATATTCTGGCCTCATATTCAATCACAGAGGCAGAATTTCAACAAATCACTAATTCAAGCAACTTAATTTCCGGGGAAAATTTCGTTGCAGATGGACGCTGGTATAGTCTGGCGCGGGGAGTACTACTAGTGGGCAATGATAGATTAGGGGCGTTTGCGGTTATCTTACCCTTGAACTTTGTTGTCCAAGCTGGAGCAGTCAGCCGTAATACTTATCTTGCAATTTTCACAACTGGAATGCTGGCCGTAATTCTAATTGGTTATCTAATTACGCGCAGAATCGTTGTTCCGCTATCAAAACTTGTGATTGCTTCGAAGGCAATCGCAAGGGGGGACCTAAATCGTCGTACGGAGGTTAAAAGCAATGACGAAATCGGCGAATTAGCAACCACCTTTGACCATATGACCCATAATCTGCAACAGCGAACTATGGAGCTTGAAAAAACAAATCGCGCACTAGAGCGGATCGACAATACGAAAAGCAGGTTTATTCACATCTCAGCACACGAGCTTCGGACACCATTAACACTTGTTCAAGGCTATGCACAAATCATGGAGCATAAAGCGAACGCAGATCCTGAGTTGGCGACACTGGCAAGCGGAATACTGCAAGGGACCGATCGGATGACAGAAGTCATTAATAATATGCTTGACGTTTCCAGAATTGACAATAAGTCACTAATAGTTAATCCAAAAAATATAAAAATTAAACCATTAGTTACCAAAGCAAAAAAGAGCTTCGATACAGCTATTGCCGAAAGAAACCTTACCTTCAAAGTTATTGAATTAGAGAAGCTCCCTTGGCTCTCTGCCAACCTATCCCCAATGCTCAACTGAGCTTGAATGCAACCACCGAGCCGTACCTATTAGCGAATTACACTCTAAGCCTCCAACTGGTTCTGGCTTGCAAAATGGCATATTTATAGATCTTAATAATGCACCCAGCAATCCCCCGATGGGAACGTATAATTATGTTGTAATCATCGCTCCAACGATTCCCGGCGCACCCCCTGTAGTCAACGGTCTGGCTGAAGACAAAGTTCATGTGGATGCAATCTAGGTAACTGAAGTAGCGCCATAAGCTTATAAAGATCGCAAATGATTAAACCTAAAAGGAGAGACTGTTTCAACAGTCTCTCCTTATTAATCGCCAATTCTGCCATTTGATCTAGATCACATTATTATTGGGTAACCAGGAGTGCAGCGGAAAATGCCACACGGAATGGCTGGCACCAGATCACAACCGACTTAAACTGGCTGAGGTCCAGGTCAGCAGAGATCTCGTAATTTTGGTCGCCAACATTCCCTTTGAGGCTACCCAAATCAACCGAGCCAGCTATTTCCCTACCAACCGAATCCGGGACCGGGTCAATTGGCACGAGATAGACGTGTAATTCGGGGCCATTGTCGACAGAAAAATCCTGCAAACGTAAGATGCGAGAACCGTCAGCCAACTGGTATATAGTAGCAAGTCCTGCGCTGGCATGGGCGATCGGGTAAAAGTTGCCTTGTGCAAGGACGGTCAATTCTACGGCGGGCATTGAATCTTCTACGGAGGGTTGTGTGGGCTCCACCAGGGCGGTTTCCATCGCTTTGGTGGCTTCCAAAGCTTGAGTCGGATCTATAGATATGGGTGTTGCCACAACTGGAAAATCTTCTTGTACCTCAACATCAATCCATAATGGGGAAAGTAAATACCAACCTACAGGTATTGCGATAATGATCGCTACAATAACACCAACTATAATCAACTTTTGATTTTTCATTGCCTCTCTCCTATATAAAAATTGAAAGGGATCTATATTTTCTCAAGTTGTATTTTTATCATTAAATACTTACGAAAGAATTAAACGACGGCATACGTCATTTTTCTTTGGGGAAGGTTGAAAGATGTTCATCTCCAGACCCTGCTGACGAACTGAGTCAATTGTTGTATACCCTGCTTCACCGGTTCAATATACACAAACTCGGCGGTAGTGTGCGCACCACCACCGTTCGTAACACCAAGTACAAGTGCGGGAATACCGCGATTTAGGGCCAAGTTGGCATCGGTGGATCCGATCATCACCTTTGGATCAATGCCTAGTTCCGTGAGACAATCCTTCGCCAGATCAACTAAAGGATGGCTTTCAGGAAGTTCCCCAGCAGGACGATTTCCAATCACTTCCGCCTCCATCCGGACTTTTGGCTTGCTAGCCGCTTCAATTAATTGTTCCACTGATTGCACCAAATCCGTTAATTCTTGCGGACTTTCAGAGCGCAAATCCAATTCCAACCAGGCTTCAGATGCAATCGCATTAATCGATGTGCCTCCAGCCATTTTCCCTACATTCATGGTTGTGCGTGGATCTTTCGAGAGAGGCAGGGCAGTCAATTTCGTCACCAGTTTTGAAATTTCATGCAATGCAGATGGGCTACCAAAATCTGACCAAGAATGGCCTCCCATAGTTTTCGATGTGATGCGCAAACGG
The DNA here is from genome assembly GCA_030123675.1 of Anaerolineae bacterium. Taxonomy (GTDB): domain Bacteria; phylum Chloroflexota; class Anaerolineae; order Anaerolineales; family Villigracilaceae; genus JAABUE01. Next base: position 13,292 of record JASJYH010000016.1, on the reverse strand, counting down.
TGCACACCCAAAGCCTTGTGCTGAATATATCCCAATGATAGACCTTCTATAATAAGATACGCTTGTACATCTGCATCAAAATGATCCACTACTGCGCGCATACCCTGTAAATTACCCAAACCCTCTTCGCATACATTGGCTACCAACCATAAATCGCCGAGCAGCGTCACTCCAATTTCACGCAGTGACCAGACCAGGCCCAACAGCGTTGCCACACCCAATGAATTATCGCCAATGCCGGGTCCGATGATGCGATCTTTTTTATACTCTATAGACAATTCGGTTTCAATTGGAAAAACTGTATCAAGATGCGCACTCACAATTAATGGTCGGCCGCTGCCTTCCCCAGGTAGCAATGCATAGACATTATTTACTTCATCTACTCTTATTTCTTGTAAATCTTCTTTCTCGAACATCCCTTTTACAAATTGTGCTCGTTGGTCTTCTGAAAACGTGGGTGCAGGGATCTGTTGAATTTGTACCGCTAAATCTAGTACACGTTTTGAGATATCCACTATATCAAACCTCGCGCACCAAATCTCGCAATACTTCAAGGCGCGCTTGTGCAAGCTCCGGCATAACCTCCAAGGGATAGAAGGCACCACTGCCTTCTACTTTAAGAGAAGCCGATACATTTCCGTAAATAGCTGCTTCTAGCGGGTCATATGTTTTGCGAAACCCCGCTAGAAATCCGCCACCAAACGCATCACCAGCGCCGGTTGGGTCAGCCATGCGTGAAGAGTATGCCGGGATTTCCCATTTGTGTTTGCCGGCTGCGTCGTACAACAATTGTCCCCGCCCACCAAGTTTGATGACAACCAATTCGCATCCGTTCCTACTTATTGCTTCAGCCATCTCCCATAAATCATTGGTTTTGCCCCAGAATAATGCTTGCATTTCCTGCTCTGAGGGCAGAAAGGCTGTCAGGCCATCTAACAATCCGCGCAGTTCTCTAAAGAATTTTGGGGACATGTAGGCAGGCTCGGGGTCTAGGGTAATTGTGGTTGCCTGCCCCCTTTTGAATGCAGTCACCAACAGTCCTTGGCTTGAAAAGTTCATTGGACAAAGGTGCACCGCGCTGGCCATCAGATACTCTTCCGGAATATCTATGTCGAGAGGCGCATGTGGATGGGGCTTACGCGGATTGTCGTGAATTTCAGTCTCTGGTTGATATCCTAATAGTGCTTTAGGAAAGGTCAATTCGCGACGGGCAAAATGCGATACCGGATTAGTTCGGCTAAAATCCAAATTCTCAGAGTAAGAACGAAAACTGCGCAAATCAATACTTTCGGGCAAAGTCTTCAAGCCTTGTGTATCAAAACCCATGGCTTCAAAATCCTTTTGCCATTGGAATGGATAGTCTTCGCCGACACGTCCAAGCAGCCCAATTTCTGTCTCCCAAACGCGGAGTCCTCCGGCAGCGTAGAGAAGGTTACCACCTGGCACATCCAGTAATGGATTTCCTACTGGTGGTAATAGGAATTCACGGCGCATATGGCCAGCTAAAACGAAGCGTGGTTCCATTTTAAATTAAATAAAGCTTATTTAGTAGATATATTTTCAGGTGGTTTAATAGGCAGCAGGAAATTAATGGTGCTTCCTTCCTTCTCAACGCTCTCGACCCAAATTTTCCCGCCGTGCAATTCAATCATAGATTTAGCCACCGAAAGACCCAACCCCAAGCCTGCATGACTCCGTGTGAGATGTGATTCAACCTGAAAGAATCGCTCAAACACAAGGGGCAGATCATCAATGGGAATGCCAACCCCGTTATCCGTCACAGAGACTTTCACATTTCCAGTCACCGATTCTGCCCTGACTATTACTTGACCGCCCTCATCTGTAAATGTAATCGCATTCCGAATTAGATTTCCAATTGCGATCGTGATTTTATCAGCGTCGGCTTCGACATAAAGATCACGGTCAGGGATATCCGCTTTCAACGTGATACTTTTCTTAACTGCAAGGTCTTTAAACGCAACAATCACCTCATCAATGAGTTGAGGCACAGAGATTGAACGCTGACGAATTCTAGACAAGCCACTTTCGATGTTATCAATACTCGACAGACTTTCTATAATTTCCTTCAGGCGAACAGAATTGCGGATAATGGTTTCCAATGCTTCGTTATGTTCGTCTGAGACAACCTCCTTTAGAACGGTAGCATGCCCCAGAATCAATCCAAGCGGAGTCCGTAACTCATGTGATATGATGGCGATGAAATTTCTTTTCAAGCGATCCAACCCTCTCGTATCGTTGCTTTTGTTACTTATCTGGTTTTCCAAATCCATATTTGCTAATGCCAGAGTAGCATAAAATGCCAGCATCTCTAGAATAATGACATCATCCTCGGTATAATTACCATCCTCCGACTTGTTTAAACATTCAAGGACGCCAATTGTATCCCCTTGATGTTGAATGGGGACGGCTATCAATGAAGTCGTTGTAAGATTAGAACCTTGATCAATTTCTTTGAAATGGCGAGAATCATTTGCCACATCTTGAATGATTAATGGTTCTCCGTTCGTAAAAACCCAGCCTGGCATACTATCAGTCAATGGCACATTGGTTTCTTTAAGCGACTCAGCGGGGAGCCAGGGCGCTGCGATATAACGCAAGGAGTTTGTGAGTTCATTAAATTTTAAAATGGAAGCGGCTTGGCTGCTAGTAAGTTCACAGGCAGAGATTGTCAGACGGTATAACAACTCTTCCATATCGGTAGCAGACCTAAGGTCTCGCGTGACCGCAAGTATGCGTTTCAGGATTGAGGCTTTTTTAGAAGTTTTCATGACCACTTTTAGAGAATAATCAGATTTTATTATACAATACAGGGCAATAAATTAAGTGCACCCTAAGTTCCGACGATTGAAAGTCTTTGCCCTAATAAAGATTTTCATTTAATTTTGTCAAGAGTCCGATAAATTAACCTTTAATATGTCACACTCCAGGCCTGGAAAGCAAAAATATCTCCAAAACGGGCGCAGTCACCAGCATGATCCCAATCGAGACAAATCCCGAGGATATACATGTTGGCCCCAGTGAGCACGTTCCCTGGTTCCCCGACTGTAATTTAAGTGGCCCTATCATCGGCCCTTCATTTTTGCTTTTTCAAAACACCGCCAAAGCAATACAAGGATAATATTTGCCTTGAAATGACAGAGGCGATTATTAAAGGCGAGAGCAACGAATAAAACCAATCTATGTTAAGACCTTTTCGCATCATCTCCAGCCTTAGCCTGCTGAGCGTTATTTTGGTAGCCTGTCAATCGAGACCAGCTTCTCCTACCGTTGATATAAATGGTGCGTTTACTCAGGCTTTCCAAACTGCAATGGCAAGTCTTATCACAGCCACTCCGCTGCCTACAGAAACACCGCTGCCAACAGCAACAATGCCGCCGCGGACTCCACCGGCATTGCCGGCAATTTACACAACTGGGATTCTCAACCCTCTTGACACGCCACACACATATATCTCCGAACCCTGTCAATATTTACAAAATAAATGGAACCCCAACAAAGCGAAACCCGGTACTGTCGTGATTGCAATCATGTTCCATGGCATTAATAAAGATCCAGCCAGTTTAGATCCGAACGACATCTCTGTGCAGGATTTCAAGAAATTAATGAACAGCCTAAAAGAACTGAGATTTGAGGCCATCAATGCCACTCAATTAGCAGATTTTATGGAACACAATGCGTATATCCCAGCGCGCGCTGTGTTGTTGGTGGTAGATGATCGTAAATTTGAGGAATACTTCAATGATCATTTCCGTCCCTTTTACAATAAGTTTGGGTGGCCGGTGGTCAATGGGTGGATCAGCTTCCTCGGCGGAGACGACCCAGTCTTGCTAGAAAATGTGACCCTGGCCGCAGAGGGTTGGATAGACTATCAAGCCCACGGTGTAATCCACAATATCAACATTGTGCCCGGTTCAACAGACGAGTTTATACTCAGTGAACTCCAGGGGTCAATTGATAATATCCAGACATACTATGGGAAAACCCCTATTGCATACATTTGGCCAGGTGGTGGATTCACACCACGGGGGGCGCAAGTAGCTCGCGAAGTCGGTTACCGGCTTGGATTTACCGTCAACCCTCGTGGGCCCTTTATGTACAACTGGGTGCCATTGGCAGATGTGAAAGACCCGCAACGACCTTACTACATCCCCGAAGGCCCGGTCAATGATCCGTTGCTAACTTTGCCGCGATATTGGCCCACAACGGTCTTGGCCCAATTGGATACTATCCGTGTGATGGGAAATGATGCCGAAGCATATGCAGAGGCCAACAAAGCGATTGAATTGGAATATTACGACATCGTATGTTCGCCCACCTATGGCTCCATTCAAACCGGCCCTTAATATCTTCTTCTAAACAAGGAAAAGGGCCTACAAAACATATGTAAGCCCTTTTTTATATTATCGACAAATTATTTTTTATACAGACCACCGCGCCGGAGCTTACTGGCGGGTCTGCGTTGTTGCATGGCATACCACAACAGGCCAAACCCGCCTAACAAGAGCAGGCCACCTAAAATCCCAAAGATTGGGGTTCTTCCGGCTCCACCATTATCAGGGGCTGAGTCAATAGCAGTCTCCTCTTGGGATTGGGCTCCAAAGTCAATAAAGGCTCGGTCGCCTGCCTTGATAGAGAATGAATAGGACAATTCCATGGTCGGATTGTAATTATCAGGTACAGCCACACTGACGTTATATTCACCCTCCGGAACATTATCGAAACAGACTAGTCGCGGCTCTTCGGTATCTGGATCAATTTCAGAAACAGTTGTCTTTGTTTCTGAAAAGGTGCCCGCTGTATTGCTTGCACTAACTGCGCCATCTGGGATTCCGATCTCGGAATCTTGTCGAAGTGCATCTCCGTTGACATCCTCATAGAGCAGCACACAGATTTCAGTCGTCCCGGCAATTGGTGTGGGTGTGATAGTGGCCGGCAAAGCTGACGGAACTGGCCCCGGGGTTGGTGAAAACGCTGACGGCCCACCAATACCAAACATAAGTTCGGAACCAACAGCGAGGGTACAATTCTCGTCAAGTTGGGGATTTAATCGGCGCAATTCGTCAATCGTTATGACGTACAAGGCCTCGATCCGAAAACAACTATCCCCAGCCTGTACAATGTATATAATGCGACCGTCCGGTTGAGGAGTCGGCGAAGGAAACTGCACTTGCGCAGATCCCGAAGCCCCAGCCGGTAGAAGGATTCCAAAGAGGAAAAGTGGTATTAAAAGAAGAAAAACGATTAGAAATCGCTTTGGGTTCATAAGTACGCGGATTATATCAGGATTTATGGTAGCAAAAGCGGGTCTGGTTTTGTTGGAGATTTACTATGTTTTACACTTTTACAAATTTATAAACAACACAAAACCATAGCAACCCAGCGCCTATTCATACCTCTTCCTGATCTCGGGCAGAAAGTATTCGTTAAAGAACCGCTCTACATCGTAATCTGGTTTCCAGCCCCACTCCTTGCGGGCCATAGAATCATCCAGGTCTTCCGGCCATGAATCGACAATGCCCTGGCGTTGGATATTAGGCTCAAAAGTTATCTTTGCTTCCGGGAAAGATTTGAGCGACCACTCGGAAAATTCCCTGGCTGTTAGGCTAAAAGCAGCAATGTTATATACTGGATAAGTCAAGTTTTCATGTGGGGCATCCATCAGCATCAACAATGATTTAACAGCGTCCTGCATTGCCATAAAGGAGATTTTCGTGTCTTCGCGCACGAAGCAGACATAGGGCTTGAATTGAGCCGCTGCGTGCAACATCTCAGGTCCGTAATCACTTGTCCCGCCGTTCGGAACTGTAAACGCGCTGATTAGCCCTGGAAATCGAATCGCACGGAAATCCAACATGGTGGGCGGATTTGGGTCTAAATGACGCTGACCCATAAAACTGCTGTAATACAGGCCCAATTTTTCACAATGCAATTTCGTGCAGCCGTACATGGTTTGCGGATTATTCCACTCGTTCTCTTTGATTTGTCCTGCAGCGGTCTTCTCCTTTAAACTCGGAAAACCATAAACTGCAATTGTGCTGGGAAACAAAAACTTAACTTCTTTCTCATATTTTTCAGATCGATAGGCTGCCATGGACAACAACAACATGGTCCCATCAACATTGATACGATGTGCCACCTCCGGTGATTTTTCTGCAGTTGAAGAAAGCGACGCAGCCAGGTGAAAAATAACATCGAAATCATAATCGTAAAAATATTTAGCCTTGATAACCAGATCCCCCTGAAAATGCTCGTCAACCAACGAAGCGATCGCATCTGGCAATGGCGCCAGATCTGCAGAAAAAATTCGATAGCCTCCACGCTTCGCTAAACTTTGGACAAGGGCTTGGCCGATCTCGCCACACGCGCCAGTTACAAGGACTTGTTTTTCAGCCATAGTTTCCTCCTCTATGCTACTGCGTGCTGCGTAAATATTTGTATTCCAAAACTTGTTTTTACCCAGCAAATCTGAACGGAAGTTCGCCTATTTATGCAAATAGCAGTAGAATGTAAAACGGTTGTATTTTACATCATCCCAGCCTTGTTTTAGCATTTAGATACCTATGATGTTGCCGCGTTTCTTCATTATCGTATGCTGCCTATTGCTCACAGCTTGCTCCGGTGTGCGGCTTGATTCTATTACGGCCACGCCACGACCAGCCACTTCAACACCCTTTCAGACTCCGACCCCAGTCTGGTTTCCGGCCACGGCCACCCACACGCCTCAAGCGATATTTACGCAACCCGCCACACCAGAGATGCTGACTGGTTTGAATGGTGTTATGGTCACCGACGATTTCAGCGATTCATCTACCTGGGATACCGCCACTTCCGACGAAGGTTCCGCTACCCTTAGCCGTGATCGCTTGACATTGGCAGTTAAGCCGGGGGTATATTTGATCAGCCTGCAGCGGGAATTGGTGCTAGGAGACTTTTACGCTGAAATCACAGCCCGTCCCAGCTTATGTCGTGACGCGGACGAATATGGATTTTTGGTGCGTGGCAACGCTGCCACGTATTACCGCTTCTCATTGACCTGCAATGGGCAGATACATGCAGAACGGATCAGCCTCAAAGAGCGACATGACTTGCATGAATTCGTCCCCAGTGGAGACGTGCCGCCGGGCGCGCCGAGTGAAGTCCGTATTGGTGTCTGGGCGGTCGGTCCGGAATTGCGCCTATTCCTAAACGGCCGTTTCCAGTTTAGCATAACAGATCTAAATCTATCTTCTGGGACAGTTGGGGTGTTCGCACGCTCGCTGGGCGAGACGCCTGTGACCGTCACCTTCTCTGATTTGGTCGTTCAAACCGTTAATTTCAAGCCCCCGACCAAAACAGCTGTACCTGATTAATCACCTGAGACGAACATCGCGATCCAGGTGAGTTTGATTTTCTAGTGCACCCTTAGCGTGGGTATAATTCGATCATGAAACGTCCAAACAAGCTCAATGACCTTGACCCAAAATCCTGGCTTAAATTCCAGAAATCCTGGTTTATTCACAATCCTCCACCGCGCCGGAAGGGCGTTCTTGTTCACCCAGCAAAATTCCCAGAGACCATGGCGCAGGAATTCATCGAGTTCTTTACAAAAAACGAAGAAATCGTTCTTGATCCGATGGCAGGCACGGGCTCCACGTTGGTAGCGGCATTGCGGGCAGGACGCAATTCCTACGGCATCGAACTCAATCCAAAATACGCTGAAATTGCTGAGCAAATAGTCAAAGAAGAACGTCAATCGCTTGGAGAAAAGGTCGAACGCTTAACCTCTAAAGTCATCATCGGCGACGCAACCAACGCCACCAATAACCAGCTCCCCAAGATTGACTATGTATTGACTTCACCTCCTTATTGGGATATGTTGCGCGCCCGTGGCGCTAAGACCCAAAAGAAGCGTCGAACTTCGGCGGAGTTGGATGTCTTTTACTCGGATGATCCCAATGACGTGGGGAACCTGGACGATTATGAAGAGTTTCTGGAAAGATTGGTCGGTATTTACGTAGGATTACAATCGCTATTACGAGAGAAAGCCTATCTGACAATTATCGTCAAGAACGTCAAAAAGGGTGGCAAGATCTACCCCCTGGCCTGGGATATCGGCCGCGAGCTGGGAAAAACTTACACGCTCAAAGACGAAAAAATTTGGATGCAAGATAACCAGCGCCTGGCTCCATACGGGATGAACAGCGCCTGGGTCAGTAATACCTTTCATCACTATTGTTTGCAGTTCAGGAATGAATAGGAGAAAAATGAGCATAACTTGTCAGGTTTTAATCTATTGCCCCAGCTAATAGATCGAGATGCTTACCACATCTGACTTCCTGCGCCTGCCTTACACCCCTGATCTGACCGAAGGCGGGATTGCCTATGCAATCCGCTCGCTGCCATATACCTACAATCGTATGGGCGGTTCGCCTTTTGACCGCTTGCGGCGTATTGTAGCAGGTGTGGCTGTTGAGTTAGCTTTCCGGCGCTATCTAAGTGAGCATGATATCCCCTTCGAAGTTAAAGGCGCCACCCCGTTCACTGATCGAGATAGATACGATGTTTCGCTGGGCGGCCATCGATGTGACATCAAGTCTTTTCACATCTCTCATCGACGACAGATCTCTTCGCTTCGGACTCAGCCCAAGGTGCTATTGAAAGCCCCAGCATTGGTACCCTCTGACCAGCATACGAAAGACGGCCGCCGCTACGATGACCTGTATATTTTTGCTTTTCTGGCCGGGTTGGTAGCTGCATCGCAATCCCACATTGAAAAGGCCCTGAATGCTAGCCAGCCCATCTACCTTATCCACACCATGCCAAACGAATGGAATCGGCCAAAAAATTGGAAACCGATCAAGCCGCTGACGCTCAAGTCCGAAGCATCAGATATAATTACTATTGAACTTAGTGGGCTGACCAAAAATCGAGATTTTCTGACGTATACAATTGACCTTCCTCCAATGAAAAAGGTTGCTATCGAAGAAAGTTTCTTCTCCCTTTCAGCTCTTCATGTAGACAAATTGCCCAAAGCCAGAGTAGGAGTACATAGTCCTGTTATAGGCGATTCATACATTATTGATCCATTTGCCTGGGGTAATATCTGGCTCTATGGTATGGAGGTTTTATTAACTGGTTACATTTCTTGGGAAGAATTCACGCAGCGCAGTAGCAAAATCGCACCCGGCAGTCACGTATTTCAATACAACAAAACTCGCACCAAAAACCTGGCTGTGGATATAGCAGATTTAAAGCCCTTACAAAAACTTTTCGATCGCGTTAAAGAATGGGAGAAAAACGCTAATAATTAATGTATTGAGAATTACAAAGATCAATTTCTACCAATGTATATTGTTTCTCTTGGCAATTTTTATATTATTTACGTATACAATAATTGGTAAAGGTTTTGTCACTCTTCCGAAGGCAGTCCGCCCCGAGAGGGCGTCGGCCCGAGACGGGGATACCGGGACGGTGTGAGCACAGCGAAGAGTCTCTTTTCCCGAGAATGAGATGCTTCACTCCGTTCAGCATGACATAAACAATTAATGTAAATCTCAATAATAGTAATTCGACTTTTACCCAATTCTATACAATTTTAATAAAATCTCAAAAACTGATCAAGTTCGTCTCGGTGATATAATCAGCGGGCTAAGATCCTAAATCAAATTTACTGGAGAGCAAATCATTAATGACCTTAGAACGTGGTACTCTTCTACACAACCGCTATCGTGTTGTTGAGATCATGGGGCAAGGGGGCATGGGATCTGTCTATCGCGCTGTTGATGAAAACCTGGGGGTAGATATTGCGCTTAAAGAAAACCTGTTCACAACAGATGAATATGCTCGTCAATTTCGTCTAGAGGCTGTCATCCTGGCGAATTTACGCCATCCAAACTTGCCGCGCGTTTCAGATCACTTCGGAGAGGGCGAGCAGGGGCAATATCTCGTCATGGACTTCATAGAAGGAGAAGATTTACGCCAACGAATGGAACGCGTGGGGGTAATTGCCGAAAAAGAAGTCATCATGATCGGCGCAGCGATGTGCGATGCCCTTGGATATTTACACACCCGCAAACCCCCTATTCTTCACCGAGATTTGAAACCGGGAAATGTCAAGATCGCCCCAGAAGGACAAATTTTTCTGGTAGATTTTGGTCTTGCCAAGGTAGTTCAAGGCGCTCAAGCTACAACCACAGGCGCGCGCGCGATGACACCTGGCTATTCCCCACCAGAACAGTATGGCACTGCGCGCACCGATGTACGCACCGATATTTACTCGCTTGGTGCTACTCTTTATGCAGCTCTGACCGCTACTATTCCTGAAGATGGCTTGGCGCGCGCAATGGACAATGCTGAACTTACACCTGTGCGCAAACGCAACAGCAAAGTTTCGCGGCGCCTGGCATCTGCGATTGAGACATCAATGGCGATTGATCCAAAAGACCGCTACCAAAATGCCGAGGATTTTAAAAAGGCATTACTTGGCTCGAAATCAGCCACAAGGCGATTGGCCGGCAATTACCTAATCTCGACCTTGCCTTCCGATGAAGACTCAGCGGAAGGATCTTCTCTTCCTAAAAAACCTAAGCAAATGGCTGCTGAGCCAGAGCATGAATTTATACCACCCAAGAAAAAGAAAAAACGCAAGACTGGATGTATATTGCCATTATTTTGGATACTATTGTTTTTGGTTGGGGGCACAGGTGCTGTTTCATATTATTATCCGCCCCTGGTACCTGCATCTGTTGCTGGGTTCATCCCGTGGATAGATAAAACACAAACACCTACTCCTATACCGCAACTAACAGTTTCCTTTACGCCAATTTTAACCCCAGTGCCGGAAGCGGTTATGACGCATACGCTCGCGCCTACCATTTTTCCAACTGAAGGGTTATCAGCGACCCCAAGCATTACACTTACACCTGCCCCTACACCGCTTGGTGGCGGCCAAGGTCAAATTGCATTTGCATCCGCGCGGACAGGCATTCCACAAATCTATTTGGTTGACGCGCTTGGAGACAACGTACATCCCATAACAAACCAGCCGGATGGAGCCTGTCAACCATCCTGGTCGCCAGATGGCGCAAAGCTGGTTTTCACTTCGCCTTGCAAGCTCAGATCGGATTCCTATCGCAATTCGAGCCTTTATACTATTAATGTAGACGGGGGTGAATTAACGCCATTAACCACAGTGTCTGGTGGGGACTTTGATCCAGCTTGGTCACCTGATGGCTCTCGCATCGTTTTCACCTCCTTACGTGATGGACACAGCGAAATTTATTCAATCAACCTGGATGATTCTCAGCTCGTCCGGCTAACAGACACAGAACTTGACGAGGAAAACTATCAGCCCTTCTGGTCTCCATTTGGGAATCAGATCGTATATGTTAAAAAGCGCGTTGGCGCCTTGCAAATATGGACTATGACTGATACAGGACAAAACAGTGTCCAAATGGTCCGCAGTGGACAACTACTACGGGACTTTTTTCCAGTTTGGTCTCCAGATGGGGAGTACATACTTTTCAGCCAGCAAAGAGTTAACATCCCTTCGCTACCATGGATAATGCAAATTCGTTATGAAGACCGAAATACACAAAATGCTTCTCGGTTTAGGCTGGGTGTATCTGGGATCGAAAATCTCAGCTACTCATCAGATGGTTTCTGGATGGTCTACGAAGGTGTGGGTGAGAGTGAAAATAAAGATATATTCTACATAACCGCGAGTGGTGATAACCGCACACGAGTAACCACCGACCCCAGTGATGATTTTGACCCGGCCTGGAGACCGATAGAAAACAGTCCTTAATTTGGTTAATTTATTTCCTGATGACATTAAAGCCCCCAGATCATATGATCTGGGGGCTTTAATCATCGCTAATCACCTTAAAGATTAGGATTATGGTGGAGATGGCGGGAATCGAACCCGCGTCCGAAAGATTCGCGCCTCGAAAATCTACGAGCGTAGCCAGTTGAAAATGGTCACACAGGGTACCTCAACTGGCGAGGATTACCCTGCGCCAGCCGCTTAATCTTTCGCACGGTTAGCGGCGTAATGTGCGGCACTCCGCGTTTGTCTCGCCCGGGCCTGCTCCTGGCGGAGATCGGAACAAGTGGACGCGGCCTCAACATTGGAGACCGACTGTTATGCATTCGCCTTATGCGGCGAGGGGCATAGCAGCATATGAAGTGCGTTTGGCACTTAAAGGTTTGCGCTGGTTTTACGAGATCGGCGCCTCTCGGCTCGCATTCCGGGAACTACCTCTCCCGTCGAAGCCTGTCATCCCCTTAAAGAAGAAGTTTTTTACGAGAAAACTTAATCGTAATCATTATAACATGGAGATTCGGGATACTATACATGTGCTTGATTGGTTATACCCTTTATGCTAAACTTGTCTTACAAGCTTAAAGAATAAATCGATGGCAGCAAAAATATTAATTATCGATGATGATTTAGACACGCTCCGGCTGGTTGGCCTGATGTTGAAAAGGGAGGGTTATCAAATCTTGGAGGCAACCAACGGCCAGCTAGGTCTGGACAGAGCTCTCGAAGACAAACCCAACCTTATTCTTTTAGACATTATGATGCCTGATATGGATGGGTACGAGGTGGCTCGCCGCCTAAGTCAGGACCAAGTTACAGATGGTATTCCTATCTTGATGTTTAGCGCAAAGACTCAATTAGATGACAAAGTGGCTGGGTTCGAAGTTGGCGCAGATGATTATTTAACCAAGCCCACTAATCCATCTGAATTACAAGCGCATGTGAAAGCCTTACTTGAACGCGCTATAAATTCACCTGAAGAGGCCAAAACCGCTCACATAGAAGAAATTAGCGAGCGCCGAAAAGCTCAATCAGAACGCATAGAAAGTACAACTCAAGCCATTCAAGAGGCAGATCTTGATGTCAGGCGTGCTGAAAAAATACACGGTACTGCGAAATCTAACTATGATAATGCAGAGGCAGTCCTTCAAAAAGCCGAAAAAGCATTGCAGAATCGTAAGAGAATAATTAATTTGTTGGAAGAAGAAAATTCTCGTCTGGTTACCCAATTTAAAGAAAATAGACCGCCCGCGCAACCATTTAACGCGCAGCCTGGCTTTGTAGTAGGTTTAATTGCCGCAGATAGAGGAATAGGTGTTTCAACACTCGTCTCCAACCTGGCTGCTAGTCTGAACAAGCATTCCCAGGCAGATATTATCGTGGCAGAAATTACTCCGGGGCAGGGTGGCCTGGGCCTCGACTTGGATATCAAAGATGGGAATGGATTGGCTGAATTAATTAGCAAACCTGT